>CAYWGR010000217.1:0-8262 GCA_964458015.1 uncultured Planctomycetaceae bacterium
CCCCCCCACCGCCCCCCCCCCCACCGGCGCGGGGCACGCTTTGAGGCAGCTGTGGAAACCACCATTTTTTATGGCGATCTTCTTCCGGTTTTACTTTCCCCCGGTTTTACCGAAGGATCGTCACACGGGAGCCGACCGAGAGAATTCCATAGAGATCCTGAAGATCGCGGTCGCCGACGCAGATAGCGCCGCGATTATCATCCCGGCCGATATTTTGGGGATCGTTCGATCCATGAATGCCGATGCGGTCGGTCAGCCCGATCCAGGCGCTGCCCAAGGGATTTTTGGGATCGTTTGGATTGATCGTCACGCCATCGGGGCCATAGTAGGTGGGGCTTGCAGCTTTATCGCGAACGGTATAAGCCCCATCGAGTTTTGGCTGATCGCGTCCGACGCCGATCGAGAAACGCCCGGCATAACGATTCTGGAGCATGAGCGTCAGTTCGTGCGTGCCTAGATGCACGACGGCATCAAACGGGCCTCGCAAGACTTTAAGTTCGCGGCCTGTCGGAAGCGGTTGATCCTTCATCGGGTTATCGGCGTTTGAAATGCTGGACGGCGGCACCAGCCCATTGATGCGTGCCAACAATTGCCAGGGAACGTTATATTTTTGGGCGATTGTGGCGAGCGTGTCACCTTGTTGCGTCACATAGGCTGGCTCTAAATAGTGCTGCCGCGAGTAGATCACCGTCCCGGCCAGTTGATCCAGCAGAACGACGATCTGCTTGGCTTGCTCGGGCGGCAAGTCGGGATTGTCGTAAAGTTTGCTCAGGGCCAAATGAGCTTCCGCCAGTTTGCCTTCGCCCAGTTTTTTCTGCACAGCATCCATAAAGGCCGTGAACTTGCTTTGCACAAGTATGTCGGTTGGCGGTGCGGCTGGCACTGCCGGTGCAGCAGGTGCGGGGGCGGCGCTCGGAGGCGAAACCATGTCTGGCGGCGGAGCCAAGTTGCGCACCAAGTCTTCGGAGGCTGTTTTATTCTCGGCAGCCGGAGGCAGTGATGCTTCCGGCGCTACCGGCGCGCCTAAAATCGCCGTGGGGCTCGATACGCTTGATGGCAATGGATTCGTCGATGCCAACGGGCTCGCCGACGGCGTAGGCAAAGGCGAGGACGAAGGATATGGGGTAACCGACGTCATGGCGGGCGTGGCTGCGGGAGTGCTGCCGGCCGGCGCTGCAATCGAAGGCGGCACGGCAAGCGGTGAGGTCGCATCGAGCGACGGCATGTTGGACATGGACGCCGGCGCCGTGGTTTTCCCACTCAAAGCCAAAGAACCGCCGGGCGACTTGCTGCCGACGCTCGGCATTTCAATTTTCAAGATCTCCGGCGATGGGGCCGTGTCCACGTTGTTGTGAGCCAACGACTTGTAGACACCGTATCCCACGGTCGCCAAGACGGCGAGTATCAATAAATTTTTAACCGAGTTCATATTCGTCCTCCTTGACGAATCCGAGCGGTCAGATCATACGCAAAATGCAAAAACGATGCTATGGCAGTCGGAGACAAAAAATATCAACCCCAAAGTGGGGTGCGGTCGGTTGTCTGAGGCCGGCCAACGACGGCCGTATGCGTTAGTTTCGCGGTTGCTGGCTATTCTCCGCCAAGCAGCTACAATTGCCGAGTCATGGCTGAAATCTTTGAACATACTGCCGATATCGGGATTCGGGCACGCGCCGTCAGCTTGAACGAATTGTTCGCCGACGCCGCGCGCGGCCTGTTCTCGGTCATGGTGGCGAACCTCGATGCCGTCCGGCCTGTCGAAGAAGCATCGTTCTACATTCCCGGCGAAGATTGTGAAGAACTGCTGCATGATTGGCTTGCGGAACTGCTCTATACGTTTCATGCCAAACGTCTGGTGCTGGCCGAATATCGCGTCGATGTGGGGCCGGCGGGGCTTGCGGCCACGGCCTGGGGCGAGTCGATCAATCCGGCCCGGCATCATATCGCTGCCGAAGTGAAAGCCATTACTTGGTGCGGTTTGAAGGTCGAGCAAGTCGCCGGCCAATGGCAGGCCGAAGTCGTTGTGGACGTCTAAATAAAACCGCGAATAATCGAAAGTGCCGCAAACTTGCAAGCACGCAATTGCCGGCGGTCGTTACCTCGCCGGCACTTTTGCTATGATGTGGACCTATTTAGTTTTTTGATTTCCACGCAGACTGCACAGACCGAAAACTACACCCCTCGGATCATCCAACCATGAGCAAGCAAGGCTATGCGGGACCGTTAGAGCAAATCGACGAATGTTGCTGGCGAATCCCTTTGAGTTATAAAATCGGGATGCAGGTCGAAGGCCGCATCTTTGCCGACGAGCGGCTCATTGCGCAAATCCGTTCGGACCAAGCCCCGGAACAAGTGGCCAACGTTGCGTTTTTGCCGGGCATCCAGATGGCCAGTCTTGCCATGCCCGACATCCATTGGGGATACGGTTTTTGCATCGGCGGCGTCATGGCGTCGGATCCTGCCCAGGGCGGCGTCGTTTCACCGGGCGGAGTAGGATACGATATCAATTGCGGCGTGCGTCTGATGCGCACCAATTTGATGCGGGAAGAGGTGCAGTCTCGAATCGGCAAATTGATGGATGCCCTGTATCACCGCATCCCGGCGGGCGTCGGCGAAGGCGGCTCGTATCTGTTCGACCACAAGGAATTGAAACATTTGCTGGTCGAAGGATCGCGCTATTTGATTTCACGCGGTTGGGCCACGCCGAACGACATCGAACACACCGAGGCACATGGCTGCTTGGAAGACGCCCGGCCCGATTTCGTCAGCACAAGGGCAATGCAGCGCGGCGGCGATCAATGCGGCACGCTCGGTTCAGGCAACCATTTTCTTGAAGTCCAACTGATCGAAGAAATTTTCGACGAACCGGCCGCCCAGGCCATGGGACTCGTGAAGGGCGGTATCTGCGTAATGATCCACTCGGGCTCGCGGGGACTCGGTTATCAGGTGTGCGACGACGCCTTGGTTGCGTTGCGTAAAGCACCGGCCAAATACGGCATCGAACTGCCCGATCGGCAGTTGGCCTGTGCGCCGGTTCATAGCCCCGAGGGCCAAGAGTATCTCGGCGCAATGCGTTGCGCGGCCAACTACGCCTGGGCAAACCGGCAACTATTGATGTGGCAAACCCGCGAGGTTTTTGCCGACTTTTTCGGTCGCGACTGGCCGGACCTCGATATGATGCTGATCTATGATGTGGCCCACAACATCGCCAAACTCGAAGAGCATGAAGTAGAAGGGCAACTGCGCACATTGTGCGTACATCGCAAAGGAGCCACTCGGGCGTTTCCGGCAGGACATCCCGACGTGCCCGAGCAGTATCGCTCGATCGGCCAGCCGGTCATCATCCCCGGCGACATGGGCCGCGCGAGTTGGGTACTCGTGGGCCAGCCCGACAGCATGAAAAAAACCTTCGGCACGACCTGCCACGGCGCCGGCCGGGTAATGAGCCGCACGGCTGCCGTTCAACATGCCCAAGGCCGGCGGATCGACCGCGAATTGGCCCAAGAGGGGATCATCGCCAAGTGCCGCAACTGGAAAGGACTGGCCGAGGAACAACCGGCCGCCTACAAAGACGTGGACATGGTGGTCGATGTGGTTCATCGCGCCGGTTTGGCGCGCAAAGTTGCAAGGCTTCGGCCGCTGGGAGTGGTAAAGGGGTAAGGACAGAAGCTATCAGCTTTCAGCCATCAGCCATTGAACATTGAACATTGGGCCTTGGAGCTTGGAAATTCATTTCCGCAGCTCTCTCCGGGGGTCTTGCAGCACCCAACCAGCCGAAGTATAAGGATAATGCCATGCGAAGAATCTTGCTCGGTGTTCTCTTTTCTTATGCGGTGGTAATGCTCGGCTTCGTCATGTCTCTTGGCTGGATGAGCGGTTGCTCGAAGGCCGGAGAATCACGCGGCGGGCGACCGGCGTCGGCACAAGCAGCCAATTCACGTGGAGGCAATAAGATGTCGCTTTCGATCACCTGTTCGGCGTTTACGCAAGGTCATTCGATCCCGAAGAAATTTACCGGCGAAGGGGCCGACGTTTCGCCCCCTCTGGTCTGGTCCGACGTTCCCGCAGGAACCAAGGAGTTGGCCCTGATATGCGACGATCCCGACGCCCCGACGGACGAGCCTTGGGTTCACTGGGTTCTCTACAAGATCCCCGCCGACGCCAAAGGGTTGCCCGAGGGCATTCCGCGCAAGTCGAAGCCCAAAGAACCCCACGGCGTACTTCAGGGCAAAAACTCATGGCCGGCCGGCGACAACCTTGGCTATCGCGGTCCCATGCCTCCGCCGGGGCATGGGGTGCATCACTATTATTTTAAGCTTTATGCCCTCGACGCGGCCTTGGAAGAACAAGCAGGCTGGGACAAAAAAACGCTGCTGGAAAAGATGGATGGCCACATCCTGGCGGAAGGCGCACTGATAGGGACCTACGAACGACGCAAGTAGGTAATTTCTCGGCGTGCATGAAAACTGCCGCAACATGCAAACCGCCACAATCGGCCACGGAGTCCGGCCATCCCCCCAGGTTGACGCCGTATGAGCGGCGCGTTAGGTTACTTTAATTGTATGATTTCTTCTTTATCTCTTGCTTCCTGCTAGGAAAGGTATCTGGGCCATGTCTTTTCGCGCGATGACCGGCTGCATGTTGGCTATTGGTTTGGTCTTGTCCACGGGTTGTTCCAAGGGACCTTCCCGGCTGCATCCGCCGTCTATCGATGCCTCGGCTGCGGGTTCCCAGGCCGTCGAGATGTACGATGCCGACCGTGACGGCAAAATCAGCGGCGCCGAATTAGACAAGTGCCCGGCGTTGAAGGCCGCCATCAAACAAATAGATCCCTCGGGTGAAAATGCGATCACGGCCGCAAAAATCACTGCCCGCGTCAAGCAGTGGCAAGACTCGAAGCTCGGCCGCATGTCGATGAGTTGCACCGTGCTGCGGAACGGCCGCCCCTTGGCCAATGCCGAGGTGAATTTCGTACCCGAGAAGTTCTTGGGCGAAAACGTCAAAACAGCCACTGGTAAGACCGATAAGAACGGCGTGGCCATGATCAGCGTTCCGACGAAGGATCGGTCGGATCCGCCCGGCGTGGCCCCCGGCCTCTATCGCGTGGAAGTCACGAAGGCCGGCGAAAAAATTCCGGCCAAATACAACATGGAAACCACCATTGGCCAGGAAGTCGCCTTGGACGCCGAAGGCATCCAAAAAGGCATCCGCTTCGATCTGAAGTACTAAGCAATCTGCTTGTAGTAGTCGATCGAACGCTTGAGACCTTCCTCGAAATCCACTTGCGGCTCGTAGTTGAGCAACCGTCGGGCAAGTGAGATGTCGGCTTGGCTCTCGCGCACGTCGCCTTGCCTTGCAGGAGCGAATTTCGCCTTTACGTCTAATCCTAATTGGCGATTGAGCGCAGCCAACAGCATTAGAAGATCGATCGACCGGCCATCGGCCGCGTTGATTGTTCGCCCCGCGACGTTCGGGGCATCGGCAGCCAATAGATTGGCATGAACCACATTGGCCACGAACGAAAAATCGCGTGACTGATGTCCGTCGCCGTAAATCACGGGCTGACGGCCCGCGAGCATTGCCGTGATGAACAAGGGGATGACGGCCGAGTATTGACTGTTTGGATCTTGCCGAGGGCCAAATACGTTGAAATACCGGATGGCCACGGTTTCGAGCTGAAAACTGGACCAGAACGCTTGGCAATATAACTCGCCGGCTAATTTCGCGGCGGCATAAGGCGACAGCGGTGCAGGCAGATCGGTCTCGCGTTTGCTGCTGGTGGGCTGATTGCCGTAGGCGGCGCTGCTTGCGGCGTAAACCACGCGGCGCACGCCCGCTCGCCGGGCGGCGTCCAGGATTGTGACCACACCCGTGGCACATGCGGCATGGCTTGCCAGCGGCCGTTCCAAACTTGCCGGCACCGAGGCTAACGCTGCTTCGTGGAACACGCAATCCACACCTTTCACCGCTTGATCCACAACCGCGGCGTCGGTCACATCGCCTTGAATAAATTCGATCTTATCGCGGAACGAGGCCATATTCGCTTCAAAACCCGTCGATAGGTTATCGAGCACGCGAACTCGGTCGCCGCGTTGGACGAGCGTCTCGGCGATATGCGACCCAATAAATCCAGCTCCGCCGGTTACGAGAAATGTACGCATGAAAAGTCCTTGGAAGTAATTCTGATGTCAGTGGAAATGGATTATTGGATGGATCGGCGGGCGCCAACTCGAAGAGCAGGCCGGCAAGCACGATCAATTTTTTCTATTCACGAAACCGTGCTGGAAACCAGTTTATTGATGTCTAGGTTGCCAATGATCCGTTGTGTATGCGTTTTTTGCTGATTTTCCGGCCTCCCGTTGGTCGGCCTCGGCTCAATAACTGCCTGGAGATCAATAACATTTGGTAAATATAGCACTTTTCAAAGCTTTCCGGCATCGTTAATCATGCCCAAATAAAAAGAAAAGAGTCGGAAAACCAGGGCGATGATGACTGCGGCGACTACGGCCCAAACGAACCACCCGGCAATGGAGGTTAAAATGCCCATGGCCGCCCTGGCGCGTTCTTGATACTGCCGGGCCAGGGTGCCCATCGACTCGACGACCCGGCCGCTTTGCTCGCCGACGGCCAAGGTGTCGAGAAATTCCTCGGGATATCCGCCGGCCAAGGAAAAGCATTCGTGGATCGAATTGCCGGCCGAGATGCCTGCCAGGATAATGGGAATCTGATCCATGAAAAACGCATTTTGCGTGCTTCGAAGGCTTAGCTGCAACGCCTGTCGAAGCTCCATGCCGGCGTTCATCGTAACGTTCATCGACCAAGCCAATCGCGCAAGAGCCATCGTTTGCAGCGGTCGGCCGAGGCCAGGCAAGTGGAGAACGAAACGCTGGATCGGCTGCGTCCAGACCAGTCCGCGGCTTGCTGCTCGAATCATCAGCCAAACTGCCGTGGCGACTAGACTAACGAAAACCACATAAATCGCCAGTCCTTGATTGCCGATCAGGCCGAAACCCAGCAAATCGAGATCCTTGCTGCGGGTCATTTCGCGCAGGATGCCCATGACCCATATCAAAAAACCGACGATGATCGTTGCCAAACACAATTGCACCATTGGCCAGGCGATGGCTGCCAGAAAACTACGTCGCATTTCAAGCTGGTTCTGATAATGGTCGGCCAGTTGGGCCAAGACTTCGTCGAGATGTCCCGTCTTTTCGCCCAGCTCGATCATTTCGAGAAAAAGCGGCGGGAAAAAATCGCCCGTGGTTCTAAAACCATCGGCCAGCGAACGGCCTTTATTGATCGCCAAGCTAACGTCGGTCAAATGACGGCACAAATGACCGTGCGCCCGCTCGGCCTCGCGCGACCAAACGGTCCGCGCGTCGATGCCGGCTGAAAGCGCAGTGCTCAAACGCCGGCACAGGTCCGTAAGCGTTTTCGTGGGTATGCGGGGTGAAAACAGCGACACAGTACCCAATTATACAACAGAAACGGCAAAATCTGTCGTCGTCGGGCATTCCTCGGGCCGCCGACGCTTACGCCTTGCCCCAAGCTACGCCATGTTCGCCCTTCTCGACGTGCCCGATCAACCAGCTTTTCATTCCGCAGCGGGCCATCTGGGTGCGAATACTTTCGGCATAAAACGGGGCAACGATCATCACCAAACCAAGCCCCATGTTGAACACCTGATCCATCTCGGCCTGATCCACTTCGCCCAATCGCTGTAGCCAGGTAAACACTGGCGGAACCGGCCAAGTGCCCCGGTCGATCACGACGCGAATGCCTTGCGGCACGATGCGTTCCAGATTTTCATGCAGGCCGCCGCCGGTAATGTGGGCGATGCCATGCACCACGTTCTTCACGCGGTAGTAATTTAGTACGCTTCGCACCGGGCGCACATAGATTTGCGTCGGTGTCAGCAATGCGTCGCCCACCGTTTCGCCAAGCTCTTCCACGTAATCGTTGACACTATGCCCGGCGATGTCGAAAGCGATTTTTCGGGCCAAGCTGTAGCCGTTCGAGTGTAAGCCGGTCGAGGCCACGCCAATGACCAAGTCATCGGGCTCGATGGCCCGGCCGTCGATCACGCGCTCTTTTTCAACCACGCCGACGCAGAAACCGGCCAAATCGTAATCGCCGGGCGCGTATAGGTCGGGCAAGATGGCTGTCTCGCCGCCGAGCAAAGCACTGTCGGCGTCGATGCAGCCGGTTGTGATGCCATCGACGATTTGCTCCAACAGCCCGGGATCGTCCTTGGGCATGGCC
>CAYWGR010000218.1:0-8166 GCA_964458015.1 uncultured Planctomycetaceae bacterium
GGCCCCTCTCCCGCTTGCTGGCGAGGGGAGATAAATGACCTCACCCCCGGCCCCTCTCCCGCTTGCGGGCGAGGGGAGATAGAGTCTGCCCCTAGCATCGAGTCTGTGCCTAGTCCCGATTCTTCTTCCGGGCGAGGGGAGGCGGAAGTAGCTGCTGCGGCTGATTCCTTGCATCTTGCTCCGGGGCCTTCGCTCATTTCTTCTAGTCCTACATCCCTTGTGGGTAAAACGGTCTGGGTGATCGACTCACACTCGTTGATCCATCAGGTGTTTCATGCATTGCCGGAAATGACCAGCCCGAAGGGCGAACCGGTGGGGGCTGTTTACGGTTTTACGCGGGATATGCTATTCCTGCTGGAGGAAAAAAAGCCGGATTACTTATTCTGCGCATTCGACCTGCCCGGTAAAACGTTTCGCCACGTGATGTACGATCAGTACAAAGTTCAGCGGGGTGAGATGGATGTGGATCTCGTGCCGCAGATTCCGGCGGTGCGCCGCGTGATTGAAACCTTGGGCATACCGGCGATTTACTGCGAGACTTACGAGGCCGACGACGTTTTGGCAACCGTTGCCCGGCTGACCGAGGAACTCGGCGGCGAGTGTTACCTGGTAACCGGCGATAAAGACTGTCGGCAGTTGATCACGGATCGCGTCAAAGTCTTCAACATCCGCAAAAACGAGATTTTCGATCGTGAGAAGGTGCGCGAGGAATGGGGGATTGCACCGGAACAGGTGGTCGATTTTCAGGCCCTCGTGGGCGATTCGGTGGACAACGTGCCGGGGGTGCCTTTGATCGGGCCGAAATACGCCCGGCAATTGTTGGAACAGTTCGGCACGCTTGATGCCGTTCTCGACCACGCGCCTGAAATGCCGAAGGGCAAGCGTAAGGAGAATTTGATTGCGTTTCGGCAGCAGGCGCTGTTGAGCCGTGACTTGGTGCGTTTGGACGTCAACGTTCCACTGGCGATTGACTGGAACGCCGGTCGCGTGGGCGGCATTGATTTGGATGCGGCCCTGGCGCTGTTCCATGATTTTGGTTTTCGTGGCATCGGGCAGAAACTGACGGCGTTAGCTGGTGCGAGGGGATTGGAGGCGGGGGACGTGGGGCGGGAGACAAGAGAGGCGAAAGAGCCCGAGGAATCGCCGATCCAAGATTCAGCTCTTCCTCCGCCGGCTCTTCCGTTTGTTGCTCATCTGGTTGATACACCGGAGGCGTTCGAGGAGTTTCTCAGTGAACTACGGCAGCGGAAATCGTTTTCGTTCGATACGGAGACGACGAGTGTTCGGCCGCGTTGGGCAAAGCTGGTCGGCATGTCTTTCGCTTGGAATGAGGGAGAGGCGTGGTATTTGCCCGTTCGTTCGCCCGAGGGCGATCGGCATCTCGACGTTTCAGCAACGTTGTCGGCGTTGAAACCGATTTTTGAAGATCCGACGGTCGAAAAAATCGGGCAGAATCTGAAGTACGACATGGTCGTGTTGCGTTCGGCGGGCGTCGAGTTGCGAGGCACGGCGTTCGACACGATGATCGCCAGCTATCTGTTGGAAGCAGGACGTAGGAATCATAACCTCGATGAGTTGGCGCAAACGTATTTGGGCCATGAGACGATCAAGATTACGGAATTGATCGGCCGTGGCAAGGATCAGCGTCGGATGGATGAGGTTTCGACACGGCTTGTGGCCGACTATGCCGCCGAGGACGCATGGCTGCCGGTGCGGTTGCGGCCGATCTTGGAAAAGAAGCTGGAAGAAGCAGGACTTGCCGACCTGCTACGCACCTTGGAAATGCCGTTGGTCGATGTGTTGGTCGAGTTGGAATACAACGGCATTTGCGTGGACGTTGCGCGGCTGGCTAAGTTGAGCCGGCATTACGGCGAACGGATGGCGGGGCTGGAGGAAGAAATTTACGCCTTGGCGGGCCGACGATTGAACTTGGCTTCGCCCAAGCAACTTCAGGAATTGTTGTTTACCGATTTGAAGCTGCCCGTGGTTAAGAAGACAGCCAAGACCGGTCCCAGCACGGACGCGGAAGTGTTGGAGGAGTTGGCGCTGTTGCATCCCTTGCCGGCCAAGTTGCTGGAATATCGGCAGTACGCCAAGCTGAAGAGCACGTATGTCGATGCGTTGCCGGAAATGGTTTGTCCGGAGACAGGGCGCGTCCATGCCTCGTTCAACCAAGTGGTGGCGGCCACCGGACGGCTGAGTTCGAGCGATCCGAACTTGCAGAATATCCCCGTCCGCACGCAAGAGGGCCGGGAAATTCGCTCGGCATTTGTGCCTGGCCCGGAAGGGTGGGTGTTGATGGCGGCGGACTATTCGCAGATCGAGCTGCGGGTGCTGGCGCATTATTCGGGCGACGAGCAGCTCTGCGAGGCTTTTGCTCGGGATGAGGATATTCATGCCCGCGTGGCGAGCCAAGTAAATGGCGTTCCCCTCGAAAGTGTCACTTCAGAGATGCGTCGTGCCGCAAAAGCAGTGAATTTCGGGGTAATTTACGGGCAAAGTCCCTTTGGGCTCGCCCGGGGGCTGGGGATCAGCCAGGAAGAAGCGGCAAAGTTTATCAACAGCTACTTCGAGGGGTATCCGGGCATCGAGAAATTCCTCGATCAGGTACTAGTTGAATGTCGTGAAAAGGGGTATGTTAAGACTATCCTGGGACGTCGCCGGGCGATTAGCGGCGTGCGCGAAGGTGCCAATCGGCAGCGGAATCTTGCCGAGCGTACAGCCGTCAACACGGTGATCCAGGGTTCGGCGGCGGATCTTATCAAGTTAGCGATGATTGCGATCCACCGTCGGCTGCAAACGGAACGCCTGCCGGCCAAGATGCTACTCCAAATCCACGATGAGTTGATCTTTGAGGTTCCCCCCGGTCAACTTCGCCCGTTGGCTGAACTTGTCACGGCGGAAATGACGGGTGTTGCCGCGTTGGCGGTTCCCCTGAAAGTCGATATCAAGGCCGGCCCCGATTGGGCGGCGGCCGAAGAAGTGAATAATCTGTAGCGGCTAATGATTAGTGGCTGGTGGTTGGTTAAGGACAATTGCGATTAAGTTTCTGGGTTATGCTTATACAAGAGCAGTGCGGGTTTTTGGATCAGTCTGATATCCACTTGCTTTTCTACTGGCCACGGACCACTATCTTCAAATTACCACTTCCATGCGAATTCTAGGAATCATAGGCGGCATCGCGAGCGGCAAGAGCTTGGTGGCTCAACAGTTTGCAGCATTGGGGGCCGGAGTTCTTGATGCCGATCGGACAGGCCATGCGGTGTTGCGGCAGCCGCATATCGAGGCGGCCGTGCGGCGGCGCTGGGGAGAAGCTGTTTTTGGGCCGGACGGCCATATCGACCGGGAGCGGCTTGCGCAGATGATTTTTACCCCGGGCGAAAAAGGGGAAAAAGACCGAAAATTTCTGGAACAATTGACCCACCCCGAGATTGCTCGCCGAATCTGGCGGCAAACCGGTCCATTGACGGCGGCCGGTGCGCCCTGGGTTGTTTTGGACGCGGCGTTGTTATTGGAAACAGGTTGGGATCAATGGTGTGAGAAGGTCGTATTTGTGGATACACCCGAGGAATTGCGGCTGCAAAGGGCGATTGCCCGAGGGTGGGATAAAGAGGGTTTTGAGGCCCGTGAGGGCGTTCAGGAATCGTTGGAGCGCAAGCGATCGCGTGCCGATGTGATAATAGATAACTCCGGTCCTCCCGAGCGGACGCAAGCTCAAGTCGAGCAGTTTTGGGCGTCCCTTGTCCCTTGATTCCTGCCTTATTGAACCCATCCTCGAAGCATATCCGAGAGAGAGGAATGGCATCAGGATCCCGTGAAGGGGAACAAAACACAATTTACAGATCGTAATTTTCCACTTTTCTAAAACGGAACAGAACGAAAGCGTCACCCCGCTGACACCTTCCGCGTGTCGGCAACGAGCGACTATTCAGGAGCAGAGAGAACCATGAACGGCGACAGAGAATCACCTTCCGAAAACAATCCCCGCGAGGATCGCAGGGATGCGGCGAAATCGCTTTCGCCCGGCGTGGAAGAAGCGTTGCGTGCGTTAGAGAGGGAAGAGCCGCTTTCCTTGGCCGAGGAAATCGCCGCCGAGGGAAAGGCCGGGCGCGACGAGCTGCGCGACCGCTACGAGAAGATCAAGCAGTCGGGCGATACCCACATCGCCGAACTGCAGCGCATGACGATGGCTGAGTTGATCGAGGAAGCCCGCCGCGAGAATCTGACCGATTACGCCGGCATAAAGAAGCAGGATTTGATCTTCCGCATTCTGAAGGAGCGCGTGAAGCTCAACGGGCTGATGTACGGCGAAGGCACCCTTGAAGTTTTGCCCGACGGGTTCGGCTTCTTGCGCAGTCCCGATTATCATTACCTTTCCTGCCCGGACGATATCTACGTATCGCCGAGCCAGATCCGCCGTTTCGGGTTGCAGACTGGAGCGGTCGTTTCGGGCCAAATTCGTCCGCCGAAGGAAAACGAGCGTTATTTCGCCCTTTTGCGCGTGGAAGCGATCAACTACCAAGATCCCAATCTGCTTTCCTCGAAAGTTCCATTCGACGAATTGACCCCTCTGCATCCCGATATGCGCATTGTTATGGAAACGGTGCCCGAGGAAATCGAGATGCGCGTGGTCGATTTGATTGTGCCGATCGGCTTCGGTCAGCGCGGTCTGATCGTCAGTCCGCCTCGGGCCGGTAAAACGATCTTGATGCAGAAGATGGCCAAAGCCGCGTTGAAGAACTATCCGGACCTGTACGTGTTCATGCTTCTGATCGACGAGCGGCCGGAAGAAGTCACCGACATGGAACGCGAGGTGAAGGGGTCGAACTGCGAGGTGGTCAGCTCGACGTTCGACGAACCGGCCACGCGGCATATCCAAGTATCGGAAATGGTGCTGGAAAAAGCCAAGCGCATGGTCGAATACGGTTACGACGTCTTGATTTTCCTCGATTCGATTACTCGATTGGCCCGGGCGTGGAATTCCGAATGTCCGCCGTCGGGCAAACTGCTTTCGGGCGGCGTGGACGCCAACGCGTTGACCCGGCCCAAGCGGTTTTTCGGCTCGGCCCGCAAGGTCGAGGAAGGCGGCTCGCTGACCGTGATCGGCACCGCGCTGGTTGAAACGGGCAGCCGCATGGACGAAGTGATTTTCGAGGAATTCAAAGGCACCGGCAACCAGGAGATCGTATTGGACCGCAAGTTGGTCGATCGGCGCATATGGCCGAGCATCGACATCAACCGCAGCGGGACGCGGAAGGAAGAGATGTTGCTCGATCCCGAGGAGCATCGCCGCGTCAATATTTTACGACGGGTGTTGAACGACATGAATCCGCCCGACGCGATGGAGTTGTTGACTACTCGATTGCAAAAGACGAAGAGCAATGCCGAGTTTTTGATGAGTATGAATATGAAATCGATGTAGGAAAGAGAGGCCGGGGAGTGGGGTTGGGGATTTTGGATTTGTTGATTGGGGATTTGGCGATTTGTTTTATTCGCTGCTTTTCCTAATCCGACCCCTCATTGCCGGCCACTAATCACTAACCACTAGCCACTAGCCACTAACCACTAACCACTAGCCACTAATCACCGGTCATCCGCCACTTGTTGCGCGATTCAAGCCATGCCAAATATCTACCAAGGAACCGTTGCAGCTTCGGCGGGCCGATTTGCCATTGTCGTGGCGCGGTTTAACGAGACCATTACCACACGGCTCATGGAAGGGGCGGTGCAAACGCTCGTCGCTCATGGCGTTGCGGATGAAAAAATCGATGTGGTCTGGACGCCCGGCGCATTCGAGATCCCAACGGCGGCCAACCGATTGGCCGACAGCGGCCGCTATGCCGCGATCATTTGTTTGGGAGCGGTCATTCGCGGCGAAACGACGCACGACCAGCATATCAATCGGGCGGTAAGCATGGCATTATGCGAGATCGGCGTCCATTACGGATTGCCGGTGCTGTTCGGCATCTTGACGTGCAACACGCTTGAGCAGGCCATCGCGCGATCCGGCGGCCAGGCAGCCACGACGGGCAAAGACGGTCCCGATGTGCGGCTTGGCAACAAAGGCGTCGATTGTGCCGAAGCGGCGTTGGAAATGGTTGATCTTTTGAAAAAAATCCCGGAGAAATAGCAGGAGCGTGCGAAGCCGCAAGTGGCTTTTCAAGTTCTAGTCTCTAATCCCTAGCCCCCCCTTCCATGACCAGCCGCAGTCGAGCTCGAGAAGTCGCGTTCCAGGTTTTATACCAGGACGATCTGAATCCACATAACAATCCGGCCGACAGCGATCAATTGATCTCGCAGCGATTGCGCAAGGACGAGCTGGCGGCGTTTGCTCGGGAATTGGTGGCCGGAGTACGGCGGAATCGAGAAGAAATCGACGTAGTGTTGGAAGAGAGTGCCGCGAATTGGAGTTTGAAACGAATGGCAGCCACCGACCGCAACGTATTGCGACTGGGGGCCTACGAACTGCTTCATGGCGACACGCCCGACCGCGTGGCCATTGACGAGGCCGTGGAATTGGCCAAGCGCTTCGGCTCCGCCCAATCGTCGCAATTCGTCAACGGGATATTAGACAAGGTAATGCACAACAAGGAAACAAGTGGCTAGTGGCCGGTGGTCAGTGGCCAGTGAAACACCAATTTCAGCCACTAACCACGAGCCACTAATCACTAGCCACTACTTATGGGCCTATTCGACAAGCTAAAACAGGGTCTGAAGAAAACAACGCAGTTGCTGCGCACGGACATCCGCGACTTGTTCAAGTCGGAGGGGCGTCTGGTCGATGCGGCGTTTTTGGAAGAGCTATTCGAGGCGCTGGTCAAAACCGACATGGGCGTCGAAGCCTCGCAAGAGCTTGTGGACGACATCGGCGCGGCGTTTCGCGCGCGCATGGTTCACATGTCGGAAATCATCGACGAGATTAAGAAGAAACTGAAGACGTTGATGGCTCAACCGCCCGAGCCGATCCGCTTTGCCGGAAGCGGCCCCACGGTTGTGATGGTGGCCGGCGTGAATGGCTGCGGCAAAACCACATCGATTGCAAAGTTGACGAAAATGTTCCAAAGCGACGGCCGGCGGGTGGTGCTGGGCGCCGCCGATACGTTCCGTGCGGCGGCCGTCGAACAATTGACCATTTGGGCAGGCCGGCTGGGGGCGGAAATCGTCACTGGCCCGGCGGGCAGCGATCCGGCCAGCGTTGCGCATCGCACGGTAGCCCGCGCCCTGGAGCTTGGCGCCGACGTGTGCATTGTCGATACGGCGGGCCGGCTGCAAACGCAGCATACCTTGATGCAGGAATTGAGCAAAATCCACCGCGTGTTGGGCAAACAGATTCCCGAGGCTCCGCACGAAGTTCTTTTGGTCCTCGACGCCACGACGGGGCAAAACGGCATCAGCCAAGCGAAACACTTCACCGAAGCTGTGCGTTGCACGGGTTTGGTGTTGGCCAAGCTCGACGGCACTGCCAAAGGGGGTGTCGTCGTAGCCATTCGCAAGCAGGTCGGTCTGCCTGTGAAGTACATTGGCGTAGGCGAATCGGCGGAGGATTTGGCCTTGTTCGAGGCTGAACCATTCGTGGATGCCCTTTTTTCGGACGTAGCGTAGTCCGAAATACTCTGCCTTGGCGTTAAAGTTTAACACTTTCGCCTGCCATAATGGCCGTTTGTGCCATTTATGCCTTCTTTCCTGTAAATTCAGGTTGGTCTGGGCGACGATAGGAAAAAGTGGCTAGAGATCGGAAGCGGCCTGCGACTGGTGCCATGCGCGGCTGTGATATCCGACAGTTCCGGCCGAAATTTGTTCGTCGGCTACACACCAAGAATACCCTCAGACCCGAATTTGGAGCACCAGATCAGGAAGATTGGACGTCCCACATTTTTTGCAGTCACGCTGGGGCTATTGACTGCCGTCGAGGCGACGGCCCAATACACCCCGCAGGTCATGATGCCGTCGTCGGTACGGCAAACGGCGTATGATTATGATTATTACGCCGAGCAGCAAGGAGGTGCGAGTGCGTCGCCTGCGGATGCGAAGCCGGCGGCGCCGGCCCCCGCAGCTCCGGCAGCCGCTGCCCCAGCCCCGGCCGCGAGCAATGAATCCGCCGGTGAAGCTTCGGTATCGAGCGTATGCGAAGAATCGCCTTGCCGTTGGTGCCGAGACGGCGCCCTG
>CAYWGR010000219.1:0-2271 GCA_964458015.1 uncultured Planctomycetaceae bacterium
ACCAGTCGCGAATCTGGAGCCAATGGACCTTGCCCGAGGGCCGACGCAAAACAATGCGGCCGGCGGCTCGAACCTTCGGGCCATGCGTCTCGGGCGGATGTTCTGCGTCGACAGCCGGGTCCGTGGTGATTTCGCACTCGCGGGCACGGATCTGTCCGATCGGCTGATGATCGTCGAAGCGAACGCCCCAAGGATCTTTGCCTAGCTCTTGTATCTTGCGCAGTTTGTCGCGTCGAGCAGCTTCTAGTGTGGCTTCGGTACTGGCCGGTTGTTGGGGAGTCGGTTCGTTCATGCCAAATTTCAAAATAAATAGGGGGCAAATCAGTCTAGGGTCTGGGGTTCGGGCATTGTAATGCAATGGGGGGTTGGGTCAATGTCAAAACACGCGAATCGGGTAAATAGTAGGGGGAAATAAGAGAAGCAGCCCAGAGCTTTCCGTTCCCCAAAGTTCCGTGTAAGAGGGAAAATGGGAAAGTGGAAAAAAGGAAAGCCGGAAACGGCGTTCGTAAGCAGGCACAAGAGTTGTTGCCCGAATAATTGATCATGGATACTGAAAACTGAGAACGGAAAGCCATCCCGCTACTTGCATACCCTTGCCGTTTTCGCGAGAATACCGGACATTCCCCGTATATTTAACAGGAGTACAACATGACTCGACCGGTTACTCTCTGCACCGGCCAGTGGGCAGACCTGCCCGTGGCTGAATTGGCTCGTAAATGCAAGGATTTCGGTTTTGATGGTTTGGAATTGGCCTGCTGGGGCGACCACTTCGAGGTCGACAAGGCCATGAGCCAACCCGACTACTGCGCGAAGAAACGCGAGTTGCTGGAAAAGAATAATCTGCAAGTATTCGCGATCAGCGGCCACTTGGTCGGCCAGGCTGTTTGCGATTTGATCGACGAGCGGCACAAGTCGATTTTGCCCGACTACATTTGGGGCAACGGCAATCCGGCCGAAGTGAACGCCCGAGCGATCGAAGAGATGAAAAACACGGCCCGCGCCGCCCAGAAGCTCGGCGTGAAAGTGGTCAACGGTTTCACCGGTTCGAGCATTTGGCATTTGCTCTATTCCTATCCGCCGATTCCGCCCAAGGCGATCGACGCCGGCTTCAAGCTGTTCGCCGAGCGGTTCAACCCGATTTTGGACGTTTTCGGCGAGTGCGGCATCAAGTTCGCGTTGGAAGTCCACCCGACGGAAATCGCGTATGACATCTACACGACCGAGCGGGCCCTTGAAGCGATCGGCTACCGCGAGGAGTTCGGCTTTAACTTCGACCCGAGCCATTTGTTGTGGCAGGGCATCAACCCAGTCGAATTCATCCGCAAGTTCGGCGACCGGATTTATCACGTACACATGAAAGACGCCATTGTGACGCTTGACGGCCGCAGCGGCATTTTGTCGAGCCACTTGAACTTCGGCGACGCTCGTCGGGGTTGGGATTTCCGCTCGTTGGGCCGCGGCGGCGTGAATTTCGAAGAGATCATCCGCGCCTTGAACAAGGTCGGCTACAACGGTCCGTTGTCGGTCGAATGGGAAGACAGCGGCATGGATCGCGACCGCGGCGCGAAGGAAGCGTTGGAGTTCGTCCGCCGCATGGACTTCGAGCCCAGCAAAGTGGCCTTCGACGCGGCCTTCGACAAGGAAGAGCAAGCGAAGAAGTAGTCCACTAGTGGCTAGTGGCTAGTGGTCAGTGGCTAGTTTTTTTGAAAATAGCCGGGAGCTAACAGCTCCCGGAATGTGTGTAGTTTCGCAATTGACCTCCGGGAGCTGTTAGCTCCCGGCTATTGATGCGAACCTTTGAAACCATATCCGGGGCGGCCATGCCTACGTTTGTCGTGGACATGGTACGCCCGTTTTGTTAATGAAGCATGTCAGTCGCGCACAATCGTAGGGTGCGTCCACGACGCACCATCAATGTGATTATTTTGCACAATATCATGGTGCGTCGCGGACGCACCCTACGGGTTACCGGATAATCGCACGGAAGGAAAATGTTGTGACGGAAATCGAAAAGATTCGGAAGAGTAAAAATGTCGGTAATTCGCTGAAGTGGTTCTTCTACATTGGCGGAATGTTACTGATGCTGTTGACGATCGGTATGGCATCCAATCCAAGTTGCCAAGGGATGGTCATTCCTTTTGTCTATTGTGCGATATTCAACTTTTTTATTGGTTACGAGCTCAATAACCGTAAGATTCAGAAGGAACTCGTTCAGGAAATCGACACCCTGCGGCGGGAGCTAGAGGAAATCAAAGCAACAGAAATGTAGAG
>CAYWGR010000219.1:2281-7966 GCA_964458015.1 uncultured Planctomycetaceae bacterium
TGCGTCCGCGACGCACCATCAATGCGTTTGTTTTGCACAATATCATGGTGCGTCGCGGACGCACCCTACGGGTTACCGGCCAAACGCACGGAGGGTTGCATGGGCATGTCGCGCGAAAATGATATCGCCTGTGCCGAGGCATTCCGACGGCTAGCGTAATCGGGCAAAAAGTTGCTATACTTGCGGCATGAGCATCGACCCGACGGAAGTGCAAGGCGGCGCCGAACGACAGCGATCGCGCGATATGAGCCTCAAACGAGGCCATCCGCCGACCCAAGTGCCGGGCTATGAACCCGAGCGATTCCTGGGTCTTGGAGCATACGGCGAAGTTTGGGTCGCGGTCGAACGCAATACGGGCCGCCGGGTGGCCATCAAGTTCTACGCTCACCAGGGGGGGCTCGACTGGTCGCTCCTGTCTCGTGAGGTGGAAAAACTCGCCTTCCTGTTTGCCGACCGTTACGTGGTGCAGTTGGTCGGAGTCGGTTGGGACGCCGACCCGCCGTACTACATCATGGAGTATATGGAAAAGGGCTCGCTGGCCGATCGCATCGCCCTGGGGCCTGTGCCGGTGGATGAGGCCGTTTCGCTGTTTCGCGACGTATGCACGGGCTTGGTCCATGCCCACGGCAAGGGCGTGCTGCATTGCGACCTGAAGCCGGCCAATATCCTGCTGGATCAAGACGGTAAGCCACGGCTGGCCGACTTCGGTCAGTCGCGGTTGTCGCACGAGCAATCGCCTTCGCTGGGCACGATGTTCTACATGGCGCCCGAGCAGGCCGATCTTGAAGCCATGCCCGACGCCCGCTGGGACGTCTACGCCCTGGGCGCGCTTTTATATTGTATGTTGACGGGCGGTCCGCCCCATCGAACCGGCAAGACGGTCGATCAATTCGAGCGGACGCCCGATCTGAACGACCGTTTGACCCACTACCGGCAGATGATCGAGCAGTCGCCGACGCCGTCGGAGCATCGAAAGATGCACCGCGTCGATGCCATGCTGGCGGCCATCGTCGATCGTTGCTTGGCGCCCGATCCCAATCGCCGATTCTCCAATGTGCAAGAGGTGCTCGATGCGTTGGACAATCGGGCATCGCGTTTGGCGCGTCGCCCGATGATGGTTTTGGGAGCCGTCGGGCCTGCGCTGCTGCTGGCTGTCGTAACATGGTTTGCTTGGCAAGGTTTCAACGCAGCCCTACAAAAGTCGAATGCGGCCTTAACGGAACGTGCGTTGGAGAGCAACAAATTTGCGGCCCAGTTTGCCGCGCGCAATGCCGCCTACGAATTGGAACGCCGCTACCAACTGGTCGAGGAGTTGGCCGTTTCGGATCCACTGCGCAAGCGAATTGTCGAGGCGTTGGCCGACACGGAATTTCAGGGTTTGTTACAGCGGTTGAACGATCCTGCGCTTCGGAGCCCACAATTGGAAACGGTGCAGAAGAAGTTTCGCGAACATCCAATGCGACAGATGCTTCAAAAGGCGTTGGCCGCTGCAATTCCATCGTCACCGGGCGAGCCGTGGCAGCAAAAGGCCGCCAGTTGGTTTTATTGCGATCCCCACGGCATTTCAACGGCCCGAACGCCCGAGGGCACCACGATCGGCAAGAATTTCGGTTGGCGAAGTTTTTTTTACGGCGGAGAACGCGATCGGAAGGAGACGTGGCGACCGGGGCCGAACGAACATATCACGGCGACGAGCATTTCCGACGTTTTCAATTCCAAAGCGACGACCCTCTGGACCGTAGCCATCTCGACGCCGATTTATGACGGATCGCCCGAGAAAAAGTTTTTAGGCGTCGTAGCCATGACGGTCGAAGTCGGCCGGTTCGTCAATTTTCCGATCAGCGACAATCAATTCGCCGTTTTGGTCAACAATCGCGAGGGCAAGAATAAGGGCGTGGTGTTGCAGCATCCGTTGTTCGACAAGATATTCACCGAGCAAAACGAGTTGCCGGCTCGCATCCAAAGCTATCGCGTGCAGAGCGACGATCTGCCCGACACGCCCGCCCGGCAGCGTAACTACTGCGATCCGCTGGCGGTCGATCCGGAGGGCAGCGATTACAACCGTCAATGGCTTGCCCGGATGGAGCCGGTCAGCATTCGCGAGAAAGACACCGGTTGGATCGTCATCATCCAAGAGGCTTATGACAGCGCGATCGGTTCGACATTAACCCAATTAACCCGCGGTCTGATTCGCTCTGGAGCTATTGCCCTGGGGTTGATCGCGATGGTGATGGCCGGCCTGTGGGGATTGGCGAAACGATGGAGTATGAGTCGGTAAGGAGTGAAAAGTGGATGGCGGATCGTGCGAAGCCGCAAGCGGCTTTTTGGGGGTAAAATACATTTCCATTGTCTCCTGAACCCTGAATACTGAACCCTGAACTCTAATTCGTTTCTGTCGCGGAAGGTCATTTTGTCATCCTGATCGCAACGAAGGATCTCAAAAAATCACGGAGATTCTTCGCTACGCTCAGAATGACTGCTCCTCGGCTAGCCTTTCACAACAGAAACTAATTCGTCCCATGCCTGATCTAATAGCCCAAGGGATCGAAGCACAACAACGATGGCGGCGCGCGTTGCCGGAAGGAGAGCCGATCGTGCTCGGCCGGCAGGGCGGCATTTGGGCCGCGCCTTGGGATCACCAGATTTCGCGTCGCCATGCGCAAGTGCTTTGGAACGGCACGCAATTGGAGGTGAGCCAATTGCCTGACGCTCGAAATCCACTGTTCCTTCACGGCGAAGAGGCGGATCATTTCAAGCTATCGCCCGGCGAGCATTTTGTCATCGGTCAAACGGTATTTACGTTGGCCGACCAGCAGGTGAACGTAACGACCGACGCACCCGCGCCCGTGCAACAACAATCGTTCAGTTCGCAGTACTTGAAGGGAGTGCAATTTCGCAACCCCGATCATCGCATTGAAGTTCTGAGCCGTTTGCCGGACGTTATTTCCGGCGCCACCGGCGATCACGAGCTTGTCGTCCGGTTGGTCAGCATGTTGCTGGCCGGCGTTTTGCGGGCCGATGCCGCCGCCGTTGTGGCCGTTGAATTGGAGGGGGAGGAAGAGGGGAAAGAGGAGAGGGGAGAGGGAAGAGAGAAAGCGGCCAGTGAAGCAGACGCAAAATCCCGAAATCCCGAAATCCCGAAATCCCCAATCCCAAATCCCTCGTCTCCCGTCCCTCGTCCCACGCCTCGCGTCTTGCATTGGGATCAGCGGCTTGCCATTTCGACCGACTTCCGGCCGAGCCAGGGGCTGATTCTTGAATCGCTTCGGCAGCGGCAGAGCGTGTTGCAAGTTTGGCGCGGGGCCGAGACGGCCGCCAACATGGCTTTTACGGCCAGCGATGCATTTGACTGGGCTTTTTGCACGCCGGTGCTGGGCCGTGCATGTCGCGGTTGGGGGCTTTATGTTGCAGGGCGATTCAACGTTGAGCAGAGCGGCATGACGCCTTCGTCCGACCCCACCGACCTGCGTGAAGACATCAAATTTACGGAACTCGTGGCCGCCATGCTTAGCTCGTTGCGGCAGATGCGATTGTTGGAGCATCGCCACGCCGCGCTAAGCCAATTCTTTTCGCCGGTGGTGCTCGATACCTTGGCCGTCGAAGATCCCGAGGTTGTGTTGGCGCCGCGTGAGACCGAGGTTTCGGTTCTTTTCTGCGACTTGCGCGGTTTTTCGCGCGAATCGGAACGGCAGGCCGGCGATTTGCTAGGGCTCTTGCAGCGCGTCAGCCGTGCCTTGGGCGTAATGACCCATCATATCCGCGATCAGGGCGGCGTGGTCGGCGATTTCCAGGGCGATGCCGCGATGGGCTTCTGGGGTTGGCCCTTGCCGCAGAAAGATTCCGTGCTGCGCACCTGCCGCGCGGCGCTGGCCGTGCGCGACGAGTTCGAAGCCACCAGCGGATTCCATGCCGGCATCGGCGTTGCGACCGGCCGCGCCGTGGCGGGTAAAATTGGGACGGTCGATCAAGTGAAAGTCACCGTCTTCGGCCCGGTCGTGAATTTGGCTTCGCGTTTGGAAGGCATGACCAAACATCTGCAAGCTCCGATCTTGGTGGATGAAGCCACGGCACGAATTATTCGCGAAACCGTGCCTCGCAACGTCGCCCGGGTGCGCCGGCTGGCGATTGTCCGCCCCTATGGGCTTGATACGCCGCTGGAAGTGAGCGAATTGTTGCCGCCGATCGAGCAATATCCCGAGCTGAGCGACCAACACTTGGAATACTACGAGGCGGCGCTCGATGCGTTCCTTGCTCGCAATTGGCAAACGGCCTTCGAGCTGTTGCATCGCATCCCGGCCGAAGATCAGGTGAAGGATTTCCTCGTGGTTTACATCGCCCAGCACAACCGCCGCCCGCCCGCCGATTGGGACGGTGTGATTCAGCTAGAAAGCAAGTAGAGACTGCCTAAGCCGGCATCCGAAACAATCGCCGGGCATTGGCGGTCGTCAATGCGGCGATCTGTTCGGCCGGCACGCCGCGCAACTCGGCCAGCATTGCGGCCGTATGCACCACGTTGGCCGGCTCGTTCCGGCGTTGTTTGCCGCGGAAAATCTGCGGCACAAGGTAAGGGCTATCCGTTTCGATCAACAGCCGGTCGTCGGGCACGGATTTTGCCGCGTCTCGGAGAGCCTCGAACTTTTTATTCGTATACGTTACATTGCCCGCGAAACTGATGTGGAATCCCAAACCGACGCATTCGGCCGCCATCGCGGCATCGCCGCTAAAGGCATGAATGATTCCCCGGAGCGGTCCCCTGGCAACTGCCTCGCGAAGCATCGGCAGCAAGTCTTCGGCGGCGTCGCGACAATGCAAAATCACCGGCAAGTCGCGCTCTTGGGCCAGCCGCAAATGGCGATCCAGATATTCCTGCTGAATCGGAAGCGGCGTGTAATCCCAATAGCGATCCAGACCGGTTTCACCGAGAGCCACGACGCGGGGATTCGCGACGCAAGAAACAACGTTGTCCCAATCGTTGGGCGCTGCCTCGGCGGCGGAATTGGGATGAATGCCCACGGCCGCTGCGAGATCGAATTTTTCGGCCAGTTTCAAAACAGCTTGGCTCGCGGCGGCCGAGACGGCCACGCACAGAATGCCCTCGACGCCCGCCGCTCGCGCTCTTGCAATCACTTCGGCGCGGTCGGCGTCGAAATCGTCCTGATCCAGGTGTGCGTGAGTATCGAAGTAGGACATGGGGCTAGGGGCTAGGGGCTAGGGACTAGGGACTAGGGACTAGGGACTAGGGATTAGGGATTAGGGATTAGAGGTTAGAGGTTAGAGGTTAGAAACAGCCGCTTGCGGCTATGCACTGGCCACTGACCACTAGCCACCGACCACTAGCCACTAGCCACTAGCCACTAACTCCGGCCAAGTCGCGAAGGATATCAAAGTGCCCTCGCGCGTTCCCTAAAATTTCTTCGGCCAGAACGTGCAGTGAGGGGACTCCTTCGAGCTCCGCGGCACATTGTTCGATCACGCCGATATCCTGTTCTTGCTGATCGACAATCTCTTCCAAGAGATATTCGATGGCAAGATCGTTTTTCGAGGTGTAAAGCGAGGTGAAGCGGCCGGTATCGGGGCGGACGTCCAGCTCGACAATCGCCTCGGCCACCCGGGCGGCATAACGCTGTTGATCGGCCGCAAGATGTTCCAGAGCCGTCGAAATCCGCCGGTCGTCCGACTTTGTCC
>CAYWGR010000220.1:0-7872 GCA_964458015.1 uncultured Planctomycetaceae bacterium
GATTCTTGGGTCTGGCCCTGCAACCACGCCGGTGGATTGAAAGGTGCATGGAAAACGACGTCAACTTGCTGATGAGTACGTTGTTTGCTACCATGAGCAGGGGGGGGGAAGGGAGAAGTTGCTTATGAGTCAGATGATTCAAGCTATTTATGAGGATGGTGTGCTGAAACCCTTGGAAAAGCTGGCTCTGGGTGAACACCAACGGGTTCAAATTATCGTTGAGCCACAACTTACGGTAAACAATCCGCAGAGCAAAGAGACCGACGATCCTTTATGCGGCGTTCGTGCAGCCTTGGGCGTCTCCGATCTTGCTGAACACTTTGATGACTATCGCCTTGGCTGTCGTAAAATATGAATTCGGTTTTTTTAGACGCCTCTGGATTGATTGCCGTGGCTAATACGGACGATCACTGGCATTCCCAGGCAGAAGCAGCCTGGAATGATTTGATCGTTTCCAACGCTACTTTGGTCACGACTTCATTGGTATTGTTTGAGTTGGGGGACGGGCTATCGAGGATTAACCAACGATCCTTGGCCCTTATGCTTTATGATCGACTGCGCACTTCCTCACGAGTGCGGATTACGTCTGTTAGTTTGGAATTGGAAGCGGCCGCTTGGGAGCTTTTTCGACAACGCCCCGACAAGACATGGGGCGCTACGGATTGCACCAGCTTCATTGTGATGAAGGAGCTTAAAATCGAAACGGCCTTCACGGTGGATCACCATTTTGAGCAAGCCGGCTTTCAACGCTTGATTCGGCTCGATGAGGGTGATTAATAATCAAGATTGTACGAGATAATTCAGATAATACCGAAACCTGAATACTGAACGCTGACAGCTAATTGCTGACAGCCGAAAACTTAACCAACGAGGAGTTACTTTGATGCGTCGTCCGTTTATTGCCGGCAACTGGAAAATGAATATGAACCGCGAATCGGCCGTGGCCTTGGCCGAGGGCGTGGCAAAGCGAGCCGAGAAGCTTGAGGGAGTGGATTTGGCCATTTGCCCGCCAAGCTGCTATCTCGACGCCGTGGGCCGCACGATCTCCGGCTCGAAGGTTGCCTTGGGCGCTCAGAACATGTACCACGAGAAGGATGGCGCTTTTACGGGCGAGTTGAGCGCTGCCATGCTTGTCGACCTGGGTTGCACGTATGTGATTCTCGGCCATAGCGAGCGTCGCCATATCCTTGGTGAGACCGACGAAGCCATTAACAAAAAAGTCCATGCCGCGCTCCAAGCCGGCCTGATTCCCGTCGTTTGCGTTGGTGAGTTGCTTTCAGAGCGAGAAGCTGGGCAAACTATGGCGGTTATTCAACGTCAGTTCGACGGTTCGCTGGCGGGCGTTTCGCCTGAGGACATGAAAAAGATCGTTATTGCTTACGAGCCGGTCTGGGCAATTGGGACAGGCAAGGTTGCCACCCCCCAGCAGGCCGAAGATGTGCATCTCGGTCTTCGCAAACTCGTGGCCGAACGCTATAATGCTCAGATTGCAGAGGAAGTTCGGATGCAGTACGGCGGAAGCGTCAAGCCGGACAACGCAGCCGAGTTGCTCGGGCAGACCGACATCGACGGCGCGTTGGTGGGCGGCGCCAGCTTGAAGGTAGACCAATTCCTCGGTATCGTGGCCGGGGCCTTGAAATAAGGAAAGGATTTTCATGATCTCTTTGTTAATGGTATTGCTGTTGCTGACAGCCGTATTCTTGATCGTGCTGGTGTTGATCCAGCGGGGTAAGGGCGGCGGATTGGCAGGCGCTTTTGGCGGCATGGGCGGCCAAAGCGCATTCGGCACCAAAGCCGGCGACCTCTTCACCCGCATCACCATCGGCGTAGCCGCCTTCTGGATCATCTTGTGCATGATCATGGTGAAGGTGTCGGGCGTGGGCGGCGGCGGGCCTCTGAGCACGGACCTTGGCGGCAGCGCGGAGCAGAAGCCGGGAGTCTCGGCCGCGCCTTCCACCGATAAAAAACCGGCCGGAAAGAGTGAAACGCCTGCCTCGTCCGAAAAAGCACCAGCCAAGGATGAAGGCAAATAGCCCATGCTCCAAAGCATGACAGGATTCGGCGAATCGCGCGCGCAGCAAGACGATTTGGCTGTCGCGGTTGAGATTCGCACGATCAACAATCGGTTTTTCAAACTATCGGTTCGCGCTTCCGAGGGATATGCCTCGATCGAACCGATGGTCGAGAGTGTCGTGCGCGAATCCATCTACCGCGGAACGATCCAGGTCAATGTACGCGTGGATCGAAAACATTCGCCCGAAGATTATCAGATCAACGTCGATGTGCTTGAGCGTTATCGGCAGCAGCTCGCGTCGCTGATGCAGAAGTGGAAATGCAAGAATGCCGAGCCGTCGCTCGAGTCGCTCATGCCGTTGCCCGGCGTGGTTGACGATGCTTCGTGCAAAGCCATCGACGTGGCGGCCGATTGGCCGGTGATCGAAAATACGCTGAAAAAAGCCTTGGAAAATCTTCGGGAGATGCGAGGCAACGAAGGGCTCGCGATGGCCGCCGATTTGACATCCAATTGCATGGCGGCCGCCGCCAGCTTGGATTTGATCGAGCGGCGAGCTCCCTTGGTGGTCGAGGAGTATCGAAACCGGCTTTTCGACAGGATGAAACGCACCTTGGCCGAGATGGACGTGACGCTGGATCCGGCAGCCGTGATCAAGGAAGTCAGTCTGTTTGCCGATCGAAGCGACATTTCCGAGGAGATCGTTCGTTTGCGCAGCCACTTGGAGCAATTCCAAACGACGATGGAAGCGTCGGATAGTGCAGGTCGGAAGTTGGATTTCCTTACGCAGGAAATGTTCCGCGAAACCAACACGATCGGATCGAAGGCTAACGATGTGGAGATCGCCAGGCATGTGATCGAAATCAAGACGGCCATCGAGCGAATCCGTGAAATGATCCAAAACATCGAGTGACCTCCGCGCCATGACACAAGGGAGATTAGTCGTAGTGTCGGGGCCCTCCGGAGCGGGCAAAACCTCGGTCATGCAGCGAGTGTTCGAGACATGCCGTGTGCCGTTGGCCCGGAGCGTTTCGGCTACCACCAGACAGCCTCGCAACGGTGAAACAGACGGGGTGGATTACCATTACCTGTCGAGTGAGGAGTTTGTCAAACGCCGCCAGGGGGGTGATTTTCTCGAATGTTTCGAGGTTTTCGCCCAGGGACATTGGTACGGTACGCTTCGTTCGGAAGTGACCACTGGTCTAACGGCGGGAAAATGGGTAGTCTTAGAGATTGACGTTCAAGGGGCCCTGGCGGTTATGCAGGCATACCCCGACGCGATTTCGATCTTCCTGCGGCCGAGTTCGCGGGCAGAGATCGAGCGAAGGCTTCGCGGCCGGGGCACGGAAACCGAAGAAGCGATCCAACGCCGGTTGGCTCGGGCGGATAGTGAATTGGCCTTGGCCGATCGTTATCAACACCAAGTTATCAATGATAACATGGACCAAGCGGTCCAAGATATTTGTCGTATATTAACTAGTGAGTGGGAAAAGGGTCAAAAATGATTGACGAACTGCGGGAAGAAGCGATTATCAAAAAGATCGGCGGCCGTTTCAAGCTTTCCACCTTGATCCAAAAGCGATTGGTGCAGCTAAACGGCGGCGCGCGGCCGTTGGTGGATCCCAAAAACGACAACAAAATGCAGATCGTCATCAACGAGATCATGCAGGATAAAATCTATCTCGACACCGAGATGAACATCCAAGTGGCAGCCCAACCGGCCGGCCCTGCCGACATCGACTTCCGAAGTCTCTAATGTGTCCTATGTAGCTAATGAACCGGAGCCGACCCTCGGAAGGCTGGAAAATAGGCAAAAACGTCGCCTAACCGTTCATTATCAACCTAGACATTAAAATGTTGCCATGATGGGTCGTGAACTCTTGATCGGCGTTACCGGCGGGATCGCGGCTTATAAAACCGCGACGTTGGTAAGTCGTTTGGTTCAGGCCGGCGCGGGCGTGACGGTCGTCATGACGCGATCTGCCTCGCAATTGGTCGGGCCGAAAACTTTCGAGGCTCTGACCGGTCGCCCCGTGGCAATGCGAGTGTTTGGGCGTCGCGCCCATCCGCATATCGAATTGGCCGAGAAAGCCGATTTGTTTTGCATTGCTCCGGCCACGGCCAACATCTTGGCCAAGGCCGCTTGCGGACTGGCGGACGATCTGGTGAGTACTCTTCTGCTGTCGTTCGACGGACCGGTGCTGATGGCGCCGGCGATGAATACGCTGATGTGGCAAAAGCCCGCCGTACAGCGCAATGTCGCACAACTTCGCGCCGACGGCATCACGTTGCTCGACCCCGAGGAAGGATATCTAAGTTGCGGCATGCGAGGCCCCGGACGCATGGCCGAGCCGGAAAAGATTTTTCAGCATATTCAAAAAATACTTCAGGGGTTAGCGATTTAGGATTAGGTATTGGAGTAAGCTGTTTTCCTGTTTTCTAATCCCTGGTCTCTAGTTCCTGATCGCTAGCATGGCTCGCATTCTCATCACCTCTGGTCCAACCCGACAATACCTCGATCCGGTGCGGTATATTTCGAATGCATCGAGCGGCCGGATGGGCGTTGCCTTGGCGGCTGCCGTGACGCAATCCGGCCATGAGGCCGTTGTCGTCAGCGGACCGGTCAGCGTAAATTATCCCGCCGGTGTGGAAGTGCATCGCGTCGTTTCGACCGAGGAAATGCTTGCGGAGTGCGAAAAACTGTTTCCCACCTGCGACGGCTTGATTGCCGTGGCGGCGCCCTGCGACTATCGCCCGACGGCCATATCCACGCATAAAATCCACAAGTCGGGCGACTCCTTGCATATCGAATTGGTCGAAACGCCCGACATTGTTGCGGAACTCTCTCGTGGGAAAAAAACGCAATGGATGGTTGCCTTCGCGTTGGAGACAGAGGATCAACATCTTCGGGCCATGCGAAAAATGGAGCGGAAGCAATGCGATTTGATCGTGCTCAACGGCCCCGAGGCAATTCAAGCCGACCAGACGAGTGTTGAAGTGCTTGGAAAAGACGGCCGTTCGCGGGGCTGTTTTTCCGGCAGTAAAACCACTGTTGCGATGAGCATTTTCGAGATCATCGAGCAAGCGTTGCTTCCGCAAACAATGAATCCGATGAAAACCGACACCTGAAAACTATTTGGAGACCTACCCTATGCGTATCGGAGTTTTTTGCAGCGGCGGCGATGCTCCCGGCATGAACGCTTGCACCAGGGCAATCGTGCGATCGACCTTGTCGAAAGGCCACGAGGTTGTCGGGATCTATCGCGGATATCAGGGGCTGTTGGAAGAGGACTTTTTCCAAGAAGTCGACGAAACGCCGTTGATGCGTCTCCGGTCGGTGTCAAATATCATCAAGATGGGCGGCACGATCTTGGGCACCAGCCGCAGTCCCGAATTTCAAACCGAGGCAGGTCTGAAAAAAGCGTCCGGCATTCTGAAAAAGCATCGTATCGATGCTTTGATTCCCATCGGCGGCGATGGCACCTTTCACGGCGCCGTGGCATTGGCCCAGCATTGGGATGGCCAGATCGTCGGCTGCCCCGGCACTATCGACAACGATTTGTTGGGCACCGACTACACGATTGGCTTTGCCACGGCGGTTCACACGGCCGTCGATGCGATCGATAAATTACGTGATACGGCGGAAAGCCATAGCCGGATGTTTCTGGTGGAAGTGATGGGCCGGCACAGCGGTTATATCGCCCTCTATACGGCATTGGCAGGCGGGGCGGAAGCGGTTGCCATTCCAGAAACGACAACCAAGATCCCGGAAATCATTGAAACCTTGAAAACTCTCAAAGCCCGAGGCAAGCATTCGATCATGCTGGTGGTGGCCGAGGGCGACGAATCGGGTGGCGCCCAGAAATTGGATGCCATGCTGAAATCGGCGGGCTGTCCGTTTGATACCCGGGTTTTGATGTTGGGACACTTACAGCGAGGCGGTTCCCCGACGCCCGAAGATCGGATTTTGGCCACGCGATTAGGTAATTTCGCGGTCGAATCCATGCTGCTAGGCGCGAACGGCGTCATGGCGGGCGAGATTCGAGGCGAACTTGCATTAACGCCATTTATGGACACCTATGTACAGCATAAGGCCGTGCCGGAAAGTCTTTTGAAAGTGCTGCAAACAATGGCTAGCTAATATGCACTATCTCGCATGAGGTATTGCCTGGACGCCCTGCCAATGCTTGTCATGGGCATGAAATCCATCGGACAATCGGGAGCGCGCCCAGTGCAAGCCGTCGTGTTGGAAGCCGAAAATCCGCTTTTTTTGCGCCCGACAAACATTTTCCCCCCACTGGCTTTCTCCGGTGATTCCGCCCTATAATAAAGTGTTATGGATCTGCCTGATTCGGCAATATATCTCGGACTTATTCGCGATTAAACGAGGATACGGCAATGCCTGTCTCGATGGAGCTTTCCCGCATTATCATCAGTGAGGTCAACGACCAACAAGTCATCTACCTGAAGGAAGTAGACGGCGAGCGGACATTCCCCATCTTGATCGGTATTTTCGAGGCCACGAGCATTGACCGCCGCGTGAAGGGATTCCCCTCGCCCCGCCCGCTGACACACGATCTGATTGTGAATGTGGTGGAAAGCTTGGGCGGTGAGTTCCAGGATGTCGTGATCAGCGAACTAAAAGATCACACCTATTACGCCCGCCTGCGCATCCGGCATGACGGCGAGTTGATGGAAATCGACGCGAGGCCGTCCGACGCCATTGCCGTGGCGGTTACATGCAATCCGCCGCTGCCGATCTACGTGAACGAAGACGTTCTGAACGACGTGCTGGGCGAACAGTCGTGATGGCGATGCATTGCATTATGTAGACTGCCGCGAACACTCGGCCTCGCCGCGCGGGCCCTGAGCATAGGCCTCGGCCGTATAGTTTGCAACCATTTGCAGAAGCTTTTCTCGATCAATCGGTTTCGTAAGGTAGTCGTTGCAGCCGGCGTAGAGACACCGTTGCCGATCTTCCTTCATCGCGTTTGCCGTAAGCGCGACGATCGGGCGTAAATAGCCGGCATCACGAAGTTTCTTGGCGGCTTCATAGCCATCCATCTCGGGCATTTGCATGTCCATAAGCACGATATCGAACGGCCGGCCATTGGATTCCGCATTGAAAGCGGCCTCAACAGCCAAGCAACCGTTGGCGACCGGCGTGACTTTGGCGCCTGCCTTCTGAAGCAGCCATGAGATGAGCCGCACATTGTCCGGTCCGTCTTCCGCAAGCAGGATACGGCAATCCAGATTTCGAGGGCATGGCATTTCGGCGCCGGAATTTGGTCGATATTCATCGAGCATCTCGTCGTTCGCAATACCATCAAGCATCTCCACGCCTTCCAGACTGCCGGTGTCGATGGTTACGCTGAAAGTGCTGCCCGCGCCAGGAGTGCTTTGGACGCCAATTTCTCCCCCCAGCATTTCGACGAGCCGTTTGGTGATCGTCAGCCCAAGCCCCGTCCCGCTTGGTTTGGCATCGGTTTCCCGATTGCATTGAACGAATGGCTGGAAAATCATGGCCATCTGTTGCTCATTCAATCCAATTCCGGTATCAACGACATCGAACTTTAACCTCGGCGACTTTTCGTCCGTGTAGACAAGGCTCGTAACCAGGCGAATGCCGCCTGCCGCGGTAAATTTGATTGCGTTTCCAATGAGGTTCACGAGAATCTGCCTGACCCGAATCGGATCCGCCACAATTGTCCGCGGGATTGGGCAAATGTACTCGGCCCGGAGAAAAAGATTCTTAGCCTGGGCTCGAACTTGCAGGAGTGAGACAACTTCGTTCACAATCTGGATGGGGGAGCAGATATCGCGTTCGATTTGGAACTTGCCCGCTTCGATTTTTGATAGAT
>CAYWGR010000221.1:0-7865 GCA_964458015.1 uncultured Planctomycetaceae bacterium
GAGGATACTGATGGGAACCGTAATCAGCCCCTATCCGCCCTCACACTAACCCTCTCCCAAAGGGAGAGGGGACCGGAGAACCTCCCCGCCTCCCGCCCCTCGTCCCCCGCCTCCCTCCTTCCTGCGTTGGCGGATACGGTTGCGAAATTCCGCATTCCGCAGCAATATCTTATGGCGGTTATCGAGGGGGTTGCGATGGATCTCGAGCCGCGGCCATTTGAGACATTCAAAGCATTGGAAACGTATTGCGAGCACGTGGCGTCGGCCGTCGGGCTGGCATGTATCCACATTTGGGGATTTCGCGGGCCAGAGGCGTTGGAGCCGGCCCGGCAGGTGGGCGTCGCCCTGCAACTGACCAACATTCTCCGCGATCTGAAGGAAGACGCCGAGCAAGGGCGGGTCTATCTGCCCTTGGAAGATTTGCAAGCCTGCGGCTATTCGGTCGAGGATTTGCAGCGCGGCGTAATAAACGAATCGTTTTTTCGCCTGATGAAGATGGAGATAGAGCGAGCCGAACAGTTTTACCGCGCAGGGAGCAAGTTGTTCCCTTTGTTGGAATCGGACGGCCAACGGATTTTCGGCCTGATGACCGACACGTATCATTCGCTGCTGGAACGCATGAAACAACAGCCCGAGGTGGTCTTCCAACGCCGTGTTCGCCTCGGAACGCTCGCCAAAATCATGAAATTCGCGCGATGGGCATTCCTTCCGCCCCGCTTTGCGGAGCGTCTCGCGGATGCTACGATAAAGGATGGGAAGTCGGGAGCTCAGGGGTAAGAATCTATCCCATTAAGCTCTCTTTTTTAGCATTGGATCTTGGTGTAGCATTTTTTCCTGCCAGCAAGGAACGCCATTGTGGTGAAGTGGCTATTGGGTGTTTGGACAGCTTGGGCCGCAGGCATTGTGGCTGCCCATCTGGTGCATTTTTCGTCTGCCTCGGTGCTGCTGAATACCTCGGGCATCCTCGTCCTTTGCGTCGGCGGGTTGACGGCGCTGTTGTATGGCTACAATTTTCATCTTTTGAATCGCAGCAGCGACCGCTTCCAGATTTTGAAAAGCTTGTTTCCCGCCGCATGTCCGATTTTTTACGTTCTTTATTTGGTGATTTTAGAAGCGAAAAATTGGAACAACGCCGGCCATTCGCCGCTTGGTTTTTTTGCGGCGATAACAGTGCTGGCCGTGGTTATTGGATTGACGGTCGTCGGATGGCGGCGGCGTTGGAGCGAGATGTATTTTTTGGCTTTGTTGTTGCCGGGCGTTGCCGCGACGGCCATTCATCTGGGCATCGTGGTCTATGTCTGGATTCCGAACGTATTACGTGAAAACCGGCCTGCCGAGGCCACCGCCTTGTTGACGGGACTATTCGTATTCGCATTGCCCGGCCTTTGGGCCGCGTTGGCGTGTACGGCCGCCGCACTGTTCGATGCCGATCCGCGTAGTTCCGCGTATCGCCGGGCGCCGGTCGCATTTTCAGTGGTAACAAAGATCAGCGCGATGGAAGAAGATGAGAAGCGGTTGAAACAACCGAATCGCCCCGGCCTATGAACAGATCTTCTTCGACTAACCCGGAAGAAATGCCGCCTCGTATGGCGATTGTCGGCGGAGGGCTGGCCGGCTTGTCGGCAGCAGCGGCCGCCGTGGAACGCGGGTTTCGCGTCGAGTTGTTCGAGCAAGGCAAAACGCTCGGCGGCCGGGCCGGTTCGTTCGTCGATCCCACGGTGAATCAGCGGATCGACTATTGTCAGCATGTCGCGATGGGTTGCTGCACCAGTTTTTTGGACTTCTGCCGACAAACAGGCATCGACGACTGCTTTGAGCAGTGCGCTATTTTGCACTTCATCGGCCCCCAAGGCGAACGATGTCATTTCAAGCCTTGCCGCTGGCTGCCCGCGCCGCTGCATCTGCTGCCGGGACTAATGCGGCTGAAATACCTGACGCTCGGCGAGCGAGTGAGCATCGTTCGGACAATGGCAAAGTTGGTTCGAAGCAGTGCAAGCGAAAAATGCTATTCCACGAAACGCAATAATTCCATCGAGAATAGCCGGGAGCTAACGGCCACCGGAGATGGATCTTGCGATTCGCACACATTCCGGGATCTGTTAGCTCCCGGCTATTCTTCGAGCATAAGGAACGGTGCGACCGAGGAGCACTGTAAGGAAGAAACCATCGGCACTTGGCTTCGCCGCGAGGGACAAACGGAACGGACGATTGAGCGGTTTTGGTCGGTGGTGCTGGTGAGTGCTTTGAGCGAAACCGTGGATCGTGCATCACTTTCCGCCGCGATAAAAGTATTCAGGGACGGCTTTTTCGCCACGCGCGAAGCAAGTACGCTCGTGTTGCCGCGTCAACCGCTGGGCGAGATCTTTTCGGATCGCCTGGGACAATGGCTTACCGAGCGAGGCGTGCAAATTCATCAAAAGACATCGGTACGACGGATTGAAGCAGAGGGCGGGCTCGCTCGGGCAATTGTCCTATACGACGGCACGCGACGGCCGTTCGATTTCGTGGTTGTCGCCGTGCCGTGGCGAAAAGTGCGGTCGTTGTGCGATGAAAATCTGTCGGCCGCGATGCCCGGCTTGGCGGATGTTGAAAAAATCGAGCCGGCGACGATCACAGCGGTTCATCTTTGGTTCGACCGGCCGTTGACCGCGCTTCCCCATGCTGTTTTGGTGGGGCGATTGGGACAATGGGCGTTTTTCAGACCTTCCGACGATACGGGAGCCTGCTATTGCCAAGTGGTGATTAGTGCTTCGCACCGGTCGCCGCCGCGCAATCGCAAATCATGGATAGCCGCGATCCTTGGTGAGCTTGAATCGATCTGGACGACGTCGGGCAAGCCGTTTCCGCGATTATTACACGGGCGCGTCGTCACGCTGCCGGCGGCCGTTTTCTCGGTCACGCCCGAATTGGAATGCTTTCGCCCTTCACAACAAACGGCAATTCCGAACCTTGCATTGGCCGGCGATTGGACCGCCACCGGCTGGCCTGGCACGATGGAAGGAGCCGTTCGCAGCGGATGCCTTGCGGTCGAAGCGTTGTTGCCGCACGCAGCCAAGAAACGAATGTAGCGGGGAAGCAAGCCGCCCCGCTACATGGTTCGTTTCGTTGGCAAGCGATCAACGCTTTACTTTTTCTCGACAACCCAAATGTTGCGATACTCAATCTTATTGCCGTGGCCCTGGAGATAAAAAGGCCGCGGCGCGGGGCCTTCGGGCTGGCGGCCGGGTGTGCCGTTCGGCAGCTCGATCGACGGATGGATCACAACGCCGTTGTGCCGGACATTGATCTTGGCGTTGGCAACCTTCTTATCGTTCTCATATTTCGGAGCGGTGAAGTCGATGTCGTAGGTCTGCCAGGTCAACGGCGGGAAGCAGCGGTTCACGTCGGGCTTGCGGATGCTGTAGAAGCCGCCGCACTCGTTGTTCTCGCCTTCGAGACCGAACGAATCGAGCACCTGAATCTCGTAGGCGTCGTGCACATAGACGCCGCTGTTCGCGCGTGCTTGGCCGCGTGCTTCCGGCATGTAGGAGAGCCGGAACTCGAGGTGCAAGGTGTAATCGCCGAACTTCTGCTTGCTCGTGGCTTCCGACAGCAAATTCTTATCGGGCAGCAACGTGCCATGCTCGAAGTTGTCGGCGGTTGTGCCGTCGAACAGGACGACCGCGCCCTCGGGAGCTTTGGCGCCTTCGGTCGGGCTGTGACGCACGGTCCGCTTCAGTTCGAGCTTGGCCTTGCCGTCGGCCGAGGCAACAGTCAGCGTTTCACCGGCGATCTTGCCCGAAAGTTTGTCGCCGGAAAGAACGGCTGCATCGCCTTCACGTTTGCCGGTTAGCGAGAAGCGGGCGTCGCCGCGATTCCAACCGTCGCCCGGCAAACCGCCTTTGGTCACTACGATGTTGAATTGCCCATTGCTTTGGGCAATGACTTGAGCGCCGGCCTTGGCCGCGTTGCCATCGAGCCATGTTCCTTCGCCGACGTATTCGCCTTGGATGACAAAATCGGGATCCTTGGCTGCTTCGGCCGGATCGGTGATCTCGGCGGCGCAAGCCGTGCAGACTAATCCACAGAACAAAATCAAGAGAGTCATCAGGGACACGGATCGTTGCATGACGGAGTCCTTTAGGGTAGGATGGGGAGGCTGGAAAAAATGAAATACACACCATAAATTATGGCTGACGGCATCAACTGGGTCAAGTGACCCGACTGGGCAGATAAAATAGCAGGATTTGCGGTATTCAGCCCCTGCTGAAGCGTTGCCGCTCCGACCGTCGTCTTCCCTGTTTGCGAATTTGAACCATCGATAAAAGACTACAGACAATCACCCAAAAATTACTTGACTGCCGGCTGTCGTTCCATCAAGATACAACCGTTTCACACACACGCATCGTAATCCTGCCTTGTGTTCCCTGTTGACGTTTCTCGACATATCCACGGCAAACGTCAACGACCTGCCGACCCATCACCCCGAATCGTCGTGGCGTCTATAATCCACGCTATTGGAGTTGCTGCCATGCAAAGGAACTTTTTTCTTCCCGTTGGCATCCTTGCCGGTGCATGTTTATTGTTGATTACTTCGGCATTCGCACAAACCGTTCCGACCGAGATCAATCCTTGCACATCCTGGCCGGCGATGGACGCATTGGGGCGCAAGTTGCCGATGCCGGAAGAGGTAGGGCAACCAAAGCCGGATCGTTTTGTGGGCATCTTTTATTTTCTATGGCACAATCAAGCCCACGATGCGCCGAGCAAAGACGGAGGGCCGTATGACGTTTCGAAAATACTGGCCAAAGATCCGGATGCCGTGAAGAAACCCGATTCGCCTTTGTGGGGTCCACACGGCGGTTGGCACACCTGGGGCGAGCCGCTTTACGGCTATTATCTTAGCTCGGATCCCTGGGTGTTGCGGCGTCACGCCAATCTGCTGGCCGACGCGGGCATCGACACGCTGATCTTCGACGCGACGAATGCCGTGACCTATCGCGATGTGTATATGAAGCTGTGCGAAGTGTTTCGCCAGATTCGCCAGGAAGGCGGTCGAACGCCGCAGATCGCTTTCATGGTAAACACCGAGGCCGGCAAAACAGCCGCGCAAATCTACAACGAGCTTTACAAGCCGGGGCAGTATCGCGAGCTCTGGTTCCATTGGCAGGGCAAGCCGCTGTTGATCTGCGACCCGGCCGAGGCAAGCCCTGAGTTGCGGCAGTTCTTTACGCTTCGCCGTGCCCATTGGCCGTTCACAATGGTCAACACGCCCAATGCCTGGCACTGGGAAGCCACCTATCCGCAGCCTTACGGCTATACCGACGATCCGAAAAAGCCTGAGCAAGTGAACGTGTCGGTTGCACAAAATCTGGCACAAGCCGACGGCACGGTGGCGATGATGAGTTCGGGCAATGCACGCGGCCGCTCGTTTCACGACGGCAAGCAAGACACATCGCCCGGCGCGATCAATTGGGGAGGCAATTTTCAGGAGCAATGGAAGCGGGCATTCGAGCTACAGGCTCCCTTCGTGATGGTCACCGGCTGGAACGAATGGATCGCAATCCGATTGGGCAACCCCGGCGACCCGGTCATTTTCTGCGACCAATATAACCAGGAATGCAGCCGTGACATCGAACCGATGCGTGGCGGACACGGCGACAACTATTATTGGCAACTGGCGGGCAATGTGCGCCGCTACAAAGGCGCGCCGGCATTGCCCAAGGCGACCGCGCCGCAAACGATCAAGATCGAAGGCAGTTTCGAGCAGTGGCGCGACGTGGGGCCAGCGTTTCTCGACCACCTCGGCGAAACCGCCCCGCGCGACTTCGACGGCACATCCGGCTTGCACTATGTAAATCGAACCGGGCGCAATGATCTTGCCGTGATGAAGACGGCTCGCGACGACAAAAATGTTTACTTCTATGTCCGCACGCGCCAGCCGCTGGCCAACGGGGCCAATCCCACGGGGCTGTTGTTGTTGATCGACGCCGACCAGAATCCGGCGACCGGCTGGCAAGGCTGCGACTTCGCGCTGAATCGTTCAGTCGAGGGCGGCAAAACTTGGCTTGAGAAAAACCAGAGCGGTTGGCAATGGAAAAAGATCGTCGCCCTGGACTATCGCGCCGAGGGCAATGAGTTGCATGTGGCGATTCCCCGGGCGGCACTTGGCTTGCCGGAAGGACAGGGCCGCCTCGGCGTGGATTTCAAATGGGCCGACAACCTGCAAACCCCCGGTGACGTGATGGACTTTTATCAAAGCGGCGACGTTGCGCCCGAGGGACGTTTTATGTTCCGTTTTTCCAGCGAGTAAATGCTAGCGTAGTGATTCACGCTATTGGGGATTTTTCATTGAGTGCCACTGGCTCTGCCAGTGCGGGATTCCATGCGGCGGCCGGCACTGGCAGAGCCAGTGGCACTCAAAAAAAAGGTTCTCTACGCGATACCGCACTTATGAATCACTATACTAGAAGCTTGCTGCCGCTCCGCAAACTTTCCCCATATTGCCAAGACAATACACTTGGCGTCTTGGCCATACACCGGCAGGGCCGAGAATCGGCAGACAATGGCTTAGCAAAAAACCAACAGCCTGGCCGCAAAGTCACGCTGTTTTGCCTATTTAGCGATCAGCAAGCCTCGTTCCGCTTAAGCCGATCCTAACTTTCTTGCCAGAAACAACGGATCTGACGAATTTCTGGACTCTAGGGATTATCGGGCCGATGTCAGATGAAGGCGGGGGCAGGATACCCGCGATCTATCTGCCTCCTCGCATGACCATGAGCAAATAAGGAATCGTCGGCCATGAAACGCATGATCTGTTCGATGTTGATGGTGGTACTACTGGCCAGTTTGATCGGCTGCGTGACGAAGCACGGGCATCGCCCTTGGGCTTGCATGGGCGGCAGTTGCGCCCAGGCGCCGGAAAACTGCAAGTCGTGCCAAGATGCCTGTGACGAAGACCAAGGTGGAGCTTGCCGTAAATGCGGCGGCCATGGTTGTGGGCTATGTCGTCATGGGCAGGGGAATGACGGCCAGGAGCAGGCGGCAGCCGGTCCTGCGACGGGTGCCGTCACCTATCCGTATTACACGACGCGCGGTCCTCGCGACTTCCTGGCGAAGCATCCCGAGAGCATCGGGCCGTGATATACGTGTCGTTGCCTGCTTGACGCACTTCGGGCGCGTCAAGCAACAAGGCTTCCGACATCGCGGCGACTCCGCGGCCGGCGACAGCCGTGCCGGCTGCGGCGCCGCCGATCAGCTTGGGCGCGATAAAGACGTGAACCTCGTCGATGGCGCGAGCATCGAAAAGACTGCCCAGCAGTTGACCGCCGCCCTCGACCAATACGTTGGTCAATCGACGTCGTCCTAATTCGCCCAACAATGTGTCGAGCCGTTCGGCGTATGTCTCGCCTTCGCAAACGAATATCTCGCACCCGGCATCTGCAAGCCGCTTGCGGTCGGACGCTGGGGATGCAGTTCCCACGGCGACAAGCACGGGCGTTTCTCGCGCTGTGCGGACCAGTTGGCTTTCGCTCGTAAGCGAAGCGTTGGTATCCAGCACCACGCGCAACGCGGTGCGCGGTCCAGTGGGTCGAGCCGTCAACAGCGGATCATCTTTCGCGGCCGTTCCGCGTCCCACCATGATCGCATCCACGCGGCCGCGAATTGCATGAACGATTTGCCGCGATTCCGGCCCGGAGATCCAGCGGCTTTCGCCGGTATGCGTGGCAATTTTGCCATCGAGCGTCATGGCCCACTTGGCGATTATCCAGGGGCGTTTGGCTTGCTGAAGGGTCAGGTAGGGCGCGTTGAGCCGCTGCGCCGCCGGCTCCAGCAACCCCATCTCAATGGCAACCCCGGCATCCCGCAGCTCCTTGATCCCGCCG
>CAYWGR010000222.1:0-422 GCA_964458015.1 uncultured Planctomycetaceae bacterium
CCGGTGTTTTCTACTTGACAATTAAGACAGTCGCTCACCCCCGGCCCCTCTCCCGCAAGCGGGCGAGGGGAGATTGTTTTCACTAGCCCCTGCCCCCTCCTTACCGGCCACTGACCACTTTTCCTGAACCCTGACCTCTGAACTCTGAACCCTGTCCCCCAAGAAACACAAACGGCCCGGTTTTTTGAGGACCGGGCCGCTTGAGTTTATCGTAGTGGAGCCTGCTCAAACTCGGATCGGGGATGGGTTTGAGTGAAGACTCTTACGAGCTTACTTGCAGGCGGGTGCACAGCAAGCCGGAGCGCAGGCCTTGGGAGCTTCGCAAGCCTTCACGGCTTCGCAGCAAGCAACCTTGCAAACCTTCGGACGGCAGCAGCGAACCTTGCGGCAACGCTCTTTGGGGCAGCAAGTCGCCGGGGCGC
>CAYWGR010000222.1:522-7644 GCA_964458015.1 uncultured Planctomycetaceae bacterium
AGGCCTTCACTTCCTCGCAAGCCTTCGGCGCTTCACATGCCTTGGGAGCTTCGCAAGCCTTGGGGGCTTCGCAGCAAGCCACTTTTTCGCAGCAAGCTACTTTGCAGCAACGAACCTTGCGGCAACGCTCTTTGCGGCAACGCTCTTTGGGGCAGCAAGTCGCCGGGGCGCAGGCCTTCACTTCCTCGCAAGCCTTCGGCGCTTCACATGCCTTGGGAGCTTCGCAGCAAGCCACTTTTTCGCAGCAAGCTACTTTGCAGCAACGAACCTTCCGGCAACGCTCTTTACGGCAACGCTCCTTGCATACTTTCTCGCAGCAAGCAACGGGTTCACAAGCCTTCGGGGCACAAGCGGCTGGCGCACAAGCAGCGGGCGCACATGCGGCTGGCTCACAACAGCCTTTGCCAAAAAGACTTGCCTGGGCGTTGGAAACGCTGATCACGGCCACGATGGCGGCAGCGGTCAACGTCGACAACAAGATACGACGGTACATGGGGATACTCCTTGTTAGAAAAACCCTTAAGGGGAACTCACGCAATTTAGTGTGTTTAGGAAATGTGCTCAAAGTCTAAGAGGTGCTATCGTCGTGAATTCCTTGCCGTCCTTAGCCAGACAGCCCAATTCCGCCAAAACATTTTTGTCCCGTGGTTTGTTTGCGCCGCCCATGCCTTGCGTATCAACTTTCGGGGCTAAAGCCGTTCGAAACGGATATTACAGTCCTCTTTGGGGGCTTAGCAAAAAACAACAGGAGAAAAGGGCTCATTTTTCCAAAGCATTAGGACGTAGTGAAGCATTGAGTATGCAACAAATAATGAAAATGCTGAAAATGCAGGCCAGAGACCACCCTGCAACAGGGTTATGCAGACATGCTCATCCTACCTTATGGGTAAACGCAACCTATGTTTTCCTGTAGGACGTGGGATGCCTTTCCGCCCAAGCTCTCCGTCGAGAAAGCTTGGTAAAAGGGTGAGTGCAACGCAGCTTACGCACTGTTGCGGCTACCGAATGCCAGTTATTGCGAATCTGAGATCTCTAGTTTAAAACTATCAAATCCGTAAACTGGGAAAGCGATTATGAATCCAGCAATTGTTGAGCATGACTACATCTATTCACGGTTGGCGGACGATCCGGATTTGCGCGAGATCGTTGATATGTTTGCCGAAGAGATGCCAGATCGGATTGCAACCGTGCTCGATCAACTAAACAAAGCGGATTGGGAAGGCTTGCGTCGCACGGCCCATCAACTGAAGGGTGCCGCCGGCAGTTATGGTTTCGATGCGGTTTCGCCCAGTGCGGGCAAAGTCGAATCCGCCCTGATGAAAAACGAGCCGGAAGAGCAGATCCGCAGTTTAGTGGACTCACTGGTCGAAATGTGCTGCCGCGTCCGCGGCGGATTGCCGCAGCCGTAAGGGTAATGGCAAGAAATACAAAACGCATAGGGGATGCCAATGGATCCTCTATGCGTTTTTTATTGGATAAACTATGCGTTACTTAACAGCGGCCATCCGCAGGGCCACGAGATAGGGCACCGGCTCGCTGCCGAGGGCGTTTAGGACCGTGCCGCCGGCGGTGAAGCAGTAGGTGACCCAGTCGGGCTGGCCGTACTTCTCGAGCGATGTGCCGCCTTCGCCGCCGCCGATGTAGACCTTGATGCCTGCATCGGTCAAGCGTTTGAGTTGGGGAATGAACTTCTTCGTGCCGGACTCGAAACGCGGGTCCTCGAACATGCCGAACACACCGTTATGGAAGACCACGGCGGCGGGTTTATCGTTCTTATGCTCGGCAATGAAATCGCTCACTACCTTCTCATACAGGGCACTCGAGGCCGGGCCAACGTCGAATTGCTGGTTGCCGGCGCCGATGGCGTTTGAAACCTGGCCGTCTTGCAGCACGAAATCGACCGGCAAGATGAATTCGATGCCCTTGGTGCGGCCGTCGGTAATCATCTTCTTCGCCTGCTCGATACGCTCTTGCGGGATGTAGTAGGGTTTGTCCTTGTGGGCGGGATCTTGCGACAGGCCGAGGTCGAACGGCTTGCCTTCCAGGTCGCAGGCCGCTTTCTTCAAGGCCGCAGCCAAGGAACCGGCTGCAATCACCTTGCGAATTTTGCCGCGGGCGATCATCGCTTCGAGGTCGTCAAGTTTGTCGATCTTCAGACCGCTGAAAATGACCATCTGGGCATTCATGCATTCGCGCAAGTGGCCGTCGAACTGCTCGGCTTCGTAGATGCCGAGAGCGACTTTATCCATCGCTGCGGGCACCACGACGCTGGATGCGTCGAGACTGCCGGCCGAGAACGCCTCGTGGACGTAGACCTTGGCCACCTTGGCGGCGAACTCGTTGGCAAGCGTGGCCAGTTTGTCGGCCAGCTTGTCGACGTCGGCCGGCTTGGCTTTCCAAAGCACGCGCTCGATGTCGTATTTGCGGGTGTTTTGCAGCATGATGACGCTGCCCGGTGCTGCGTCGGCAATCGTCTTGGCCACTTCGTCCTTGATGGTCGTGGTGGCAGGATCGAGCCAATCCTCGATGAAGGTCACTTTGCAGCCGAGGATTTCGCCCAAGCGAGCGGCGACCTTGGCAAGCGACTTTTCCGGCTCGCGGCCGACGTGACCAAAAATGATTTGCTTCCAGCCGCGATCTTGGCCGAACTTGATGGTGTCTTTCATCGAACGCAGGCGGATGTCGCCGTCACCGATGTTGGGACCGGGCTTAGCATCGGTGTCGCCGCGAACCAGAACCGGCGTGCCGCTGGGCAGATTGGCCAGGGCTTCGAGCCGGGGAATGCTCTTCAGGTATTCTTCCAACGTCAATCGGGGCTCGCTCGGATCGGCACCCATCAGCTTCCGGCACCAGGTGGCCATTGTTTCGGTCGTAATCGCCATTGTGTTGCTCCGTTTTCTAACTAAAAAACAAAATGTCCTGCGGTCTGGCTCCCAAGCCCCTGCTTAGGAACTCCATACAAACCTTAGAAGGCGTTCCGAAGCCGGAGCTTCGGAACGAGATTATGGTTGAATAATACGAGGTTGTGGTTGAATATCACGAGGTTATTGTGCTCCGAAGCTGGAGCTTCGGTATTAAGTTGTGGGAAATGTAACGCGGTTATTGCGTTCCGAAGCCGGAGCTTCGGAACGAGATTAAATGTTTCAATTTTGGTCACTGTTTCAATTTATTTTGAGCCAACTCGTGGAACAGGTTCCAACGAGCTTGCATTTCTTCGAGGCTGTCGCCGCCGTAACGTTCGACCATCGCCCGGGCAATCTCGAACGCAACGACGTTTTCGACGACGCAACTGGCAGCCGCGAAGGCGCAGAAGTCGCTGCGTTCATACGAGGCTTTGTCAGACTGTTAAGTCTCGAGAATCACCGACACAACCGGTTGGGCAAGCGTGCTAATCGGTTTCAGTGCGGCACGAACCACAATCGGCTGGGTGTTGCTCATGCCTGCTTCCAAACCGCCGGCATTGTTCGTCGGTCTGGTAAAACCAAGCGAAGGCGCATCACGAAGAGCCGCATCGTAGTGGATGGGATCGTGAACCTTCGAGCCGGGGTATCGAGCAACGTCGAAGCCCATGCCAAACTCAACGCCCTTGATCGCTTGGACCGACATAACGGCTTGGGCTAACAAGCCATCGAGTTTTTTATCCCACTGCGTATGCGATCCGAGGCCGAACGGCAGACCTTCGACGCGCACTTCGATGATGCCGCCGAGCGTGTCGCCCTGTTTGCGGGCATCGTCGATGAGCAATTTGATCTCGGCGTCCTGGTCTGGGTTGAGCGCGTACAGTTCGCTCTTATCTCGCAACGCCCGATGTTGCTGCAAGTCTCCCGGTTGCGACTGAATCGCTACCGGGCCTACCTGCACAACGTAGCCGAAGACCGTGATGTTGAACGCATCGAGCAACTGCTTGGCCAAAGCGCCGGCAGCAACCCTTGCGGTCGTTTCACGAGCGCTGGCCCGTTCTAAAATGCCGCGGATCGAGCCGAGATGCTTGATCGAGCCGCAGAGATCGCCATGGCCCGGCCGGGGTCGAGGCAGATCGTCCATTTTCTCGATCTTGTAATCGTGATTGGGAACCAGGAGGACAATGGGACTACCGATCGAATGCCCTCGCCAAACGCCGCTGAGGATATCGGCCTTGTCAGTCTCGAGCAATTGGCGCCCGCCGCGGCCATAGCCCCCCTGACGGCGACGCAACTCGACGTTGATCCCCTCTTCATGAAGTTCGACGCCTGCGGGAAAGCCGTCGATCCAGGCCACGAGGGCCTTGCCATGCGATTCACCAGCGGTGTAGTAGCGTAACATGGTGGCCAATTTTACCAAACCTTGGCAGCAGGAACAGGTAGGGGGCGCGACTGCAAAGCCTCAACAAAGCGGCCATTACTCTTGCAGCAGACGGCAATACTCGTTATTAGCATCCATTTCTTGTCTGCGCAGAGATTCCCAGGGCGGTTTTCTCGGAATGCGGCTTGTCTATTATGCACAAACTGCTCAATTTGACATTTTTTGTACTCCTGTCAACCGGTTGGATCGCGGCGGGTTGCAACAGTGTACAGACAGCCGTCGTATCGTCCCCTCCGCAGGAGGCCATGTTTCCGACGTTGAAACTGAACGACGATCTGGTAAAGACGCTCAAGCCCTCGAACAATCGCGAATGGACGCCGGAGCAGGCGCAATTGGCATCGGCCGAAATCAAAGGCAACCGTGTAACGGTTCACAATATCCGCGATTGCCACTGGCGAACGTTCACGGACTTTGATTTGGAGTATTACGACAAGACCTACGACCTGAACAAGCTGAACTCGGTGGATTTCGTTGTGGTGCCGTTCAATGAATCCCCCAGTTTGGGGCATACAATGCTGAGTTTCGGCTTTAACGACGATGAGCGTCTGGCGGTTTCGGTCGAGATCCGCAAGGAACGCGGCGAAGCCTTCAATGCCGTGAAAGGTTTTTTCCAGCAATATGAGCTGATTTATGTGGTAGCCAGCGAGCGCGACGTTATTCAGCGGCGGGTAACTTGCGACCTTTGCGATGTGTATGTGCATCGGGCGGTTGCCACGCCAAAACAGGCACGTGAACTGTTTCTCGACGTCATGCAGCGGGTGAATAAACTCTCGAAAGAGCCTGAATTTTACGACACGCTTACCAACAATTGCACGACCAATATCCGCACCCACATCAACCATCTGAAGGCAGAGAGCATCCCCTACGATTATCGAGTGCTTCTGCCCGGCTACTCCGACAAGCTCGCCTATGATCTGGGGCTAATCGAGCGTCATGGAACGTTTGAAGAAACACGGCAACACGCCCACGTAAACTATCAAGCCTATCTGTACCGAGAAGATCCGGATTTTTCTCGAAAGATCCGCCGGTAGTGCGCGATTCAGCGTAACGTAAGGCGTTGCCGGATAAAATGTTATACGGATTTCAATTCAAAGTTGCGTGGTAGCGTCTTTGCGAAGCCGCAAGCGATTTGCCGAACGTATTGGACAGTCGATCCGTTCACGATTGGCAAAATCCGAGCAGTTTTGAATGGAAAACGTTTTATCCTGAGCCTAGAAGTAGGCAGAGCAGCCCCTTCCTTTTTCAGGTAAAAAATACCAGGCCATTCGCTGGGAAATGCCGGCTTCGAGTGTGACGCCCCCCCTCCTCTGGCATTTTTCTGCCCTGAAACACATCTTTTCCTTGTCAGTTTTCCCGTCGGTCGGCTTTATTCTTACGGGGATTGGCGGCTTATCGTTCCCCCCCCGGCCAGTTTGCATTTGGCCGATGGCCCAAACATGATAAAGCTTGGGGCCCCCATAGGTTAAGAAGGTGAATGCATCGGACCAACAAGACCGTGACCTGCGTAACCACGAGTTCGTGCGGCTGCTGGCCGAGCACGAACTGCGATTGGCAGGCTATGTCCACACACTGGTCCCGGCCTGGCATGACGCCGAAGACATTCTGCAAAACACCAAGCTTCGCCTTTGGGAGCAGTTCGACTCCTTCGAATTGGGCACTGACTTTCCTGCCTGGGCGTTCACTGTTGCCGGTTTTTTGATTCGCGAATACCGCAAACGCTGCCAGCGGCAACATGTGTGCTTCAACGACGACCTGATCGAAAAACTTGCACAGTATCTGCCTGTCGCTACGCCACCGGTGGATGATCGCGTATCGGCATTGGTTGAATGCGCGAAGGCATTGACTGCCGCGAGCCGCAAGTTGCTGCGTCTTTCGTGTTTGAAACACCAAACCATAAAAGACATCGCCCACGAACTGGGGCAAACGCCCGCGGCCGCGTATCAAACGCTGTCGCGCATACGGCGAAAGCTGTTCGATTGCGTCGAAAAACGTCTGAACGAGGAGAAGAGCCGATGAGCGATCCAAAAACGCCTATCGACTTGATCGGGTCGATTCAGGACTTCATCGCGGCGGGCCAAAACGGCGAGTTGGCCGGTGATCAATGGGCGGAATTCGTTCAACTGCTGCAAGAAAACGACGACGCTTGCCGGCTGTATGTGAAGTACATGGATATGTCGATGTTGCTGCCGTCGGTGCTGGCGTCGCTGCCCGACGACGAGGCTCCGGCTTATGATCTTATCGACGACGAGCCGACGACCGACGAGTCTTACCGAATGTTCGGTTTCCTGGGCAACATCTATCACGGGAGCATCGGATTTCTTTCGCAAGACGTGCCTTTTTCGCTCCTTATCGGAGCCTTGATCACCGGCTTGGGCTTATTGGCTGGTTCCTTGGTTTCGGTAACGCATCACACATCGGTTGCAAGTAAACCTTCGCCTTCCGTGGTGCGGCCGAATTTTGCCGAGAAGAACGATTGTATCGGCCGCATTACAAGCATGGTCGATGTGCAATGGGCCGACGTTCAGACGGCCACCGTTCATGGGGCCAACGTTTTTGCGGGTCGCAAATACGCCCTGGCTTCCGGCCTGATGGAAATCACGTACCAAAGCGGAGCGAAAGTCGTTCTCCAAGGCCCTTGCACTTATGAAGCCCAAGCTCGCAACGGCGGTTTTCTCTCGCTTGGCAAGCTGACGGCGCAATTAGGGGAGAGAGGAGGGAAAGTGGCCAGTGGTCAGTGGCCAGTGGCCAGTAAGGAGGGGTCAGGGGTCAGGGGTCAGGGGG
>CAYWGR010000223.1:0-7585 GCA_964458015.1 uncultured Planctomycetaceae bacterium
CCGCCATTTTGCGAGGAATTCAAGGCGGGCCATTGCTTCGCTCGACCCGCCCTACCGAAAACTGATCGGCTCTGACCGAGCAATGCGAAAGCCTTGGGGGGGGCCGTCCCGACCGCGACTTGCGCGCCGCCGTCCGTCGCTCCCTGCTGTTTGCGCCCCCCAAGGCCTTCACTTTCACGTCATTCTCCGATTGTTCGCCAAATTGTCAAGCCACGTTGAATTTGTCGCGCAATTTTACCGACTATTCTTAGGACTTTGCGGGTGCGGTCGTGCTTTTTGGTCAAAATAGGAAGCTTGTGAAGTGTGCGGGCTTGCCATCCGAGGAACAAAACTCCTTTTCGCAATGGCCTCGACTGCTCACTTCAACGCCTGATGCAAAAAAACCACAACCCATGACAACTCCCCGCCGGGTTTTTTACTTGAGATTCTGGGGGGACTAATTAAAATAGAAAGAATACACCCCAGGAGATAACGCACATGTCTTCCATTACTTCGCGTTTGCCTTTGCTCCTCGCCGCCTTCGTTTTGGCGAGCGTTGCGGTTCTCTTGGTCGGCGGCCGTCTCGAATACTGCGGACACTCGGATGCCTCACAGTCCCGGATGGCCTCCTCCGCCCCGATCGGCACGCCCACACTTGCCCCGCCGCAAAAAATCGTCTTCGTTCAGGTCGAAGCTGACAAACCCGACATTGAAGTCGGCTGGGCCGATAACTAATTCGGTTCCGATTCAAGCTTCCGCTGATCTAAACGTATCGACTGTCCCATACGTTCCGCAAATCGCTTGCGGCTTCGCAATCGCCTCACCGCGCAGAGAGATTGTGCGACCTTGACCCATTCTACGGCGAGAATCACACTTTAGAACCGCATCGATTCCGGCAGCATGTCTTTCATGCGATTGAGCAACCCGCTGCGCTCGGGCGGTTTCTCTTCCTCGCGCGGTTTTGTCGCAGCGTCGGCGGCAACGGGGCCGACCGGCAATGCCACGTTTTCCTCCAAGAATCGCGGCCAATAGCCTTCCAGCAATCGCAGACAATCCCCGATCTGATCGTTCTGAAGTTTCACGTCGGCCAACGTAATCAACTTGGAAAGTTCGACTAATTCCGGCTTGCTGAACGCCAAATTATAAATCTGCACATCGTCCACCCAGACTTCCCCCGGACCCATCATGTCGAATCGCACGCGAAGCGACGAAAGCCCTTCCAGCGGCAGATCGTCAACCTGAAAAACGTATTGGCCCCATTCCGACTGGAGCGGCACGGACGGTTGCCCGGGGCTTGGCGCTAAACCGACCGGGGCAAAGCGATAATAATCACGCCCCTGCATTTTGCCTTCCACGGCCAATCGCAAGGGCGGTTGCTTATTCGTATTGTGAATTTTCAGCCAAACGGCCATCGAAAGCCGGCCCGTCGTCGGTGCGGGGAAAGGCCGGCTCACCAAACAGGCGACACCGTCGCTGCTCGTCACTTTGGCCGATTGCCGACCGCTGTGCTTTTCCGTGTTATCCAGTTGGATGCTAACGCCCTTACGCGAACTGATGGCCCAATCCGAGAGCGAACCGTCTTTTTGTGCGGATCGCTCGAAACCTGGGTCGGGCAGCACGTCAATCGACGGCGGATTTCTTAGCGCCGCCGCCCTGGCGCCCAGCCGGCGAATTTGCGAACCCAAGGCCGCCTCCACGCTATTGGACCAGCGGGCATGGGGGCTTGAAAATTGCACGTTCGGCTCCGAAAACTGCACCGCCACCAAATCGTAAGGTTCCAATTGCACTTCCCAGTACTTGCCTGTTCCGTCGTCGGCCTGAAGCTTGTTGATCTTCCGCAAACCGGAAAGCTCCTCCACGCGGCAGCCTGCGCCGGCCTCGACGTGAATGCGCGCCGTCGCTCCAAACGGCGCGTCGTTGACGGCGTAAAGATAGGTCCGGTTGCCCTGCGAACTACAGCGGAACGTGACCGGCTGCGCTGCCTCGGTTGCCGGATAATTGCCGACCGGCTGAAATCGCACTGCGGGCAACGCTCGATACGCGGCCGCTAAATCCCGCGTGCTTTCTTCTTGTCCCATCGGCAAAAGCCAGCCGCCGTCGATCATCACCTGGGCGTCCAATGCGGCAATGCTGTGGATAAACCGCCGACGGTTCTGCTGCCCCGATGGCAACGGTTGCGAAACCAACCAGGTGTAGCTTGGCTTGAAGGGGCTCTTTTGGTCGAACGATTCGATCCGAACTTCGCGCGGCTGATGGAAAAATAAACTGCCGGTGGCCGCTACGGATTGAAAATAGCGGTCGAAATCCGACATCTGATTGATTTCCAGATCGGCCGCGCGAGCCCCCAACGTGTTTTGCGATGTAAATCGTTCCGGCCGCAAAAAAACAATGGGTTGCCGGTCGCCTTGATAGAATCTTGCGTCCATGCCGACGCGCAACAATGCTCCGCCGATGGTGCTGCGACGCGGCAGCGAAGGCCGCAGTTCGGATTCGAGTTCTTGCCCGCCGATCATGCCGGCGCCGGCCAGGAACAGTCGATTGCCCGGCCGGATTTCCGCCAATTCATCGGCGGCGCGTCGATAAAACTTGCTCAGTTGTGCCGCCCGCCATTCCATCCATACCCGACGATTCGGCTCTTGGCCCAAAAAAGCTGCCCGATGTGCAAATCGCTGCGGCCCGCTCCCCGGCACTTGCAACCGCGTTTCCCGTTGAAACAGGGCGATCGTTGCATCGTCCAATCCCCAGTCCGGCCCCGGCAACTGGGCGTATCCGTCGGCCGACAACCGCACGGCCATCCCGGCCAGCGAAGGATGTTGCGCATAACGCTCGGCCACTTCCCGCAACACGTCGAGCATCGCTTTCTGCACGCGCGGATGAAGCACGTTGTAATAAGGAGCCAAGCCATTATGTGCAGCCGAGGCAATATTCCCAGCAGTCCCATCCGGACCGATCCACTCGATCCCGTGCGCCTCGGGCCCGCCCGCTCGGCGAATCGCTTCCAGCTCGGGCAGCGGCGAGGCGAACTCGACCGTGGGGATAAGCTGCAAATCCTCCCGGTCGAACAGCCGCAGCAGCATTTCCAACACGTCCTTGCGCACGGGATCTTGCCCCGTCCCGAAAAAAGCACCCGTGTCGTAACGCGGCGTGGGCGACACCCGCGCACTCGGATAAATCGTACTGCCGTCGGCCAACACCGCCAGCATCAGCCCGTTATACCCGGCGTGGTTCAAATACTCGACCAACCGCGTGCCGCCTTCATAAAATGTCCACCAATCGTCGAGGCTCCGACCGCTCCATGCGTCCAAGCACTCATTGGCCGAAAAATTCTCGGGAAACAGCGGTCGATCGAGATACGCCGCCAACAAACGGCGGTTGGCCGTTGCATTTTCGGGCAGCAACCGCGGCAAACGCTCGCCGCCGGCCAAAATCCGGATCTTGCCGTATACCGCCGGCTGTCGGTCGCGGCCGTTCGACATCAACAGCAGCGGCGTATTGGTCCGCGGCCAGAAGACCAAGCGGTGCCGCTGCCATCGCGGCGATTCGCGAAGGCCCAAGGTGTCCGACTCGCTCTCGAAACCCGAATCCAAGCCGATCGGCGTCAAAGCGCCCGCCGCATTCGGCTCCAAAATGCTGATGTTCAATGTTTGCGAGACGTCGTTCGGATAATCGACTTCCAAAATATGCGGCCGACCGGGCTGTGCAACCGGCAGCCAGTAGGCTTCCCAACTCACGTCCGGCGAATCGGCGTTCGGCTTCAACTGCGCCACGTCGCCGAGCGAGTGCCGCCGCACTTCCAAACAACCGTTGTCCAACGGCTCTTTCCAAAGCCTTTGCAGCCGGGTTTTGGTCAACTGCAATTGCGGCAATTTGTTCAGCTTTTCATACCATCGCGGATTCGCCGGATCGATTTCTACGACCTGTGCGAATTCCCGCTCGCCGTGCGACCCCGACGGCCGATGCGGACTAAGCACCACCAATTGCACACGCCGCTCGGCAATCGTGCGACGCGAATTCAGCGGCTGCCGCACCGCTTGCGACCAATTGGGATTATTGACGGCCGCAATGGCAACGTCGTATACGCCCTCCTCGTTGGGCAGCGTGATTTCAATCGGAATTTCCGACTCACGGCTCCGCGCGGCATCGTACTGTTGCGTCCAAAGCTCCTTGCCACTGCCGATCAGTTGCACCTTGACCCGCGCGCGCCCGTTTTCCGCAATCGGCAGCCCGTGCGGCTCGATGACGCATTTGAACGTCTCGCCGGGCGCATAAACCAAGTTGTCGCGCGACAAACGCACCCGCAACATATCGCCGGGCGCTCGCATGGCCAATAAACGATTCCCCTGGTTGTCTAGTTCCTTGTTGACGAACTCGCCCATCAGATCGGCCAAGGGAATTTCCAGAACGTTCCCCTTCCCGTCGTCGGCCGAAAATTGCACGAGCAACTTTGCACTGGCTGGCGCGTTGACCAACAGATCGACGCCGTCGTAGCCGCGTGGGCTGCGCTGTTTGACCACGAGTTTCGAGCCGCTCGACGCATGACCGTCGATCCACATCGAGCCTGGCTCATCCGCCTCGATGCCAAGCGGAGACGGATCGGACAGTTCGCCGTCGCTTACGGAAATCGTTCCTTGCCAGATGCGATCCGAACCGCCGCCCCATGCCATGCGTATACGAATATCGTCGGCCAAAAGCAATTGCGGCGAAAAGGTCAGCAGCACAACCAGCGCGCAACGCCACACTCGACCGGCAATCGCTCTAACGACCGTCGGCGGATCGCGTCCCTGCGATGCTCTCGGACTTCCTTGTCCGGCCATCGAAAGATCTCGCCAAAAAAGTCAAATTTCAATCACAGGGCGGCCGGGCCGCCAACCAATACGAGCTACCGCTCGATTGACTTCGATTCGCTCCCGTTGGTCGCTCAACTTAGTTAAAAACTTCACGATCTTCAGGGTTAGTCATATAGATTCCTGTTGCGCGTCACCGGTTGTTTACCTTAAGGGAAGCATGTGATGTTAAAAAATTGGCGCGCAATGGCGCGACTCAAATACAATCGGGGGCGGATTATAGTGATAACCCTCCCTCCGCTGCCATCCCGATTGGCCAAGAAAAGCAGATAATTACTGAGAAATAGGGCAGGATGGGTAAGGCAAGCAATTCAGCCGCCTGGGCATGTTTGTTCTCATTAGAAGGATGTCAGGTACGCCCGTACCTGACATCCTCTGCTGGTATGCTAGGACTTAGTTGGCGTTTGTTTGGACTCCCGATTTATCGGATCCTTGCTCAGGGATTTCAAAGCAAACGATCGAAAACCGCTCTCTTGACAAGCTTTGATGACGCGATGGAACATCTTGAACGGTGTGGCTCGATCCGCCCGGATGACCACCGTGGTCGGCAGACCTTTGCCGTTGACAACATCATCCGGCGTTAGATGGAAAGCCAACATCGTAGCTTCAGCCTCGTTGCGCAAATAGTTTTCGATATTTGGAATTGTCCTTGTAGTTCTCAAGTTGCCGGCCGGGTCGATATTCAAAACCAACAAACTCTTTTGGTGATCGGTCTGAACCGGCCTCGCGGAGCCCACGACTGGCAAATTTAAACTCAAATCCATTTCGGCCGATTTGAAATTGATCACCAGCATGAAGAACGTAATCAACTGGAACACCATGTCCAAAATAGGCGTGAGATTCGGCTCTGCTTTGACAACAGTCGTTGTCGATTCCGACATAGTTGTCGCCCTTCCCGCATGCTTTGCAGCGTCGGCAGTCTATCTGGTAAATGCTGTCATCTACTGATTAATTCGTCGTCGCCCCGTCCCACTATTCCCGGCTTGAGAAAAATCAAATGGGCGCAACGGTAGCAGTATGCCGTCGCTCAGGGAATGAAGGTTCACAGATGCTAAAATCAGCAGTGCTGAAGATGACATAGGCTCGTTCCCTAATTGTGGCTGTCAGGAACGAATGCTTAAGTGCTAGATTAGGCCGTTTCAAATTAGGATTGGTATTAGGTTTTCTCTGCGAGAGGCGTTACTGTGGTTTCACCTTCTTCAGTAATGTCTGGTATTGCGACGATTTCACAAACTCGGCATATGCCGGGAGGGCTGTGAGATCGGGGATTGTCATGAGAGACTTCTCTTGCATAACGATTAATAATCGGCGGGTTTCATCGAAATTTTTTTCTTCCAGGGAACTCTGAAGCAAGACATAATGGGGGAGTGACAGCGTGTCTTCCGCATCAATCGCCTTCTGGGCATACTTGCGGGCTAACTTGTAGTTCTTCTCCTGGACATAGCTTAGAGCGCGACGTGCATCTAGACAGGAATCACCTCCTAATTGGCTGTCGAGACGGTCGATGGCCGCCCGCAAGTTCTCGTACTGATGGTGTGACAGATAATAGTCGTAGAGGATGAAATCCAGACATGGATCATCCGGAATCGCCGAACGAATCGCTTGCAAGGCATCGTCGTACTCCTTGGCGCCTACCAGATGTGCTGCAGCAAGTCGTGCTAAAAGAGCGTTTTTCTCGTTTTGAAACGCAATGGGTAACTGGGCGTAGATTTCCAACGCTCGCCGACCATCGCCTGTATCGGAGCAAGCCGTCATTTCCGAAACCTTTTGACTGTTCTCCGCCACATCCATTTCTTGCTGCGTAAGTTCACTTCGTGCCAATGCCTTTGAAGCCGCAGATGCGATTGACTGATAGCGTCGGCGAATGGAATGTGAAATCGTCTCGCCGTTACGGTAAACGAAATAGTCGATTGCCGCGACAGTGCCGTCATTGAGTTTCGCAACTTCGAAATCAAAATAATCGAGTGCTGGCTTCTTGGGGATTAACAAACGAAATAGGATAAATATTTTGCCTTCTTTCGTGTGGGTTCTCAAATATCGAAACTCGCCGCCCTCGGTAGTTAATCTGGCGATGTTCGCACCAATGCCACCCTTCCCCCTAAGGTCTCGTTTGGTCGTTAATATGAAGATATTGTTGAACTCCTTGGTTCCTTCAGACGGTGTCGTGGCATGGTGGATTACTCGGTCCCAATCGATCGCCTGATTGATGGCGGCAACGTCACTGGACTGAGCAGCTTTTTCAAGGGACTTCGCAAACCTCCGGCAGTCATCATCCGTTGGGCGTTCGTCAAACAATATGGCAGCGTTTGCTCGATTGTTGCATGGTTTACTATCAGTGCATCCGACTGTACACAGAAGGGCAAAACCAGAGACAAAGTGGACGAGCATAGTCTTGGCGATGGATATAGGATCTTCTTGCAGGAAATGTCTCATTATTTGTTCCGATGTTCAGGGGGCCAGGCTTGTCCAGCAGTGCCGATCAGACATGCTACTCAGATTCATTTAGCCGATCACCCCAAAGCAACAAGTAGTTCGTACTGCCATCCATCTCCGATCTTTTCGACCCCAATTTAACCCCGCGCCCACACGCTAATTAACCTGGCGCGCCACGCTACGTAACCTGAGTGCAAATTGGCTTTACGTCAATCCTCAGCCAGCTAACTCGTTGCCTAACCTACACGGAATTGATCACTTACATCGATCCTTTGGTAAAGCTTCGTCCAATCCGTCAGCGCAGAGTTTTTGTCGGGGAGTGGCCTACT
>CAYWGR010000224.1:0-7505 GCA_964458015.1 uncultured Planctomycetaceae bacterium
CGCTTCGCTCGACCCGCCCTACGCTTTTCCCAAATTCAACAATTGATTGGCCCTGCCTGCCCCCGGCCCCTCTTTCCCAAAAAACCGGATTTAGAGCCACGACGCGGTAAATCCGCCGTCGACGTTGACGCTGGTTCCGGTGACAAAACTACCTGCCTTCGGAGAAACCAATAACAGCAATGCGCCGACGAGTTCCTCGGGCTCGCCAAAACGCCGCATCGGCGTATGCCGCATGATGCCGTCGATCCGTTCCGGGGTCAAAACCTTGCGATTTTGCTCGGCCGGGAAAAAGCCGGGGCACAGCGCATTGACCCGGACGCCTTGGGCGCCGAACTCTTGAGCGACATTGCGCGTCAAATTCAACACACCGGCCTTCGAGGCGGAATAGGCGAACACCCGAGACAGCGGCAAATGCGAACTGACGCTGCCGATGTTCACGATCGAACCGCCGCCCTGGGCTACCATGTGTCGCGCGAAAATCTGACACGCTTGGAATACGGAAGTCAAGTTGGTCGCAAGGATACGGTCCCAATCGGCGTCCGTCGCATCGAGAAACGCACTGCCCGCGTTCACGCCGGCGCAGTTCACGAGGATATCGACGCGGCCGACCTGTTCCACAGCAACGGACAACAAGTTTTCGATCGACGCGCGCTGCATCACATCGACGGTGCAATAGCCGGCCTTGCCGCCGCAATCGACGATCTCACGCACCTTTGCCTTGCAATGTTCTTCATTGCGAGATGCAACGATGACATGCGCGCCGGCACGGGCCAAGCCGGCAGCCAAGGCACCGCCCAACACGCCGGCCCCGCCGATAACAACCGCCGTTTGGCCGGAAAGTCCAAACAGTTCTTCAAGATAACTGGAATTCATCGACATAATCCTCACTGTTTCGGCTCTTTTCGCAATCGCAGCCAGTCGCTGTGAAACACTCCTTCGCGATCCGTGCGGTTATAGGTATGCGCTCCGAAGTAGTCGCGTTGCGCCTGCAACAGATTGGCCGGCAGGCAGGCCGACCGATAGCCGTCGAAATAGGCCAACGCGGCGGAGAAAGCAGGCGTCGGGATGCCTAGCCGCACGGCCGTTGTGACGACATTGCGCCATGAGGTTTGCGCCTTGCGGACCGCCGTCTTGAAGTAGGGAGCCAGCAACAGATTCTCCGGCGGCTTCTTTGCGTCGAACGCCTCTTTAATGCGTTCGAGGAACGTCGCCCGAATGATGCAGCCGCCGCGCCAAAGCAAGGCGATCTCGCCGAAGTTCAAGGGCCAATCGTGCTCCTTCGCGGCCGCTTGCATCTGCACGTAGCCCTGGGCGTAACTGCAAATCTTCGACGCATACAGCGCCTGACGCACCTGTTCGATGAACTTCACGCGGTTGCCGCGGAATTTACCGGTTGGACCTTTGAGTACTTTGCTTGCCCGCTCTCGTGCGTCTTTCATCGCCGACAAGCATCGGGCGTAGACGGCCTCGGTAACCAACGTGCTCGGCACGCCCAAGTCGAGCGCCAACTGGCTCATCCACTTGCCAGTGCCCTTCGCGCCGGCGGTATCCAAAATCAAATCGACGAGATAATCACCCGTCAACTCATCTTTCACGCTGAAGATATCACGAGTAATTTCGATCAAGTAACTATTGAGTTCGCCTTCATACCACTGCTGGAAGATGTCGTACAACTCGTCGTTGTTTGTGCCCAGGGCTTTCTTCAGCATCCAATAGGCTTCGCAGATCAACTGCATATCGCCATACTCGATGCCGTTGTGGACCATTTTCACATAATGGCCCGCCCCGCGCGGCCCAACCCATTCGCAGCAAGAAATGTCGTTACTCGGCCCGACCTTGGCCGCGATTGCTTGAAAGATCGGTTTCACGAGCGGCCAAGCTTTTTCGCTGCCGCCGGGCATCATGCTGGGCCCCTTGAGCGCGCCCTCTTCACCGCCCGATACGCCGGTGCCGATGTAGAGCAGCCCTTTCGACTCGACATACTGCGTGCGGCGTTCCGTTTCGGTGAAAAGCGTGTTACCGCCGTCGATAATCACGTCGCCGGGCGAGAGCAGCGGGATCAGCTTCTCGATGAATTCATCGACCGCCGCGCCGGCCTTGACCATCAGCATCACCTTGCGCGGCGACGCCAACGCGGCGACCAATTCTTCGAGCGAGTGGCAGCCGACGAAATTTTTGCCTTTCGCCCGGCCATTGATCAACTCGTCGACCTTGCTGGTCGTCCGGTTGTAAACCGCGATTTTGAATCCGCGGCTTTCGATGTTCAGTGCCAAATTCTCGCCCATCACGGCGAGTCCGATCAGTCCGATGTCGCAGTTGGGATTCATTGGTGGATCGAGGTTAGGGGATAGTGGATAGTATAGTTATGTAGCTTATGTCAAAAGTTGATCTACTTCATTGCAGCTATTTGTTCGAGTCTTTTGATGGAGTCAAAGATGGTTTGATCTTCTTTTCTGGATCACCTACACGCAGATAATCTCCCTCATAAAATGAGAGAGATCTATGATAGCCCATAAACAACTTCACATTAGCATCCAGACAATCGTTCATTTCTTCTGGTTTCCAGGTGAAATATGTATGTTTCTTGATCCGCTCTCAGCAGGTAAGGTGGGTATGCTGCATCTTTGGGCCATGCAGCTTTGATTTGAGAATTCAACTCTTCTATTACAACCTCATGCGTTTTGCCCTTGGGCTTTACACCCTTGATCTTGGGGAGCGTTTGCTCAAAATGAACCATTCGTTTCCGTTCAAGTTCGGGCAATTTGTTCCTGGCAAGTAACCAATATGCGTCTAATATTTTCCCGCCTACATCGTCTGGGTGAACATTCTGACCAACACTTTGTATTAATGCCTTATTGCCCCATACAGGTATATTGTTACGAATCCACATTCCCAGACTAAAGTGTAGGTGGCTCAAACCTTCATTCGGTATGTGTGCAACCCTATCTGTCGTTTCTTGCGACATATTTGCAAGCAACCATGTTGCTGCCTCATCCACCGTTTTACAAAAAGGACGTTTATCTGTCTTCTTGTGACCGTCTTCTGCAAAAGAATTTAGGGTAAATAATACCCCCGAAAACAACAGGCATAGAATTGCATAATTTGTTTTCATTATCACCCACGTTATTGACATATGCACATATTATCCGTGTTCATCCTCTATTACTCTTCCACCGGCCACGGCGGACAACTGGGCAAATAACGCTCGAATTCGGCTAGAAGTGCAGCCTGATACTCACCGGCAAACGATCCGGCAAGGAAGCGATCGATGCCTTCGTCGAAGAATCGCTGCCAACTGTCTTCTTCCGCGCCGGGATTGATCGGAAAGAACAGGGCATGGTTGGCCACGGCCGCTTGATGATCGCCCGGTGCATCGCCGATCATCAAGGTGTGCTCGGGCGGATATTTTTCGGAAGCCTTCAACAGTTCTTTCTTCGTGCCAAGCTCTTGGCCGCAGATGGCCAATGTAAACTGCGTCAAATCATGCTCGGCCCATTCGCGTTGCAAAGCCTCGTTGGGCGTAGCCGACACAACCAGTACGTCGGCCTGCCGGCTGAGCTTTTCAAGACTCTTGCGCACATAAGGAAACGGCGGCACGCCGCGCACCATCTGCTCGATCGACTTGTTGACCGCCTTCGACCATTCCAACGTGTGCTTCAGATGCTTGTCGCCGGTGCGTTCGACTTCCTTTTCCAACGTTGGATTACCCAGGGTCTTCTCTCGCTTCATCCAATCCAACAACGATTGCGGAATTTCGACCTGGATGCCCCGGGCCTTCACCTCGGGACGTTTATTGGTCCACTCGAGCGCTTCGACCAGCGCCGGGAACCGATTGCAGCCGCGGCTCTTCGAATAAAGGTTGACGAATTCCGCCGCCTCACGCGCATATTTACTGACGCCCTGCAAACCCCAGTAATTAATCGTGTTCGGAATGAAACATTCCTTGTGCTTCAACTCCATCGAGTCAAACGCACAGCCGTCGGAATCAATGCCAACTAAATAATCGTGCTTGGGTGTGAATTCAAACATAGAAAAATCTTATCCAAGGTAAAAGACGTGCTGACTTCTTAATGAGGTTCGATCCAAACAAGAAAGAACGCTGCCGGCTGCGCACTAGCAACCGAGGAAGACGCCATATTCCGACATATCGGATAGCACAGGCCGGAAAAGCCCTGATTCTATCGTTGCCGCAGATGGCGGGCAAGAATGGAGATAAGCTGGCGAGAAGAAAAAAGCTATGTAATCTATGTAATCAGCCTTACGGTAATCAATGTAATTAGTCTTACGCCGCCAAGCTCTTCTGGCTGTACGAAAGCTCTCCGCTCAAAACATCTCGAGCAATCATGCCGACAAGCTGGTCAATGGCCGCTTTTTCAACGCGAGCGAAAAGCCCGTGCCTCAAATTTCGTCGTGCCGCAGCCTGTCGCACTTCGAGCCCAACGCACCCCGCCGCATAGGCACGCACATACCCCCGAATCTGCGCGATACTCATGTTCGCAAGCCGCAGTTGCACTCGGTTCCACAGATCCGCCCGACACTCACGGGCAACCTCACCGGCGACTTGCGTCACCAAATAGGCATCGTACCAAGGAAACAGAACCCCAAGGAGATTGTCAACGATATGCTTAGGACTCATGAGAATACCACTTCAAGTAAATGAAAAGACTCAACCTGCGCGGTATTCAGATCGAGCCAAAACGGTAGAAATCTCCAACAAAAAACGACAAACTCAACCCATTTTGTCGTTTTCAACAAACATATCGTTAAGTCTCAAAGAAATGAATACAAAACAGGCAGTATACACAATACAGCAAAGCATTTACCCAAAGAATTGCTGTTTCTTTACAGCAAGGGGCTAAACAGCTTGGCCAGATTCATTTTGAGCCGGCTGGACAACGTCTGGCTCGGCCATTGATCTAAAATGGCCTTTTCCGACTGATCGAGATAGCATTGCTGCAAGCGGCGCATTTCACGGACGGCATCAACGGCATGGACAAAGACATTTAATTCGAAGTTCAAGTCAAACGAACGGATGTCATAATTGGCCGATCCGAACATGGCCAGTTCATCATCGATCGTCAGGGTCTTGGCGTGGAGCATTCCTTCTTTGAATCGGTACACATTCACGCCATAGCGCATCAGGTAATCACAATAAAAACTGCCTGCCGCTTCGACCACGCGATGGTCGCAGTGCCGCGGAATAGCCAGATCGACTTGCACTCCCCGCAGGGCCGCCAATCGCAATGCCAAGAGCATGGCTTCGTTGGGGATGAAATAGGGCGAGGTGATGATGATGCGCCGCCGCGCCATGAAAATTGCCTTGACGATCAAATCCTGGAACAGCTCCGTCGGCTGGTCGGGCCCCGTGGGAATCACCTGAACGGCAATTGCGCCTACCACGGGACAAGGCGGAAACAGAGCTGGATCTTCCAGCAATTCGCCTGACTCGTAGAACCAATCTTCCAGAAAAATTCCCTGAAGCTGCCAAACCACGGGCCCGGTAATCCTGGCCATGATATCGTGCCAGGCGCCTGCGCGGCGGTGGCCATAATGGGCCTCTACGATATTTTGCGAACCGGTATAGGCGATCAAGCCGTCGATCACGGCCAATTTGCGATGGTTCCGAAGATCCAACCGTTTGAAAGGAATTCGCCAAAGATTGGCCGGCAATACCGGATAGATCCGAATCCCTTTCTGTCGCATCGCGGGCGCCAGGCGGCGAAAAAGTTGGCGCGAGCCCACGGCATCGGCCAACACACGGCAAGCCACGCCTCGTCCCACGGCTCGCCCCAATGCTTCGACAACGCGACGCCCCACGCTATCGTCTTGGAAGATGTAGAACAGCAAATGGACGTGTTGCTCGGCGGCATCGATATCGGCAATCAACCGATCAATGGTCTCGTCGGTATCGGTCATCAGAGACATTGCATTGCCGGCGACGACCGGCAGCCCGCCCACATGCTCGGCCAGATGCACAAGCACGTTGTACTCATCGGTCTCGTCGGGATCGATGACATGATGGGGATTGACGCGCCCATAATCGGCCGATTGCAGCAATTGGCGACGACTTCTGCGCAATGCTAAGCGCCGCCGGCCCAAACGGTTCTCGCCGATCAGAAGATACAGCCCTAAACCGATCCAGGGCTCGAAGAAAACAATGCCGAGCCAAGCCAGACAGGTGGCCGGCTTTTCCTTGCGCAAAACAATCACCGGCAACATCGTCAGACGAATAATCCATTCGCTGACAGCCAGTAGTTGCGTCCAATAAAGTACTTCCATATCGATTTTTTCGGCGGCTCCGAATTCTCCTTGATCGGAGGCGATGGTTTCTGAATTTCCGGCGGAACCTCGGGCGGAATCAGACGAATGATCAGTGGAAGACGGAAACTATCGAACAACTCTTCAACCGGTTTTTTCGGGGGTTTCTTGTCCGATGGTTTTTCCGTCTCAGTCGAGGGCGGCTTTGTCGCCGTGTTTTTTTCAACCGGCAGTTTCACCGCAGCCGGCGGAACGCTCTCCTGCTTCTTTTCCTCGGCCGCCGAAGCCGTCATGATGCAATACGCTCCCCCCACAAACAGGAGAGCCGCCATTGCTAGAAGAAGCGGAGTTTTTTTCATACCGCGATTATGCCCGATCTCGCCGCCCAAGGGAAGTATACTACGCGGCTTTGGAGATCGGCTGCGGGGGGGTAATCGTCAAATTGGCGATTTCCTGCTCCTTGCGGCCGGCTCGCACCATCCAGACCATCGCGGCCATGAGCCATCCGGCGGTCCCGAGCCCCAACATGCCGACGCGGCCGACATAGGGCATGAATCCATATTGCATCAAGATCAGAAGGCACGGCGCGATTGCCAAAAGGTGTGCCCGGCGAGAATCGCCCATGCGAGCCAGCCATAGGGGAACAAATAAGACGCCCGGCGCGACCAGCGAAAAATAGTGATTTCTTGCAACGGGCGATACCACCAAAAGCGCCATGCAGGCCAAACCAAAAGCCGCGGCCAGGGCCAGAGTCGGATCGCCTTTGATGCCCAACTGAATTCCAACAAACATTAGGGCCAAGAGCAACGCCAGTCGCACGAACAACAGGCTTGTGTTGACGCTTTCGGCATCCATCAATCTCGGCGGCGGATTGTCGTCATCAATCAACGGATCTTCAGGTCCGCCGGCCAGCATATATTCCCCGAAATTGCCCAAGCGATACAAGGCATTTCCTAAACACTGATTGCGCACCGAATGCGTGTCTTTTTCAAACCCTGGGGTCGCCGTGCTTTGATTGGCATTACATAACACAAGTTGCGACCATGTGTTCAGATGCTTCAGATTGGCATCCCAACCGACCAGGGCGGCGGGCAGGAATAAGAAAAAGAGCGGAAGCCCAACGCCGACGCCAAGCATCCCGGCCGCCCATCGTTTGCCGATTTGCGCATAGGCAGGCTGCTTTTGCCGCCATGCCCACCAAAAGCACACCAGTTGAACGAACAACAAAAAGGCAGCAGGCAAAATGG
>CAYWGR010000225.1:0-3499 GCA_964458015.1 uncultured Planctomycetaceae bacterium
TGCTGGCCCCTACATGACGGGGCCGATCCGTTTTCGGTAGGGCGGGTCGAGCGAAGCGATGGCCCGTGTGGAATTCCTCGCAAAATGGCGGGCCATCGCTTTGCTCGACCTGCCCTACGGTTTTCCCATATTTAACAATTGCTCGGCTCTGATATGCCAGAAAAGCGTGTAGTTTTTTGACTTTTTACTATAGTCGAGTCCTGTTTTTCCAGGGCCATCGCGGCGGTGCGAAGATCAGTGTCAGCAACACTATGGCAGCAAATAGGCAGTAGCCGATCGTCAGTGCGGTAGGAGAGACGTCGATGAAAAGGATCGCATGCGTCCAACGACCGATGAACGAACCGGGTTCGGCGGTTTCGCCGGCCAAACCACGGAGTTGGTCTTCCCATTCGGTTAAAGGGCAAAGGACGCCGACTAATGATTCAACGGCTACGACGGCGATCATCAGGAAGTGGATGGCGCGGAGCCAGAAGTTGCGCGCCCAGGGCTGTTTCAAGGCGAGGCCGAGAAGGATGGCGGCCATGCCTAGCACTACGAATGCGACGTAGGCTAGGTGAATAACCACGATGGCGTCGGCTAGCAGACGATAGAGATTCATCGAGAGAAACAGCTCCGAATTCCACTGGTGTTTCTAATCCAATTTCCTAGTGCCGACAAGCCCCCAGGGCCGCGGCAGATTTCTAGGATGCTTAACAATTCGCGGAGAACCTGATAGGTTATGCATGAGTCACGGTGTCGAGCATGAAGGAATAGTTACATCTCCCGAGGTTGCCATGACCGAGAAAAAAACGCATGAAGAGACCGTCGGGCTGTTGTTCAGCGGCGGACTCGATAGCGGAATCCTGCTGGGGCATCTTTTGAACCAGGGGCGGCGCGTGCAGCCGTTCCATGTTCGCTCGGGCTTGGTTTGGGAAGACGCGGAGGGAAATGCGATTGCCAATTTTGTGCAGGCCATGCAATCCGAGAGGTTGGAGACGCTCGTGACGTTGGATATGCCGCTGGGGGATCTCTATGGAGAACATTGGAGCACGAATGGCATGGATACGCCGGACGCAGAAAGCCCCGATGAAGCGGTGTATTTGCCAGGCCGCAATGCGTTGCTAATTTTGAAGCCGGCTCTTTGGTGCGCGATGCACGGCATTGGAGAATTGTGCCTGGGCGTTTTGGCGTCGAACCCGTTTGCCGATGCCACGGCGGAATTTTTCACGGCTTATGAAACAGCCCTTGAATGCGCGATGGGTGGACGTGTGCGTCTTGTGCGGCCCTTTGCGGGCATGGTGAAGAAAGAGGTAATGGCAATCGGGCGCGGATTACCGCTCGAGCATACGTTTTCGTGCATTGCGCCGAAGCGAGGATTCCATTGCGGCCGCTGTAATAAGTGTGCCGAGCGGCAACGGGCATTCGCGGCTGCCGGGATGAACGATCCGACGGAATATGCTTCGTGAAGGCCGTTATTGCTCGTTTTGTTGCTTGCTGAGGGCTTTGATCATTCGCAGGATCTCGAAGCCGCCTTTACCGCCGACGATGAACAACAGGAAGGCGTACCAGGCGATCGAGGCGTAGATCATCGCGGTCCAGAACCAAACGTAGATGTCATTCATGACGCGGCCTCCGACTGATTGGCGTAGGTAGAAATGGGGCCATTTTGTCCACGGCCGAGTGCTTGGCCCAACAGCGAGCCGAAGATCATTCCGGCGAATGAGAGGCCGAAGGCGGCCAGGCCGGCCGTTTCAGGCGAAATTTGTTGGGAAGGATCTTCTACAAAAGCATTGACGACCAGGAATGTGACCGGGCCGATGGCTCCGAGGATGATTGCGGCGGTGGCGCCCCAGCTGTTTGCTCCGCGCCAGTAAAGGGCTCCGACCAGCAGCGTGAACAAGCTGGCGAGGTAGATGTTTCCGGTTACGGACAAGTAGTCCCAAGCGCGGCCGGGCAATTGATACCACAGGCCGTAGAAGATCAGAAAGATGCTGATGGCGACGACCAGCAGGCGAACGGTCAGCAGCTTGCCCTTGGCCGACATTGGTTTTCGCAGGCAGGGGCCGATGATGTCGTTGTAGATGACCGTGGCCCAGGTAAGAAGATAACCGCTGTCGGTCGACATTTCAGCGGCGAGCATGGCGGCGATTAGCAGGCCGATGATGCCGGCAGGCAAGATTCGACCGAGATATTGCGGCATGGCCGTGAGCGTGCCCACACCCTCGGGCAGTCCGCCTTGGGATTGGAAATAGAGGAACGCGGCAGCACCCCACAAGCCCGGCAAGGCGAACCGGCCGACGAAGTAGAAGGACGTTCGACGGTAGATTTTTTTAGCTGTTTGCGAGTCGCGGGCAGCCAGCACGCGGGCGATGGTGGTTTGCCAGGTGGTCATCACGGCGATTTGAAAAATGGCTTGCCAGATGAACCATAATGGGCCTGAACTTCCGATGGGATCAAAGGGAGCGCCCATTGCGATTGGTTCCGGCTTTTCGGGCTTGCTGGTATCGAGTAATACGCCTTCCTTGGCCAATTCGCCGGCATTAGCTCGGAGTTTTTGAGCTTGCGCGGTTTCGGCGGCCTTTCGGGTTTCCGGATCCGCGATGGAATCGAATTTTGGAGTCTTGGCTTGCAGCTCTCGGGCGCAGACTTGGCTCGACTGATGCACTTTTTCCAAATCGGTGACGATCGTGGACCAGCCGACGTTGTAGACGACCAAAACCGAAGTAACGACCAACCCAAAGCCCATAACCAGAAACTGGAGATAGTCGGTTACGAGGACCGACAACATGCCGCCCAGTACGGTGTAGACCAGTACGAGTCCCAGCAGCGAGGTCATGGTGATTTCGAGGTAACCTAGATGGAATTCATGCCCCATCAAGGTAACGGGGAAGGTGACTTTCGAGTCGAAGCCGGAAACATACATCAAGAAATCGCCGCCGAGTCGCAGAAAGATGCCCATGTTCAACAGCCCGCCCAAGATCACCACGACGCCGGCCAGCCAGCGAACGCGCCGGCCGAAACGTTTCTCGAAAAGTTCGGGGATGGTAATGACGCCTGCGTTGCGCAACGGCACGATGACAAAGCCGGTCATGCCGACAAGCAGCATGGCCAAACAGCCGAAGACGCCGGGGATAGCGCCGGCGAATCCATTTTTAAAGCCCATCTCGGCCGTATACATGACCGTGACGATTCCCAACTCGGTGGCGGCCAAGGATGCGATCCCTAAGTTGAGATCCATTTCGCGCCCAGCGACAGCGAAATCTTCTACGTCGCGCACATACCGGCGCATCCAGATGCCCGCGATCATACAACCGATCAGATAGACGACAATGATGATCCAGTCGATGGGCGTCAATATCATGGCGTAGGATCCTGTAACGAAGCGAAATGCCCTTTTGGGGCAAGAAGCATTATGGAAACAGAATGATTAGTCTAACTAAAGGATGAATGGCTAGCAATCACTGGAGGCGGATGAAAGTCGCAAATTTACCGGAGAAAGGCGCACGGGCGTCGGTGCTGT
>CAYWGR010000225.1:3509-7488 GCA_964458015.1 uncultured Planctomycetaceae bacterium
CTTCGGGTTGGGGTTCGTATCAGAGGTTTTGATTGCATGCAGTTGTGCCAACGTCCGGCTTGTTGCCGATAAGTGCAGTTTTCGGTAGGGCGTGTCAAGCGAAGCGCTGGCCCGCCTTGAATTCTTCACAAAATGGCGGGCCTTCGCTTCGCTTGACCCGCCCTACACTTTTCACTGGATTACATGCAGTTGTGCCAGCGTCCGACTTGTTACCGATAAGTGCAGAGGGAATGTTTGAGCCGGATGGGAGAGGTTGGGGTGCGTGCTTGAACCACAAAGGGAGAGCGTTCCGCTTGGATTGAGGCGGCTTTTTAGCCGGCGGCCAAACGGCGTTCGACTTTGCGGATGGCGTCGTCTACCGGCCAACGCTGCTCGGCAAGATCGAGTGGGCAACCGGTGGCCATCCAGCCGTCCACGCGGCGCTGGGCGGAGATGACCGTGCTGTGACTGCGACGGCCGAAATAGTAGCCGATTTCGCTCAATGCGGCTCGGGTGTGTTTGCGGGCAAGCCACATGGCCAGCATCCGCGGATGGCTGACGCGCTTGGCCTTTTCGTCGGATTGCAGGCTGGTGGGTTCCAGGCCGAAGACATCGCAGACGGCCTTTTCGATATCCAGCAACCGCACCACGCGACCGCTTTGGCGGATCAAGTCGGCTAGCGATTCCTCGGCCATCGCCAAGCTGATCGGCCGGCCGATGGCTTGGCTGGTCGCCTTCAAACGGCACAAAGCGCCGGAAAGCTCGCGGGCATGGGTGGTCAAACGAGCGGCCACGTATTGTTGCACTTCGGCGGGCAGATGAAGATTGATGCGCCGGGCCATGTGCGACAGGATGCCCAATCGTGATGCGTAGTCGGGCGGTTCGATGCGGCAGACCAATCCGCCGGTCAGCCGCGTGGTAAGCTCGGGGCCCAGTTCCGCAAGTTCGGCGGGAGAACGGTCGGCAGCGAAGGCCAGTTGACGGCCTTCACGCAAGAACGTGTCGATCGTGTGGAGCAGCTCCACTTGGGTCGCACGTTTGCCGATGAGGAACTGTAAATCGTCGATTAAGAGCAGATCGACGCCGCGGTATTTGCGTCGGAAGCTGGGCAAGCCGCTGCCTCGCAATGCTTCGAGGAAATGGCTCGTGAATTGCTCGGCCGACAGATACACGATCGTCATGCGCGGATGATTGCGCCGTGCGGAAGTCCAGATGCCTTCGAGCAGATGCGTTTTGCCGACGCTCGTTGGTCCGTAGAACATGACGGGCGTGTGCTGGCCCGGCTGGCGGACGATCATCTCGGCCGACGTGATCGCCAAACGGTTGGCCTCGCCGGCCACGAACGTATCGAGACTGGCAAAGCGACGCCGCGAGGATGTTTCCGCGGCAGCAACCGGTACGCTTGATGCAGCTTGCCCAATCGTTGCGGGAGGCAACGTTGCCGGTTCGCGTTTCGAGATGTTCTTGGGAGAAGCCGATTGCATTACATTGCCGCCGACAGAAGCTGCCGTTGCTTCGATGTAAAACTCAATGGCGGGGCATGTGCCGAAAAGATCACAACATGCCGCTTCGATCTGCCTTCGGAAATTCGAACGGATCCAATCCAAGAAGAACTGGTTGGGCGTGCCGATTTTTAGCGCACTACCGTCATAGTCCAAGCGCGTTCCCGCACCGAACCATAAATCGTATCGTTTTTGCCCGACCTTGCCGGCTAACGCAGCGCGTAAAGCCGACACGATCTCCATATCGTCCTTGGTCACTTCCGGTCTTTCCTTTGGCGGGACGAGAACTCCGTTGCCACAAGCGAAGACTTGATTCTAGCGATGCTAGCAGTGCTGTCAAACCGCCCCGAAGCACTTGGCCGGAAGAATTTGGTACAAGAAAAAACGAGACAGCGAAATCTTCGGAAAAAAGCATCAACTCAGTTCCACGGGAGGGACGAAAATTCCGCTTTTCGTCGTTGATTGGCACGTGGATAACCTGTCGAAACCATGCGTGCCAATTGTCGATAAATTAAAATATTTTTATGTACAACCGACGCTGCTGCCACGTCTGAAAGTCCATGGCCATATAGGTTTGAACCGCTGGAATGTTGGCGGCATCTACCGCCGCGATGAGGCGGGTTCGGCCGATCCGTTGCGCGGTTTGTTGCGCCAAGCGGAGAAGTTTTTTTCCACGGCCGCGTCCTCGGGCTTCGGGAATCAGGCCTAAATAAAGCAATTCCATGCAGTTGCGACGCGGATGGTCGGCCAAAAGCAGGCAGCCGATGTCTTGGTTGCCGTGACGGACGATTTGCCAGTGACGTGGATCAAAAACGCCGTTGGAACGGTAACCCCTTAAAATATCGTCCGTATTTTGCAGACCTGCCAAAGCCGGACAATCCAACGATTCTGCGCAGGTTGCCTCGATGACCCGAATCAATCGTTGGTGTTCCGCCTCGTTGTAAGCGGCAATCTCCAAAAAATTTTCCTCCAGGGGGTCATAATTATTTGGGGCATTTTTTGCGTCCCTACTCTTTTCTTCAACATCGTCGAGACGTTTTTCACCTGTTTGGCCGACCAGATAAAGCAGATCGGCGATGTACTGCATTCCGCCAAGCTGGGCGAGTGATTCGCTGGCGGGGGCATTGATAGGAAGTAGCGTTTTGGCGAAAACGATCCGATGACGAAGAAGGTGTGCCCAAGCGGAATCGAACAACAACGCGGATGTTGAGTCTGGTTCAGCGGTTACGAGGCGAGGGAGCCAAAAAACAGCAGTTTTGTCTGTTTCAATTTGCGAAAATGTTGCGCCGACCAATTGGCCCTTCCGATAAGCACCGAAAAGGCCTGGGAATTGCAAGTTATCTTGGCGAGCGGCTTCGGCCATGACTTCACTCACTTGGCGGCAGCGTTCGTCTGTCGGAAGATAGCTAAAAACCAACGTAAGCGCCTGGGAGCGATCTTGGAGGGGGATTTGACCAATGAGGGGGGCATCGGAAAATTCGATCATGCGCTGAGGATACAATAATTCGGTGCGTTATGTTAGATTGCCTTGAAGGAATCCTCGGATCTGAGTAGTCCTCATCATTTTTTGTACATGGAGGTGGACGATGAAAGGCGGCCGAATCGCGGGCGTATTTTTCATTCTGTTGGTGCTGGGCGGGCATTTTGCGGCCTCGGTCCAAGCCCAGCCGGCCCTCGAACGGCTCGAACGGCAGATTCGCCAGCGCGTGGATACGCCCGGTGCTGAAAAAGAGGAAGGGGCCCCGCCCCCGCCGATTCTTTCGACGGAATCAGGTAATGCCAAAGATGCGTCGAAGGCGGCTTACTTGGGCGTTGTGGCTGACGATCAGAAAGATCGCGGGCGAGGCGTGCGCGTTTTGGACGTGCATCGTGGAAGTCCCGCTGAAAAAGCAGGGCTTAAGAAACAGGATTTGATTACCAGCTTGGCCGGTACGCGCGTGCGGCAAATGACCGACATGGCCGAAGTTCTCGAAGCGCTCAAGCCGGGCCAGAAGGCCGAATTCGAAATCCAACGCGAAGGGAAGACGGAGAAAATCGAAGTCACCTTGGGCGAGCGTCCCGCTTTGAATCCGTCGGCGTTTCCCACGCCCGAGGCCGTGCCTTTGCCGAAGGGCGAGCCGATGGTGGAACCGCAGGAACCCCAGGAACCGCCTGAATTGAAGGAGCCGGCTCTGCCTGCTGATCCGGCGGCACGGGTTGAACAACTCGAGCGGCGAGTGGCGGAGCTTGAAGGGCGCGTGGCGGAATTACAGCGTCAATTGACGGAAATCGCCAAGAAACAAAAAAACGCGGAACACTAGTGTAGTGATTCACGCTGTTGAGGTTTTATTCATTGAGTGCCACTGGCTTTGCCAGTGTGGGATTTCGCGTGATTCCAAACGGCGGCCGGCACTGGCAAAGCCAGTGGCACTCAATAAGAGGCTTTTGATACGATCCCACAATTATGAATCACTACACTAGGCTTGCTTTTTTTTGGGGAGAAATGGCATGTACATCGT
>CAYWGR010000226.1:0-3302 GCA_964458015.1 uncultured Planctomycetaceae bacterium
CGATGATCGGATCCATCCGCCCCCATTTATCGCGATAGTATTCCGCGAATTTACCATATTCGGCTGCCTCGGCATGCGTGACTTTGTCAATCGTCATGTCGCTCACCGGCACGAACGCACCCAATCGGCCGCGGATATCGTTCATAACCTCGCCGTGATTTAGAACCGCTTGGCTGCTGTCAGGTAACGGCCCGAAGTCCGACGGCAACATGCCCGTCTCTTTCAGTTTCTCGATCGAATCACAAGGGCGGCCTTCACCGGCAGCCGCCAATTTGGCAAGCTGCACCAACTCGATGTCCGCCGCTGCTTGCAACCGTCGCGTCATTTCCGTGCGATAGAACGGGCCTGTGATATTGCGGAAAAACGCATCCGACACATACAGCCAAACCGTATCGTTCCGTGAAAGCGGCATCACCGATCGCGCATGGCGGAATTCCCGCGAAGCGCCCAGCGACTGCTTGCCCGAGGTGGTCGCCAAAAAACGTCCGGCCAACGCTTTCGATGTCGTGAAAAAATGATAATCGCCGTCGATGGCATAATACGAACGCACCTTGCCGTCGGGCGAGGTGATATAAGACGCCGTTTTGTCGCCGATCTTAACCTTCTGCTCCGTTACGCCGCCGGCCTTGATCCGTTCTTGACGCTGTTGGGAAAAATTAGCCGTGAGGACGAAATTATTGCGAGCCTGAAACAGAAGGCCGTAAGAAGCCCCTTCGCGGAAAAACATATCCGTGCCGACGATGGCCACGTCGGCGATCACGGTATCGCCCAGCATTCGCGACAGCGCCGTTTGCTTCAAAATAAGCTGCGTTTCCATCCGATTGCTCATGCCGCGGTCAAGTCCCCGCATGGCAATCAAGTTCTGTGCGTCGCCGCCCCATTTGGCCAGGGTATCCTGAATCCAAAGGAAATTGGCGAAACTGCCGAACCGCGCATAGAAACATTCCACCGGAACACGCATCGCTATCGGCTCGATCTTCACATCGGCCGCCGCCTCGGGCACGACAAGCTCCGGAACCGCAGCCGGCATGGGCAATGTCTGATCGGCCGGCTGGTTCAAGTTGTTTAGACCCAAGATACGGTCCTGCTGCATCGCCGTCCGAAGCGATTCCGTTCCCAAATTCAATCCGATTTCATGCTGCAAAACGCTTTCGGCCGACTTCGTTTGCCGGTCTTCGGGCAAGCGAAGATTCAGCCGCCGGGCAAGCGTGGACATCAAAAAATTATCCACCACCGGCGGATAGTCAGGCTTCGACTCCAACAAACTCGCCGGCTTGGCATATTGCTTCCACCAAAGCTGCAAAAGATTCTTATGGGCTATCGCATCCTTGCGAGGAACGATCTTCAGCGGTATCGGCGGATCCGATTGCAGCGAGAGTTCCAGCGGTTCATTGCCACGGAAAAGAAAATACAATGTCGTTCGCGGAGGCCGATCGAAAACATCTCGCAAAATCCCGCCCACCTGCTGCCGCACGGGCCCGCCGGTCGTCAGCGGAGTATCGTTGCCCAAGATTTCTCGCATCACTTTGCCGAAAGCCGGATTATCAAGCGTGGGATACAAGGCTCGATTCTGTTTTTCCCCCAATCCGATGCCCTCGATCCCCAACGGTCCAGGCAGCCGATCCTGCGGCAACTCAAAAGTGATGCGTCCTACGCCGAACGGTTGCCCCGCCACCGCTTCCGCTTCCATCGGTCGCGCGGCATTGCGCAGATTTACGCGAAGCTGTGCCCAGGCAATATCGACCGATGCCAAAAGCGTCACAAGAAATAACAGAAGATAACGTCGTATCTTAGACATGGGAAAAACGTCCTTCATTTCTAGGTTCCAGCTCCCCATGACCACTATCCAGGGGGTTTTCGATTCGGAACACCTTATCCTACGCAGGGATGCAACATTATACGCAAGACACAATCCCGCAGATATCAGCAAATGTCACCCTTATTGCGCCTTGCATTGCCAATGAATAGTCTGAATAGCCGTTCCACAGCCAATCCGATCGGAATATTCGGCTGAAACAGCCATGTTTACGTTGAATCTGGCAACCTAGGCAACGTCGGCAGCAATAAATCAGCAAGCACCCCTAGACGGCGGTCGAGGGGGGCAATAGGGCAACCATAAGCCGACATAATAGTAGACATGCGTTAAGAAGGCAATTGTGCCAACGCATGAAGCCGACAATGTTTTTCAAAGCCGTTTCTAACGGCCGACAGCGGGATTCGTGCCCGAATAGGCCCCAGGTCGAGCGGCTGCCATCGCTTGGTTGGCATATTGATTCGGATTCTTGGCAAATCGTTCGAGCGTGGCCTCGCTCGAGAACAAATAAATGCGATTGCCGAAGAACACGCCATGCTCGCGCATACCTGGCACGGCTTGGCCTTGCTCGGTGGCCAAGATAATGTCATTGCCTGAGACAGCCGGTGAATAACGATCAGGATCGACAAAGAATCGCCGTTGCTCCTCCGGCCCCGAGAACAAGTATGTTCGCCCTCGATGGACAGCGCCCCAACGACGGTCACCGGGTACCCATTGTTGCTTCTCTGAAAGCGTAACAGGGCAGAAACCATCGAGTGCCAAGGGGGCTTGAATTGCCGGAACTTGCGTTGAAGGGCCCGCCGGTGGTGCAGATGCAATCGGATTATTCGGAACAACGGCTGCCGGCGCTTGGAATGATGGCGCCGACTGCTGTTGGCCATACGCCTGCGAAGGATTGGCCGGCATCGGGGACGGTCCTGTAGGAACCCCAGGCTGCGACGAAGGATACGGCTGATTCATGCTTGCCGTTTGCATCGGGACATTTGCCGGCATATTGTTGGCCGGCGGTTGCAGGCTCGACGATGGCTGGGCAATCGGCGCACCTGGATCCCCCTGTGTACGGCGGAAGAAATCTGCATAGCGATCGTCGGTCATGCCTGCGGCAGGCGGAGTGCCTGCTATTGAAGTCGGCACACCGGCGCCAAGCGCCGGCCCATTGTTATTCGATGGAGCCGGTCCCATCGCAGGCGGCTGCGCTGCGATAGCCGGGTTTGGATTTGGAGTAGACGGTACAGCAGTCCCCGGGGCCGTGCTCACAGGCATTTTCGCATAGACTGCTCCACCACGATACTTGGTCACCTTGGCAATCCGATCCAGCCGGGCCACAAATTCGGCGGCTTCAACTCGTCCGCGCATGGAATCTAAAAGCTGACCCTGCGGCGTCGTAATAACGGTAGTAGGCAACGCCGTAACGTTATATTGCCTGGCTGTCGCCGGAAAATGATCGGCATTGATCCTTACGGGCACGTAATTGGCGGCAAGCTGAGCA
>CAYWGR010000226.1:3312-7484 GCA_964458015.1 uncultured Planctomycetaceae bacterium
CCAGGGAGCCCAAAACTGGATTAAGACGCGACGGTTGGTTTGGCCGGCAAAACGCTGGGCGTTTTCCAGGGTTGTTTCCCATTGGAGAGGTTTTTGAGCCATACCCACCGTTGGGAGTAGGGCAACCACGGCGAAAAACGCCACGATACTTATTCTTTTCTGCATTTTACCCAACCCCTCGCGCAATAAGCCTATGGGTCCGCCAATCGTCGTTCGCTATTTATCGGAAAGAGTGGGTAGGAAGTCTCGTTAAATTTTGCCGGATATGACGAAAATGGGGATTATTTCAACACAAGAACAAGAAATATGCCCCCTCGCTTGCCAACCATCCGAAGATAAGGTAGGATGCCCTTGTCAGGCATGGAATGTGTCTCAGGATCGCTTGACACAAGTTCGGGCGTGGTTATGATAGCGGTGTGGTGTGATTTCTGCCTGGCGATTAGGCGTTTCTCAAGTCCAAGATACTGAATCATCGGACTGCCTCGCTAAAAGGATGTTTCCAGCGAGGAGAATGTTCTGCAAAGGCCTCGTAGACTTAGACTTTCCGTTTGATGCGTCTTTGTCCTCTTAGGTCATGTGGGATTTCAAACGCCTTTCGACCCTCGAGTTTTCTACTTCTGACCAATGTGGTTGGTCGTTACTTTTAGGGTCGGCCAGGAATTATCGCGCGTGCCTGCTGACGTGAAGGCAGATTCCGTTTTTGGTCGTCTGTTACGACGCTGCCAACAAGGTTCTTTCTCCGAGCGCTCTAAACAGAAGCATGATTGCCGTCTGTTGCTCGAAAAAAGGTGACATCTAAATAAACAGGATGCTTGGTACCCAAGACAAGCATCTTTTCTAGGGCTTGGGATCTATAGTTCCGGGTGCAATTCCGATGAAATTTGCATTTGCACTGCCGGTCTCACAGTAGGGTTTTATTGCATGGAAATGGGCAAAAGGAAAAGGGGCGGCCGTACTCGCGGTCGCAGCAGCACAGGACCAGCCCAACGGGGCGGAAACCACTATCGACGGCAGCAGCAGAATCGCCCCCGTCAACAACCAGCCCCCAACGGCGAAAACCGCAATCCCGAACTCGCCGACAACGGTGAGCCCGGCCCCGTTGAGCCCGGCCAAGGCGTCCTCGAATTGCATCCCAACGGTTACGGCTTCCTCCGCTGTCCCGATAACAACTACACCCGGGAAATGACCGACCCCTTCGTGCCCGGCAGCATGATCGAGAAATACGGTCTGCGCGAAGGCGTGCTGATCAAAGGCATGGTGCAGGCCGGCCGTCGGCAACAAGGCCCCCGCCTCCGTGAAATCACCGATGTCGATGGCATGCCACCCGATGACTATAAGAACGTCAAAAACTTTGACGAACTGACCCCCATCAACCCCGAATACTGGCTCAAGCTCGAGGTCGGCCCCGAGCCCTTGACCACCCGCGTGATGGACCTTCTTACGCCCCTGGGTAAAGGCCAACGCGCTCTGATCGTCGCCCCTCCTCGCACCGGCAAAACGATCCTTTTGCAGCATATCAGCCAAGGCATTTCGACCAATTTCCCCGACGTAAAACTCATCGTCCTCTTGATCGACGAGCGTCCCGAGGAAGTGACCGACATGAAGCGAGCGGTCAAGGGCGAAGTCGTTGCCAGCAGCTTGGACTGCGACATCGAAAGCCACGTTCGCCTCTCCCAACTCGTGGTCGAACGGTGCAAACGCCTTGCCGAGATGGGCAAAGACGTCGTCATGCTCATGGACTCGATCACCCGGCTCGCCCGCGCGTTCAACAAGTGGGTTGGCAACACCGGCCGCACCATGAGCGGCGGCGTCGACATCAAAGCGATGGATATTCCCAAGAAACTTTTCGCCACCGCGCGACTATTCGAAGAGGGCGGCTCGCTGACCATTGTCGGCACGGCCCTGATTGATACCGGCAGCCGGATGGATGAGCTAATCTTCCAAGAGTTCAAAGGCACCGGCAATATGGAACTTGTTCTTGATCGCAAATTGGCCGACCGCCGCGTCTGGCCCGCGATCGACATCAGCCAGTCGGGCACGCGCCGCGAGGAAAAGCTGCTCTCGCCCGAAACTCTCCGTGCCGTCACCATGCTTCGTCGAACGCTTTCGACCATGCATCCGGTTGATGCGATGGAACAGTTGACCGCCAAGCTGGCCAAGTTCAAATCAAACGTCGAATTTATCGATTTGATTTCCGCCGCCCGGATTACGGATTAGCAGCGGGTCGATCTTTCAGGCCCAACTTAGTCATCCCAATCGCCGCGAAAGCGGTTTGGTCGTGGCGTTGGGCAATTCCCGCATTGTTGCACTTGACGAGAATTCGGGATTGGAAAGTTAGAGGTCGGACGCCTATAATACTGCATCGCGACGATATTACGCGCTGCAAATTGGATATGCACCCCTCCAAGATCATCGCTTGGGATGCCATCATCTTTGTGGCGTCGAATCCTAGCCTCGTATTTGCAGGAATATCTCTCATGAGAACATATATCGCGAGAGTTTTGGCATCCCTCGCCATCGTATTCTTCCTATCAAGCCCAATCCTCTACGCCCAAGGCGGTCGTGGAGGAGGTGGAGGCGGCGGCCGCGGAGGCTTTGGCGGAGGCGGAGGCGGAGGCGGAGGCGGAGCTGGCGGCGGGGGCTTCGGCGGCGGCGGTTTCAGTGGAGGTGGAGGATCTTCCGGTGGAAGCGGTAGTCGAACGGGTAACTCCGGCAGCGGAAAATCCTTCGGCGGTGGACAACAAGGCAGTGGACAATCCAGCGGCGGACAAGGTGGCAGCGGCGGGCAAGGCAGCGGCCTGAAATCCAGCGGCGGACAAGGTGGCAGCGGCGGTCAAGGCAGCGGCCTGAAATCCGGCGGCGGATGGCAATCCGGTGGCCAAGGCGGTGGGTGGCAATCCGGTGGCGGTTTTGGCGGCGGTCAAGGCGGAAATGCTAAAGGCCGATCTGGTCCTGGCGGCTCTATTGGTGGGCACAATTTTGGATTTCAAGGCACTCCAGGCGGTCACGGCTCCGGTGGTCCCAACAACCCCGTGATGCGATCCTTCAGCGGTGGGCCGGGTCGATTCGTTGGCCCTGGCGGACCAGGCCCTCACGGCGGACCTTGGGGACCGGGCGGCCCCGGTTTTCATCCTTACGGATCTTGGTATCACGGCGATTGGCGGCCCGGCCCGGGGTGGGCTCATCCCTGGCACGTCGGACCCGTCGGTTGGTTTTCCGTCGGTTTCGTAACCGGCGCTATCGTTTGGGATGCCCCTTGGTACTGGGGATACTGGCCCTATTACAACCCTTACTACACCGAGGTCATCGTCATCGAAGGCGGCACGACCATCGACTATTCGCGGCCCATTGTCGTTTCAACTCCTCCGGCAGCTTTGCCGGGCAGCACAACCCAAACGGCGGCCGACACCCAAGCGTCGCAACTGCTCGACGCCGCACGAGTCTCGTTCTCCAGTGGCGACTACACGACGGCCCTGGGCCTTGTCAATCAAGCGATCTCCCGGAAACCCAACGACCCCGTGCTGCATGAGTTCCGCGGTTTGATCCTGTTTGCAACCAAGCAATACAAACAGGCCGCGGCAACCATCTATGCCGTGCTTTCGGTCGGTCCCGGCTGGGATTGGGCTACCATGAGCAGCTTCTATTCAAATACCGAGGCCTACACCAGCCAACTCCGCGCGTTGGAGCAATATCGCAATGCAAACCTCAACGCAGCGGACGTTCGTTTCCTGTTGGCTTACCACTATATGACTTGCGGCCATACTGATGCGGCGCAAACCGAGCTGAAAGAGGCCGTGCGTCTGAATCCCAAGGACCAGTTGTCGTCCCAATTGCTCGCCGGCCTCTCGTCGAACAAGGATGCGACGGCGACAGCAACGCCGCCTGAGCCCAGCCAAACAGCCGCGACGGCCGTGCCCGTCACGGTCGCCGCCTTGGTGGGCAATTGGCAGGCTATCCGTTCGACCGACGAATCGATCACATTCAACCTGACGGCCGAAAATACGTATGCCTGGAAATATGTAAACAAGGGGAAAACCCAGGAGTTTAGCGGCACATTCACGTTGGCCGACAATCTCCTCATCCTCAAGCAGGAAGGCAACCCCACGATGATCGGCCAGGTTTCGCAACTGAGTCCGACGCAGTTCAACTTCAAATTGGCCGGTAATAATCCC
>CAYWGR010000227.1:0-7375 GCA_964458015.1 uncultured Planctomycetaceae bacterium
GGAAAATGTGCGCATGCCGGCGGCCTACTCGGTCGAGAAAACCACGCATGGGCAATTGCAGTCGATAAGCCGGGATTTGTTGACCATGCTCGGCCTGGAAAAGCGGTTGGACCATTCGCCCGCCAAGCTTTCGGGCGGTGAACAACAGCGAGTGGCCATCGCCCGATCGTTGGTCAATAATCCCAAAATGCTACTGGCCGACGAACCGACGGGCAACCTGGACTCAAAGACCGGCAAGGAAATCCTCGAAGTATTTCGTCGGTTGAACGAGGAAAAGGGAATCACCATTCTTATCGTGACGCATGATGCCGAGGTCGCCCGCCATGCCAATCGGGTCATTCGTATTTCGGACGGCCGAATCGTGGAAGATCCGTATGAGCACCGCCACGCGTCCGTGCCGGCTCCGCATCACGGCGCGGAATTCACCCGCCGGCGGACCCGCAACAGCTTGCGCGTGGCGATGGGGGCGACTCGCATTGCATTGCAGGCCTTGCGGCGCAACGTGATGCGCACCGTGTTGACCATGTTGGGCGTGATTATCGGCGTGGCCGCGGTGATTGCCGTGATGGAAATCAGCCAGGGGGCGTCGAAAGCAATTCAAGTGACGGTGACCAACATGGGCGCCAACATGGTGTTGGTCACGCCCGGCGCTCCGCAGCGCGGCACAAGCAGCATCGGCGAAAAGAAGGACTCGATTACTCCGGAAGATGCCGATGCCATCGAAAAGGAATGCCCCTCGGTGGTGTGTACCGCGCCGATCGTAAATGCCTGGGGACAAGTGGTATACGGCAACCGAAGTTGGTCGCCCATCTATTTGACGGGCAGCACCGCATCGTTTTTGAAAGCGCGCAACTGGACCGATTTGGATCTAGGCCGCGTCTTTACCGAGCGTGAAATCGCAAGCGGAAGCAAGGTCTGTTTGATCGGCAAAACGCTGGTGCGTGAATTGTTCGGCAGCCGCTACCCCATCGGCGAGGAAATTCGCGTGAAAAACGTGCCTTTCCGCGTGATCGGCGTGTTGAGCGAGAAAGGCGCGAATCTTCTGGGCACGGATCAGGACGATATTTTGTTGGCCCCGTGGACGACGGTGAAGTATCGCATCAGCGGATCCGCGCCAAGCAGTGCGCCGCCGATGCGCGATTCGAACCGCGCGCCGCCGGGCCGTTCGCTGGCCGAACGGTTGCCGGGCCTTCAGCATCGCATTCGCTCTGAAACGGTCCATCAGATCATGGTCAAGGCGCAATCGCCGGAAGCCGTCGATAAGGTGACCGAGGAAATTACCCAATTGCTTTGCGAACGGCATCGTGTTACCAAGGATGAGGCCGACTTCCGTATCTACGATATGGCCGAGGTCTCCAATGCCTTGAAAAAAACGGTGAAAATGCTTTCCGGCTTGGTCATGGCGATTGCGGCCGTTTCGTTGATCGTCGGCGGCGTGGGCATCATGAACATCATGCTGGTTTCCGTGACCGAGCGCACGCGCGAGATCGGCCTTCGCATGGCCGTCGGGGCCGATGCAACCGATATCTTGCGTCAATTTTTGGTCGAGGCGGTCGTACTTTGCTTGGTAGGCGGTTTCGTCGGCATCTTGGCCGGTCGAGCGGGCTCGCTGCTGGTGGGTTCGCTCATGGGCTGGCTTACCTATGCCTCGCCGAGCGCCGCGGTGATCGCCGTGGCCGTTTCAGTCACCGTGGGCATTACTTTCGGATATTATCCCGCTTGGAAAGCCTCGCGATTGAATCCGATCGACGCCCTGCGCTACGAATAATAGGGAGACTGATCGCCATGGCGCATATCGCGATTATTTGCCGCGAGGATGCCGGACATCTGTTGTCGATAGGTCCGATTGGAACGGAATTAGTCGCGCGGGGACATCGCGTTACGATCATCGGGCGCGATCGAGCCGCAGGCATCGCGGAAAAGCTGGGACTGCCCTTGCACAAAGTCGATTACGACGACGTGCCATGGCGCGGCTCGTATCTCGAATGGGCGGCCTTCAGCCTTTTTCGATCCGGCTGGCGCATCACCATGCGCGACGGTTTTCGCTGGCGGGCCGAAGCGATACTGCGAAAAATGCCGCAGGCATTCAAGGAATTGGCCATTGACGGCGTCGTGGTGGATCAAACGGTTTCATCGGCGGGCACTGCCGCCGAACATGTCGGCATCCCCTTCGTCACGATTTGCTCGGCCCTGCTGTGGAACGAAGAGATCGGCGTGCCGCCGCAGTATACGCCTTGGCTTTATTCCGAGGATCCCCGCGACTTGCGCCGCAATCGTCTCGGCTACGTCGCCTGGCACTGGTTTCATCGGCCCGAGTTGAAAACAATCAACCGCTATCGCAAAAAATGGGGCTTAAGTCGATTCGATCGCATCGATGACGCATTCTCGCCGCTGGCGCAAATCTCGCAGCTTTGCCCGGAGTTTGATTTTCCACGGAAGGAATTGCCGCCGCAATTGCATTACATCGGATCGCTGGCGGCGCAACGCAAGGTGACGGCCGATCCATCGTTTCCCTGGGAGCGACTGGACGGACGGCCATTGATCTTCGCATCGCTCGGCACGGTGCCCGACCCGGTAAATTTGCCGGTTTTCCGAAAAATTCTCGCCGCCAGCAAGGGGCTAAACGCCCAGGTGGTTTTGGCTTTGGGCAAGTGGGAAGACGAGAAAGAATCGTTGCAGGAAAAACTGGGGACCATTCCGGAAAACGTGATCGTGGTCGATTTTGCCCCGCAATTGGCGTTGCTCGACAAAGCAACGCTGCTGATTACGCACGCCGGCGTGAACACCGTGCTGGAATCGCTTTGTCGCGGCGTGCCCATGATCGCGCTGCCGCGCAGCGCCGACCAACCTGGCATGGGAGCGCGAGTCGCGTATGTCGGCGTCGGGTTAAGGGATTCCTTTCATCATTGTTCCCCGGAAGATTTACGAGGTTTGATCGAGCAAGCATTGGCGGACGACAGCTATCGACAACGCGCGAAAACCATTGGAGAAGCGTTGATCGCCGCCGGCGGAGCGCGGCGTGCGGCCGAAATCGCCGAACAAGCCATTCTCAGCCGGCGTCCAGTTCCACGCTGATATTTTTGCATCGTGCTTCACAACTTGGGCAGGCTATCATGGCGCATTATGCGATTCTATGTCCTCATAATGCAGGACACTTGTTGCCTTTGGGCACTGTGGGCCGCGAGCTAATGAACCGCGGTCATCAGGTTACGGTCGTCGGCACGGCATTATCCGCGCCTCTTGCGAAACAGTTCGGTCTCTCCATGTATGAATGGACGATCGACCACATTCCTTACCCCTCGGGCTGGGTGATGTGGAAGCTTTTTTCGCAATTCAATGCCGGTTGGATGATTGATTTGCGCAAAGGCTATTACCGCCAGGCGAAAATTCTGCTTGAGCTAGCTCCCGCAGCACTTCGAGAGCTCAAGGTAGACGGCCTTCTGATCGACCAAACATTTTTAGGCGGCGGCTCCGTTGCTCAATATCTGGAACTCCCCTATGTCACAGTATGCTCGGCATTGCCTTGGAATCTAGACGTTGTTGCGCCGCCGATATTTACGTCTTGGTTTCCTGCCAAAAGCATGGTCGGTCGGTTGCGCAACCGGCTTTGCGCCGGCATTTGGCAATGGTACATGAGCCCCACCGTCCAGCTTATCAATCGCTATCGCAAAAAATGGAAGATGCCGAGGATCGGCGGGGTGGAAGACGAATACTCTCGCTTGGCACAAATCTGCCAACTGTGCCGCGAATTCGACTTTCCCCGGCGTTATGCTCCTCCAACATTGCATTACGCCGGCCCATTGGCAGCCAATCGTCCCTCGGGCGACAACGATTTTCCTTGGGATCGCCTGGACGGCCGTCCTTTGATCTTTGCTTCGCTGGGCACAGTTCCCGATCCATTTAATTTGCCTATTTTGAAAAAAATACTGGCTGCCTGTGCCGGGGTGGATGCCCAGCTTGTGCTGGCGCTCGGTAAATGGGTAGACCATAAGGGGCCATGTATTCGAGAACGATTGGGTAAAATTCCCGGCGATCCGCTGATTGTAGATTTTGCCCCGCAAATTGAACTACTGGAAAAAGCCGCTTTAGCGATTACCCATGCAGGGCAAAACTCGGCCATGGAGGCTCTCAGCCGGGCCGTGCCCCTGGTGGCCGTGCCGCGCAGCGCCGATCAACCCGGCGTGGCAGCCCGGATCGAATACTCTGGAGCAGGGCTCCGCGCGTTCTTTCGCACCGTAACGGTCGAGCAATTGCGGCAGATGATTCAACGAGTGCTTACGGAAGATTCCTTCCGGCAACGAGCAAAGCAGTTGCAACAGGCTCTGATAGCCGCCGGCGGAGCGCCAAAAGCCGCCGAAATCGCCGAAACAGCATTGACTGTGGGGCGGCCTGTCCTGTATACATAGCGCCTCAATACGGGGGGAACCCCGATTCTCAAACATCTGGGGGGCAGATGAGGGGAATGCGTTGATGTTCGGTCTGAAGTTCTCGCAGCTATTCTCAAAACCTCGCAACAAAATCACCGCGCCGTTGAGTGCCGCGCCACGGATTCCCAACATCATCCATTTCTGTTTCGGGTTGAAAGCGAATGCATCGTTTGGGTTTCTTGAATACCTCGCGATCAAGTCGGCCCATGCCATCAATTGTCCCGAGCGTATTTATCTTCACTACCAACATGAATGCTCCGGGGGATGGTGGGAGAAGGCCAAGGAACTTGTAACGCTCAATAAGGTCGAGGCGCCCTCTCATATTCATGGTCGGCCGTTGTACCATTTTGCCCACCGAGCCGATGTTCTGCGGCTCAGGGCAGTGCTCGAACACGGCGGCATCTATCTGGATATCGATACTCTCTGCGTGCGGCCCTTTACCGATCTGTTGACGCATGAGTGCGTACTGGGAAAACAAAACAATCGCAATGGTTTGTGCAACGCCGTGATTCTCAGTGAACCGCGAGGTAAGTTTCTCACGGCATGGTTGGATCAATATCGCACGTTTCGTTCCACCGGACATGATAATTATTGGGACGAGCATTCGGTTCAGATTCCCGCGAAGCTGGCGCGCGACCGCCAGTTGCGATCGCACATCACGGTCCTCAACGGCCGTGCCTTTTTCTTTCCTTTGTGGAACCGCATGCACTATCTGTTTACGTCGAACGACGAAACAAAATTCCGGGATTCGTATTGCATCCACTATTGGGAGTCGATCACCCGCAAACCGTGGCTAGATCAAATCACGCCTGAAAATGCCCTGCGGGGATCCTCGAATTTTTCGCGTTTTGTGCAACGTGTTCTATCGGACGAGATCGTCTTTGAATCTGCCGAGCGCGCCTGAGTCGGCGTGCAGGATCGCAAAAATGTCGGCAGGCGAAGACTGCCGGCAATTGAGAGGTTTTCAGAATTTCTCATAAAATGGCGGGCCATCGCTTCGCTCGACCCGCCCTACGGCTGCCGGCGTTTGCGTGGTTTTCAGTCGCGCACCTATTTCCGTTTTCGCGGCTTATTTCGACAGCAGGAGATTTGCAAAGTTCCACGGAACGAGAAAATGTCATCCTGAGCGCAGCGAAGGATCTTGGTGATACATAGATAGTTAGCGATGGCAGACGAGATTCTTCGCTACGCTCAGAATGACAAAAAATGCAACTTTGCAGTTTGCCTGATTTCGACAGCCCAACGGTAGATTTTTCCTACTCTGCGCGGTATTCTAATGGGTTCCGTATAATCCACGGACTACCATTGATGGAGCGGACGTACAAACACTCCGCTCGAACCGTAAAACCAGCATCCATCGAATAAGACGGCAACAATACCGTGCATTGAACTTGCAGCCATGGAACACGAATTTATTTCCTGGATCCGCGAACGATTACCCTCACATCCCCTTCTAAAAATCGGAGTGGGCGATGACGCCGCCGTGCTGCGCATGGCGGGCGTCGAGGAATGCGTCGTCACGGTCGATATGCTGATGGATCACGTGGATTTCGAGCTGGCTCAAGTGGATCCTCGGGTTGTAGGCCGCAAAGCCTTGGCGGCAAATTTAAGCGATCTGGCCGCGATGGCCGCCCAACCGCTGGCCGGCGTTATCGCCGTGGCATTGCCTTGCGAGCGATGCTCGGAATTGGCCAAGGCTCTCTATGAAGGCATCATGCCATTGGCCGAACAATATGATTTGCTCATTGCCGGAGGCGATACCAATACCTGGGAAGGTCCGCTGGTGATCAGCATCACCCTGATCGGCAAAGTGACCGGCCGAGGTCCGTTGTGCCGCAACGGCGCTAAGCCCGGCGACCGTATTTTGGTAACGGGCTTTTTCGGAGGCAGCATTCTCCGGCGGCATCTCGATTTCGATCCTCGCGTCCGCGAAGCGATTACGTTACACGCGAATTACGAATTGCACGCCGGCATCGATTCGAGCGACGGCCTGTCGCTGGATCTGTCGCACATCCTGGAAGAAAGCGATTGCGGAGCCGTTATCGAGAGCGAGGCAGTGCCGATTGACGGCGATGCGCGCCGATTGGCTTGCCGTTTGAACGACGGCTCGACGCCATTAGATCACGCCTTGGGCGACGGCGAGGATTTCGAGTTGATCTTGGCCGTGCCGCCCGAGGAAGCCAAGCGAATTATCGAGGCCCAGCCGCTTGACGTGCAAATCACCGACATCGGCTGTTTTACCGACGAGCCGGGCCTATGGATCCATGACTCGCGTGGGAGCCGCCGTCCTCTGACGCCGCGCGGCTGGCAGCACTAGTCGTTGCCGTCTGCCCCCATTACAATGGAATTCATGCAAATAGCTTTCGATTCTTATAGCGAAGAGGATACGGCATCCCTGGGCGCGGCTTTGGCCGACGTTTTGCCCGAGGGTACCGCCGTATCGCTTTGCGGCACTCTGGGCGCGGGGAAAACCCGCCTTGTGCAGGCGATTGCCGAGGGCGCGGGCGTGGACCGGCGCGATGTTCTAAGCCCTACGTTCGTTCTACTTCAGGAATATCACGGCCGGCGGTCGATCTATCACATCGATGCTTATCGTCTTCGCGATGAGGATGAGTTTCTTGAACTGGGGCCCGAGGAATTATTCGAGAGCGACGGCTTGGTGTTGGTCGAATGGGCGGATCGCGTGGAACATTGCATGCCGCAAGAACGTTTGGAGATCCACATCGACGTCATCGGTCCGGAATCCCGGCGATTTACGATCATTTCGGTGGGAGAAAAACACATCGCAACGCTCGAGCGTCTTGCACAAAAGCTCGGCACGTCATCCATCGGAGAGAACTGCAAAGCCGCCAAAAGCAGTCATTCTGAGCGGAGCGAAGAATCTCTGTAAGCCTATACCACGTCCCGATATGCCACCGAGATCCTTCGCTTCGCTCAGGATGACAGTT
>CAYWGR010000228.1:0-7370 GCA_964458015.1 uncultured Planctomycetaceae bacterium
AGAAACGCTGTCGATCCTGTAAAACCTTGTTTCCGTAATAACCACATGAATGCTATGTTTCTTTTGTACATCTCTTTCCAAGTCCACTGATGAAGCAGCCTGCCATGGGAAGTGTTTGAATAGCATTTATGGAAAGTTCATTGAGCAATAATACGGCAATGAGTGACGAGGAGCTAGTCGTAGGTTGCAAATTGCTAACCTATTTCCAGCCCATTTGTTCGGTAAAATCACAAATTGTTCTTGGCGTTGAGGCGCTTGCCCGGGGCATCGACGACAGTGGTTCCCTGATGTCGCCTGCTCGATTGTTTGCGGAAGCTGCGGAGAAAGGCATTGCCGGTCCTTGGGAAATGCTGTGCCGAGAGCAGGCCCTGGCCACCTTCTCCGAGTTTCTAGCCGAGTCCGAATCCTTGCTTCTTTTCATAAATATCGATTTGGCATCCTCAGATGGTTGCCATGATGTCTCCGACTTGCTGGAAGCGGCCCAGAACTGGTCTCTGCCGCCTTCTCGCGTCGTGGTTGAAGTACTTGAATCTCGTTTCGACGACATGCATCGCTTGGCCGCCCTACTGAACCAATTCCGTGAACACGGATTTCTGTTGGCCCTGGACGACGTGGGAGCCGGACACTCCAATCTCGATCGCATTCCCTTGATCCAACCTGATATATTGAAAGTCGATCGTGAGTTGGTGCAGCACATCGAGTCGAACTGCTTCAAACAAGGCGTTTTCAAATCGTTAGTAGAGCTAGGACACCGGATTGGCGCTTTAATCGTCGCTGAAGGAGTCGAGACCGAGCCTGAGGCGATGACCACTTTGGAATTGGGGGCCGATCTTCTCCAGGGCTACTTACTAAGCCGTCCGCAATCGCCGGAAAAGCTGGTTATCCCTCGAACGGAAACGGCCATCCAAGAGTTGGCAAAGCAATTCAAACGCCATATGGTGATGAAGACCACGCAAAGGCGGCTTCAGCATCGCCAATACAACATTTTAATCAACACGCTGCTTTGTGATTTAACGTGCTCTCCCAGCGCGGATTTCAACGCGGTGTTGAAGCAGGCCGTGGAAAAATTCCCGACGATCGAATGCGTCTATGTTTTGGATGAGACGGGAATCCAAGTGAGCGAGACGATTTGCCGCGAAAAAAATGCCGGCAATCGCAATAAGAGACTGTTTCGCCCTGCCCCGCGCGGTGCCGACCATTCACTCAAAGAGTATTACTGCATGCTCTTGGATGCCGAATTGCAGAAATATACGACCGACGCCTATGTGTCGTCGGCCACCGGCAATCTTTGCCAAACCATTTCGACGTGCTTCCGCGACGGCTTTAAGAACCGCCTTTACGTGCTGTGCATCGACGTGAAAAGCAGTTAGCCGCGCGCGCTATTCGACCGTCACGCTTTTCGCCAAGTTGCGCGGCTTATCGACATCGCAACCGCGAGCCACGGCTATATGGTAGGCAAGCAATTGCAGGGGGATGGCGCTGACGATCGGCTGCAATAGTTCATCGACGGCCGGAATTTCAATCGTGTCATCGGCCAATTGCGCCGCCTCGGCGTCGCCCTCGCAAACGACGGCGATCACCGGCCCGCCGCGGGCTTTGATCTCCTGAAGGTTGGAAATCACCTTGTCGTACACGGGGCCGTGCGGCAGCAAAAATACGCTCGGCGTGTGTTCATCGACCAGCGCGATGGGGCCGTGTTTCATCTCGGCCGCAGGATAGCCCTCGGCGTGGATATAGCTGATTTCTTTCAGCTTCAAAGCGCCTTCGAGAGCCGTCGGGAAATTGAATTGCCGGCCCAGATATAGGAAATTGTTGCAATGGGCATATTTCTTGGCAATCTCCGCCACGTGATCGCTGCACGCGAGCGATTGGCGAACTTTGTCGGGCAATTCTTCGAGCTGCTCGATGATCTTCATGCCGGCCGAGAAACTCAAGTGGCGCAAACGCCCGAAATACAAGGCCAACATCGCCAGCAACGTGCATTGCGACGTGAACGCTTTGGTCGAGGCCACGCCGATTTCCGGTCCGGCGCGTAGATAAAAGCCGCCGTCGGTCTCTTGTGCAATCGTGCTGCCCACGACATTGCAGATACCGAGCGTGGGGCAGCCTTTGCGTTTCATTTCGCGCAATGCGGCCAACGTGTCGGCCGTCTCGCCGCTTTGCGTAATGGCGAATACCAATGTGTTGTTGTCCAACGGCGGATTGCGATACCGCAGTTCGCTGGCGTATTCCACTTCTACCGGCAGCCGTGCCAACGACTCGATCATGTATTCGCCCACCAAGCCGGCATGCCAACTGGTGCCGCAGGCGGTCATGATGATTCGGTTGACCGCCCGCAATTCGTGCGGCGTGAGATTGAAACCGCCGAACTTGGATGTCGCGGCATCGCGATCCAGCCGGCCTCGCAAAACGTTTTGGATCGATTCGGGCTGCTCGAAGATTTCCTTGAGCATAAAATGGGCAAAACCGCCCTTGGCAATATCGCCCGCCTGAAAATCCAACACGTGGACGCTGTGATTGATGTGCCCCTGATCGCGGTGGATCACCCGCAAGCTATTGGCCGCCACGACGGCCAACTCGTGATCGGCCAGATAGACGATTTTGTCGGTAAAGCCGGCCAAGGGCGATGCGTCGCTGGCCACGAAATGCTCGCCCGCACCCACGCCGACGATCAGCGGACTGCCCAATCGGGCGGCGATCAGGATCTCGGGCCACTGGCGGAAAAGGATCACCAATCCGTAAGTGCCTTGCAGTTGCACGAGCGTCGCCTGAACCGCGGCGACCAACGGCTGGTAATCGACCGCCGCCATATCGGCCGGCAGCGGTTGACGTTTCAGGCAACTGTCGATCAGATGGGCAATCACCTCGGAGTCGGTCGCCGACTTGAACTGATAACCTTCGCTTTGCAGACGCCGCTTAAGAATTTGGAAGTTTTCGATCACGCCGTTGTGCGCCAAGACCAGCGTATCATCGCCGCCTACGTGGGGATGCGCATTGACGTCATTTGGCGCGCCGTGGGTGGCCCAGCGCGTGTGACCTATGCCGCTGTGTCCTGGGGCCGGCGTCTTGGCCAGCAGGCTTTCAAGCCGTTCGATCCGTCCCGCAGACTTGACGATGGCGAATTGACCTTCCGGCGTCACGGTAGCCACGCCCGAGCTGTCGTAGCCGCGATATTCGAGCCGGCGGAGTCCCGCCACCAGAAATTCCGCGGCATCCCGCGGCCCGATGTATCCTACAATTCCGCACATGTCCGACGATCCTTTGCGAGAGAAGAACGACAACAACCACCCCCGCAACGAGATCGGCGAGGCGCCGTTCGCCCCCTCTGCTGCGGGAATTGCTTTGTGGCTGCATCTTAATGATACGTCGTAATCTATCGCATCAGGCGCATTAGGTAAACACCTTTGGCAAGGGCCCGAACGAGTGCCAAGCGGTTTTTCGGAAATAATAGAGGGGAATGAATGCGCGACGGACTGACCTCACGTGTGCGAGGTCCGAGCCCCGTGGTTTTCTGTTGGGGTATGTGCCAAGCATCAATCGTAGGAGACTTCAATTTTGACGGTCCCGGCAAGGCCTGTCAGGCGGATTGTTTCCTTTGCCGGGTCAAAATCGGTCCATGTCTTTTCATGGACGGTGACTTTTTTGATCGGCACTTGTTTGGGATGCCGTAGTCGGAGCAGAACCGTCTTGGCCGAACAGGGCGAAGGTAAATCAACGTTGGCGATAACCTTGCCATGTTCGATATCCGAGGTGATATCGTAGGCTACTGTGCCAAACCGGCAGGGCGCGTTTTTCACGCCGATCTTTTTTCCTTGCTCCAGCCAGGTGCGCGGAGTGCCGCGAGCGAGCCATAGCTGGTCTCCTTCTTCCAAGACAAGCATCGATCTCATGCGTTCCAAGAAGGCTGCGACTTCAAAGGTTTTGTCGCCGCCGCCGCCGTCGCCGGCACGATTAGGATGCTCGCGAAACACATATAATTTTTCGGGGTCAATGTCAGCCGCGTATTGATTGAACATAGACCGCAGAAAACAAGGAACATCATCGTGCATCAGATGCGCCATGGCGGTTTGCGAGTAGCCGCATTGATAGTAATAGCCGCCGATTGTGAACCACGAATCCGGATTGTTCGGCTGCCGTTGCTGGGTTTGTTGCTGGATCACCCAATTGTCGAGATAAGCAATATCTTCAACCACATCGAGCGTTTCATCCAATCGCGGATCGTCAGGCGACAAAACGCCCAACGCAAGCGCCGCGGCTCCGCCGTCGCTATCCAGCCAATTGGCGCCGGCATGGCCAGTGCCGAAGGGGTTAAGGATTTGCCGGGCCATGCCTCGCAGATAGGGTTGCGGCGGAATGTACCGACGATAAGTTCCATCATTCACGCGCACCACGGGTGATGAAACTACCGACCGGTCCACCGCCCGCAGAATGGATTGCCGATATTGTTCGGCTTCCTTGGAAAAATACTCGCCTGCCTCACGGTCAATTTCGGCAATTGCCGTGGCGGCGGATTTCAACCCTCGCCAATAGAACACGTTGGTTTGATAAAGGCTGCGCCAATCCGCATAATCGCCAAGTTCACAGGGCGGAATCAAGCCCGCGGACCATGCATCCGGCCCAACCTTTTCGATCCACTGCTTGCGCTCGCGAACGATCCACTCGGCGGCGGCTTTGAAATTGGCCACGTGTTCCGTAAGCCATGCTTTATCGCCCGATAGCAAATAATGCTGGGCCAGAGCGTAGAGCATCGAACCGTGCCCTTGCCCGTGATTGATGTCCCAACCGCTGACATTCAACGCGCCCTCTTTGCTGGTGAACATCCCTCGCGCCACGATTTGGCCTTGTGCCTTGAACCAGGGATTAAAGCCCGATTTTGGGATGGCATGTTCTCCGAGCGAGTCCAAGGCAAGGAAAATCCGCCACGATTCCTGACCGAGCAGGGCTTGGTAGGGCCAGATGTAGATTAAATAGGTATCGCCTTCCTTGATGCAACGCCGCTTGACGTGCCAGTAGGCCAACCGCCAGGCATTCATGGCCGATTGATCCGGCACATCAATCTTCATCGGCGGCTCTTCCGGCGGTTGCGGATAGGCCGGCCTGTTCTTCGTATATTGGATATCCATCGCATGTTCGATGCTTTGTTCGGGCATCGTTTGCACGCGCTGGCGAGCCGTTAATGACTTTTTATCGGCCAGTTGCTTGGCATATTGTTCCGCCGTTTGTCCGCTGCCGCTCTTGCGAACAAAAAATCCCAAGCTGGGCACATAAATCGGCTCTCCAGACTCTAAATCCTTCGGTGCAAAAGAAAAGCTGCCGCTCGCCGTGCGAATAGTCACGACGGTGCGGTTGGGATGATAGGTCATTACGCCGGTCGTTCCGTTGGGAAAACTATCTTCCCGCGGAAGCTTCTGAAAGTGGACATCCTGATTATCATTTGCCACGTAAAAGATTTCGGCTTCAATTCCACGGCGGTTTTTCAACGTCGCAGGAGATCGCCATTTGTTTTCACCGCTCATCTCCACGCCGCTGTCTGCCAGCGGTTTGACGGAGCCCAGGCGTCCATTATAGATTTCCACGCTGCCGTCGAACGTCTGACTTTTTTGTGCAGGCAAAGAGCCCCACTCGATATCCACATGAAGCGGAATCACTTTGGAAAAACAAAACGCTTGAACCGAAGCAACGGCCGGCATTTTGCCCGATCCCCGATGACGCAATCGAATTTTATCGACGATCAAGAGGCCTTGGGGGTCTGCCTCGTGTCGAAAACCTTCAGGATACTGCTTGAGTCGTTGGACGATTGCTTCTCGATCCGTTCGATAAACGATCCGGCGGCCGTCGCTGCTTTTTACACCCGCACCGGGGAACACTTCCCATGCCCTGGTCCACCAAGTAGGCCGGTTGTCTTGGCCGGTATTCGGCGTATTGGTTGTGACTTCGAGAATCACTTGCGATGGATCGGGCGTTTCACCGGTAAAAGTAAATTCGATTTCTCGAACCGGACGATGTTCTTCCCACATGACGCCGGCCATGACGTCTTTAAGGTCGTTGGTAAGCCATTGCGTTTCCGGCGGATTCTGATTCGCCGGCCGATCCCTGAGAAACGTATAGCCAAAGGGAGCCAGGTCTAATAGCGAACCTGCCGCCTCATTGGCTGCGGCTTTTTCTGGCGTTCCTTCCCCTTGGCATGTTTGAGTAACAAGGTTTGCAGCAAACACGAAAAGGATGATAGCACAATGGAATCTTGTAAGCATGGTTTTTTTCTTTATGTAAGGTGGGACAATAAGGAGGGACTATCTGTTCTGTCAGTTATAATTGGCCGCCGTCAATCGCTAAACCGTCCTTGCGGTTGCCAAGGCGGCGATGGGTTTCCGCATCGATGGAATAGCTGATCGATCGAACCGAACCGTCGCAAAATGAGATATTGATGCCTGTGGCATGGGCGCTTCCGAAACCCGAATAGTCATTGAGCCCCGACCGGTCCTGCAAGGGCGGTAGCGGATAATAACCGCCGGCATAGCTGGAATCGGGCCAGCCCACGGATCGAACATTATCATCTTGTTGACCTTGGAAAATACACCAATCGTCACCGCCGTCTTGGCCGTCCAGGTAATGGTCGGCATCGATGCTTTTTTCGCCCAACAGATAGGTGTTCGAGGTTCCGTCACGAATCATGGCAACCGAGACTTCACTATGTTGATAGCTGATCCCCGTGCTGGTTGCCGTGGTAAGTGAGCCCCAATTGTAACTCGCACTATCCCCTTCGGTGTAACTGGACGGTTGCCCCCATGCCACGAGGTAACTGGAATCACCCAAGTTCGCGGCATAACAACTATGCGTCAGCCCAGTGCATCCGGTAGGCAGTAAAAAACTTACGGCGCCGAATACAAGTGCGGGTCGGCGCGTAGGACAGTTGAAGGCCGCGATGGGCGTCTGATAGCGTTGTGCATTGGCGGTATCACGTGCGGAGCCGGAAGTGCCCACACCCAACTTATACAGGGCATCCTGCTCGATATAAGGCAACACAGAAAAAGTCCAGCCGCCGGGCTGTGATTTGCCGAAACCGCGGTCTGGATCACCGACATAGGTGTACCCCCAGCCGTCCGTGGGAAAATAGCCTTGTGCACTTTCATGGTTCAGGCATCCCAAGGCCAGTTGCTTGAGATTATTGCTGCACTGCAAGCGTCGCGCCGCCTCGCGCGCCGATTGCACGGCCGGCAGCAGCAACGATATCAGAATGCCGATGATCGTGATCACGACCAAAAGTTCCACGAGTGTAAAACCGTGTAAAATTTTGGGATTTGTCGATTTGGGATTTGGGATTTTATTTCTTGGCAACATGGCAGTCGATCCTCATTGTCCAGCGATTAATG
>CAYWGR010000229.1:0-7362 GCA_964458015.1 uncultured Planctomycetaceae bacterium
TAGAGGTTGGGGATTTCGGGATTTCGGGATTTTGGGATTTGGGATTTGTTTCACTAGCCACTGACCACTGACCACTAGCCACTTTTTCTGATTGCTGACCACCCTCACCCCCGGCCCCTCTCCCGCTTGCGGGCGAGGGGAGATGCGTTTCACTAGCCACTGACCACTGACCACTGGCCACTGATGGCTGACCACTGGCCACTTTTTCTGACCCCTGACCTCTGACCCCTGACCCCTTCTTTTCCAAACGGGCTGTCAGCTTGCCAATGGAGAGATAGCCACCGGCGGCCGAATCTACTTCATAGGTCGTGGGGCCCTGCAAAATAACCTTCGCACCGGTGTCATAGGTGATTTCCAGCAAACCAGACGACAGCACGAATTTGTCGCCTAGAGATACGAGGGATTTGGGATTAGGGATGAGGGATTGGAGATCGTGAGTTCTTAAGCCTTGAACCTTGAGCCTTGAGCCTTTTTGAAGCCTGCAATCCATGATGCCGGTAATTTGGCCGATGCAATCGCTGTTCCTTGCGTTTTCCTTTGCGGCGTAAGCGGATGCAGCATGTCGGCCTGCGCGAGAAATCGAACTTGGAACATCCACCTGATAGAACCAAGCGCCCAGTGCGCCGATGCTCATGACGAACAGGGCGAAAAGATTGGAGAAAAGGAAGGGATGCGCGTTGTAGAAGGAAAGGGGCGCGAAAGGACTTGGAGCGTCGAGAATAATGGAAGGAAGGGGACTGGGAACTGGAGACGAGGGGCTAGAGGCTAGGGGCTCGCGGCTAGAAATGGGATTTTCAAGAGTATTTGAGTACGGAGTCCCGAATATAGGATTCTGATTCCTGACTTCGGATTCCTCATCCCTGGCAACGGCTTCTTCAGCGGCGGCAATGGGCGGTGCGTTTTCCCAACGCAGAAGGGCATCGACGATCAAGTACTTCCGATAGAAAAGCCGTGAAGTATGATCGTCGGTCAGAATCCGGTTGAGTTGCGATTGCTCGGCGTCGTCGAGCCCTTCGGCCATGAGCTTGGTCAGGAGAGGTTCGAGGTCGGGATGGATGCATGAATCGCTCATCGAGCATCCTCCTCATCGCCCGAGATGTTTTCGTCGATGCACTTCAAAAGCGAGGTGCGGATGCGATGCATGGCCTGGGCCACGGCATTGGCCGAGCGGCCTACTTGCTGGGCGATTTCGCGAGGGCGAAGATCGTCGGCATATTGCATCTGGATCAATTCGCGGTCTTGCCCGCTGAGACGCTTCATGCAGCTTCGCAAAGTGGAGAGAATCGCATCCATCCGTCCGGTATCGGCGACAGCTTCCTCGGCAATGGTTTGGATCAACTGTTCGTCGAAGCGGAGTTTGTCGCGGTGGGATTTTTTGCGATGCGTGAGCACTTCGTAGTAGGCGATGCGTGCGGCCCAGGCGCCGAAGTCGGTGCCTTCCTGAAAATCTTCGTGCTTGCTCCACATCACGAGGTTCGTGGACTGGAGCACATCGTCGGCATCGTTTCGGTTGGGCAACAACTGGAGAATGTAGGCATACAGGCCGCGCTGGGCATCGGCCAGATGCTGAACAAACTGCATGTGGTTGTCGGAGTTCGATTTCATGTGCTCGATTGACGCCTAGCAGTAGATGGGCCAGACGATCCAAGGCTTCCTTCTATTGTAATTACGGCGCGAGGAAGATTTTTATGAGGGCAAGGATTTTTAATAAAACCGCGGGAAATTGAAAGTACCGCAAACTTGCAACCATGCAATTGCCGGCGGTCGTTGCCTCGCCGGCACTTTCGCTGTTATGCGGGCTCTTTCGGGATAGTATAAAGGTGGGGGCTCTTGGGTAGTGGTGGTAGTAGGAATTTATGCATTATTCACATCGTATTTTTCAAAAAAACAGTCGTTTAGAACCTACAAACGGAAAGGGGGGACGCCTTTATCGCAGAGGTCGCTGTATGGCGTAGATTAAAGTGAGGGGGATAGCATCGTCCATGTCACGATGCGGGGGGGAGATCCTGGGCAATCTCATGATGAACGATTCACCAATGATTCCAGCGACGCAGCCCGTGCCGGTTGCTTGCGTTCCTTATCCGACCCTGAAGGAGTCGCCTTGGAGGGACCAATTCTATCGCTTGCTGGTCGAGAATACGAAGGACATCATTTGGGCGTGCGACATGCAGTTGCAGTGGACGTACATCAGTCCCTCGGTCGAGCAGATATTGGGATTCACGCCGGAAGAAACGATGGCGTGCGGCATTACGGAGACGATGACGCCCGCCACGGCCAAGTTCGTGTTGCGAACGTTCGCGAAAATCATGGCGGATGCCGCTCGCGATCCCAGTCTGTTTGATCGGACCTATACGTTTGAGCTGGAATTCATCCGCAAGAGTGGAGGCACGGTTTGGGGTGAACTGCGCATGTCCGCGCTTCGAGACAGCGAAGGGAAGCCCACCGGGATCATCGGTGTGACGCGCGATATTTCCGATCGGAAAAGGATCGAGAAATCACTCCGTAAAAGCGAATATCGCTATCGAATCCTGACGGAAGCCACTTCGGACTGCATTTGGGAAGTCAATGCGGATTGCATTTATACTTATGTAAGCGCCAAGGTTCGCGACATGCTGGGGTACGAGCCGGAGGAGGTTGTCGGCAAGACTCCCTTCGATTTCATGCCTTCCAAGGAAGTCAAGAATATTGAGCCTTTGTTTTGGGAAGTTGCCAAGCAGCACGGCCCTTTGGTTGCACTCGAGAACGAGGTTATCGCCAAGGATGGCCGGCGCATTGTCGTGGAAACCAACGGGATCCCGATCTTTGATGAAAACGGCAATTACCAAGGTTATTGCGGCTACGATCACGATGTCACGAAGCGTAAGCAGGCCGAGGAGGCATTGCAAAAGAGTGAACGCCGCTACCGCATCCTGACCGAAACCATGAACGATTGGGTGTGGGAGGTGGATGCCCATGAAGTCTTTACCTTCGTAAGCCCCAAAATTCGGGATGCCCTAGGTTACGAGCCGGAAGAGTTGATCGGCCGAACGCCTTATGATTTCATGCCGCCGGAAGAGGTGGCGAGGATGAAACCTTGGATTGCTGAGATTGCCGGGCGTCGTCAGCCGTTTATTGAAATTGAGAACGTTCTTCAGCACAAGAATGGTTCTCGGGTTATCGTTCAATTCAGCGGCATTCCGTTCTATGACGCCCATGGAGTATTTCAGGGATATCAAGGATGCGACCGCGACATCACGGATCGCAAGAGGGCGGAAGAGGAATTACGTTGGAAGACGGCTTTTCTGGAAGCGCAGACGGATGCCACCTTGGACGGCATTTTGATTGTCGACAACAAGGGGAAAAAGCTGCTCTGCAATCAACGATTCGTGGAATTGTTCGATGTCCCCACGGATATTCGAAACGATCCGAACGATGCGCCCTTGCTCCAGTATGTTACCAGTCTTACCAAGGATCCGGAGAAGTTCCGGAAAAGAGTGTGGCATCTTTATGCTCATCCGGAGGAAACCGTTCGGGGTGAGATTGAGTTGGCGGATGGAAGAATTTTGGATCGCTATACCACCTCGGTGGTTGGCGAGAACGAGCAACTCTATGGGCGTATCTGGACATTTCGCGACATTTCTGACAAAAAGTGTGCGGAAATGGATTTACAGCTCGCGAAAGAGGCGGCCGAGGCGGCGACGCGCGTAAAAAGCGAGTTTTTGGCCAACATGAGCCACGAAATCCGCACGCCCATGACGGCGATTCTCGGCTTTGGCGATTTGTTGCTGCACAGCCTGCAAGGGAAAGAAGAAGTCGAAGCCGTTCGCACCATCATGCGCAACGGACGTCATTTGATGAAAATCATCGACGACATTCTGGATCTCTCGAAGATCGAGGCCGGGCGCATGGTCACGGAACGGATTACCTGTTCGCCGGCGGCGGTTGTGAACGATGTTCTTTCGTTGATGCGTATTCGGGCAACGGCCAAGAGCCTGTCGCTCATTGCAGAATGGAATGGAGACATTCCTGAAACCATTCAATCGGATCCGCTCCGCTTGCGCCAAATTCTCATCAATCTGATCGGCAATGCCATCAAGTTTACGGAACATGGCGCAGTTCGGATTGTGGGGCAACTCGTCAAGGCGGAAGATAACCGACTGAAAATGCAGTTCTCCATCGTGGACACCGGCATCGGCATGACCGAGCAGCAGATTCAGCAGCTTTTTCAGCCGTTCATGCAGGGTGATTCATCGACCAACCGGAACTTCGGCGGCACGGGCTTGGGACTGGCGATCAGCAAACGCTTGGCCGAAATACTCGGCGGCGACATAAGCGTGTCGAGCCGGATCGGCGTCGGCAGCGTCTTTAGTCTTACGGTGGACGCGGGTTCCTTGGAGGGTGTGCGCATGTTGCAGCATACTTCCGGAGAAGTCTGTCTTGCGGAGCCGGCGCCGAAGGCGAGCGAGGCCCAGCGCATCCGGCTTCAGGGCCGCTTGCTGTTGGTCGAGGACGGTTTAGACAACCAGCGGCTCATTTCCTTGCTGCTGTCCAAGGCCGGGGCCGAGGTCTCGCTAGCGGAAAATGGGCTCGTGGCCATTGATCTTGTCATGGCCGCGATTCGCGAGGATCGCCCGTTCGATCTCATTCTCATGGATATGCAAATGCCGGTGATGGACGGTTATAAGGCCGCCCAGGAACTAAGGGCGAAGGGCATCACTACACCGATGATTGCCCTGACGGCGCATGCCATGACGGGTGATCGCGAAAAATGCCTGGAAGTCGGTTGCGACGATTACCTATCGAAGCCGATTGACCGAGCCGTGCTTTATAAGCTTGTGTCAAGGTATTTAGAAAGCAGTCGATAGCAGCTCGTTAAAAAGGTGGACTTTCGCGATTTTCGGGCCACGGCTGGACGAGCCGGCAGCGGCACCCGTTTTCAACGGGTTGGTAGAGACCGGTAGTGGGTCGGTTCGAAAACGAGACGCTCGGACCATAAAAATCTCCGGAGCAGAATTAGCATGAAGTCGCAAAAATAACGCCGCATCGAGTGCGGCTGAGGTGGAGAAAAAAGCCTTACTTCTCTATTGCCTTGTTGGCAATATCTGGCCACAACTCTTGTGGTTCAATATCCAGTGCCTCGGCAATTCGGCGAACCGTTTTCGTTTGTGGTCTGCTTTGGCGATTCAGCATATTCGAGATGGCCGGTTGGCCGACTCCTGTTCTTTCCGCGAGTTTTTCCTGGCTCCACCCCTTTTGCTGCATTGCAGACTTTAGCCGTTCTGCAAATGTTGCCTCTTGTGCATCCATTTCCGATTCGTAAGCCTTGGATTCTGGCAGTGATCGCATGCGTGTCACGCCGTCCGAAATGTCAACCGCAAGACTCGGAAACAGTGCCTCCAGTAAAGTGTGCATTGCCATGTGCTTTTGGGCTTCGCTGGAATCGTCGCTCACACAGATTACACACATTTCGTCAATCACTTCGCGTATTTCGGCATCGCATTCATCATAGGCGCTCTTGATTTCCAAAAAAACCTTGACGTTAGTTGCGAGCAAGCTGGCGGCACGATCAGTTTTTGTTGCTGTCATGGCTCTATACCTCATCAGTTAATATATTAGTTTTGTGGATAGTGTCTCTTGAGCAGAATCATCAATCTTCCACGAAAAATCTTCAGGTCGTGCTTGTCAAATTTATTCGTTTTCTTTTGCATTACAGCCAAGGTCCATATCCTTGGCAGGGGATCGTTTGGCAGGACCAGCTTTGAAACATAAAAAATAACTCTCAGATTGTCGCAGCCGCCAATAGTCTCATGAATTCTTAGCTCTGCCGCGCGGGGATCTGGCATTCCGTCTATCCACGACCAATGCAAATCCTCAACGACTCCGCCACCGCCTTCAAATCCTGGCCAGAATGCAAGCTTTAACGCGTGCCTGCGCGCCTCTTGATAGTGTCTATATTTAGGAAAGAGCCTCAGTGCATCTTGTATGGCTGCCGTTGTTGGCTTCACATAATACCGCCCAAAAAGCTCTGCCATGCGATGTCCCCACACCACGAGGTAATGCACGTATCGGCAATCTACTTAACAATTATCACAAAACGTGGCCATAGTCAAGGCAAATATCACATAAGTTGTTAGGCGATGCGTCGCAATGTCACGCATGTCGTTTGTTGGCAGCTACTTACGATACGCAAGAATGTGTGATAATATTGGGGTTTGCGAAGAATGCCTGTCCGCGCCCTGTCTGTTAATCTACGACCAATCTACGACCGCCCCGTAGAAACCTCCCCCCACTGGCCATTGTGTGTTGGATTGCTACAATGGTCATTTCTCCAAACGGCAGCTTTTCCGCCGTCTTGGCACGAGGATTCTTGCGAGGAGGTCGGCCATGGATGCAACGATTCGGAAAACCCCTCTTTATGATTGGCATGCGTCCCATGGCGGGCGTATCGTTGATTTTGCCGGTTGGGCCATGCCGGTCCAATTTACATCGATTATACAAGAGCATCAGGCAATTCGCTCCGCGGTGGGGATAGCCGACATCTCGCACATGGGCCGGCTGCGTTTCGAGGGGCCCGGGGCAGCGGTTTTTCTGGCCGAATTGCTCACGCGGCGCGTGGCAGACATGGAGTTGGGGCAAATTCGCTATTCCCTGGTGACCAACGACGAGGGAGGCATCCTTGATGACGTGTTGGTGGGGTACTACCACAACACGCATGGCCAGCCGTTCTTTTTGCTGGTGGTCAACGCCAGCAACAGGGCGAAGATTGTCGATTGGGTTTCAGCGCACTTGCCCAAGGAACGTGCGGAACGGCCCGGGCAGGAGATCATTTGGAACGACGTAAGCCGTCTTTGGGCCATGTTCGCCATTCAAGGGCCTCGTTCGGTCGAGCTTTTACAGCCGCTGGTGGATGTTGATCTTCAATCCATGCGGTATTATCGGGGTGCCCAATCGTTGATTTTGCATCCGGCCGCCCAACGCCAGGGCTGCATCATCAGCCGCACGGGCTATACGGGCGAAGATGGTTTCGAGCTTAGCCTGGGGGCCAGCATTGCGCCGGCCGTTTGGGAAGTGCTGATGGAATTGGGCAAGCCGCTGGGCGTGGTGCCTGCGGGGTTGGGCGCACGCGATACCTTGCGGCTCGAGGCCGGGATGCCGCTTTACGGACATGAGATTTCCGAGCAAATCGACCCATTCCAAGCGGGTTTGGGGTTTGCATGTCATCTGGTGGGCTACGATTTTCCCGGTCGAGATGCCTTGTTGCGCATTCAAAAACAACCGCCGAAGCAAGTTCGCGTCGGTTTGGTGCTGGATGGGAAACGCGCCGCTCGCCAGGGTTCCGACGTTCGGGACGGCACCCGGACGGTTGGACAAGTTACCAGTGGA
>CAYWGR010000230.1:0-7148 GCA_964458015.1 uncultured Planctomycetaceae bacterium
GAGCACGATGCATCGGCATCGTCTGGTGCTCAAGGTGCAACTGCCGCGTTGGATGGAGGATGAACCGGGCCAATTGCCCGAAGTTCCAAGCGTGAGCAGCGTGTGGAGCACGGCCGAGTGGCATGAGCGCGAGGTGTTCGATCTGTCGGGCGTGTTTTTTCTGGGGCATCCCGATCTGCGCCGCATTCTCTGCCCGGAAGATTGGGTAGGCCATCCGTTGCGCAAGGATTATCAGCAGCCGGCCGAATATCACGGGATTCCGACGAGGTAGACTGATGCAGACGAATCGCGTACAGCCCGACTCCGTCGAATTCGACGTCCGCACGGACGAGATGCTGATCAATATGGGGCCTCAGCATCCCAGCACGCACGGCGTATTGCGGTTGGCGTTGCGCACCGACGGCGAAGTAGTGATGGAAGCGACGCCGCACATCGGCTATCTGCATCGTTCGGCCGAAAAAATCGCCGAGAACCTTACGCCGCGTCAGTTTTTGCCGTATACCGACCGGCTCGACTACCTGGCCGGGATGAACATGAATCTCGGCTGGTCGTTGTGCGTCGAAAAATTGCTGGGCAAGCGCGTTTCGGAAAAAACGCGGCATCTGCGAGTCATCATTGCCGAGTTGGGCCGCATTGCCAACCATCTAGTGGCAGCCAGCAGTAGCGGGCTCGATCTCGGCAGCTTTACGCCGTTCACCTGGACGTTCCGCGAGCGCGAGAAGATCGTCAATCTGTTCGAGGAAGTGTGCGGCGCGCGCCTTACGTACAGCTACATCGTTCCCGGCGGGGTGACGGCCGATTTGCCGCCCGGCTGGTTGAAGCGATGCGAGGATTTTCTCGTTCAATTCGAGCCGGTGATCGACGAGTTGCATGCATTGCTGACGAACAACGCGATTTTCATCCACCGCATGGCCAATGTCGGCGTGATGTCGGCGGCAATGGCCATCGACTACGGATGCACCGGCCCGGTATTGCGCGGCAGCGGCGTTGATTGGGATTTGCGACGTGACGGCGAGCCGATTTACACCGAGATGTACGATGGCTACACGTGGCAGGTAATCGCACCGATCGATGGCCGTTATCCAACCGATCATCCGTATCCGCCGGTTCCGGCGGCGGCCGTGGTGGGCGACAGTTGGCATCGATACTTCGTGCGCATGCTTGAAGTTGTGCAGTCGATCGACCTGATTCGCCAAGGGATGGAAAAATACTCGAAGGCGACGGACGAAGTCGAGGGGCCGATCGAGATCAAGAAAAAGCTGCCCAAGGGCGAAACCTATTTGGAAACCGAGGCGCCGAAGGGCCAGATGGGCTTCATGATCATCAGCAACGGATCGGCCGTGCCGTGGCGCGTGCGGATTCGCAGTAGCAGTTTCAGCAACCTTTCGATCGTGCCGGAATTGTGCCGCGGTTTGCTCGTGGCCGACATGCCCGCGGTCGTTGCGTCGTTGGATATCGTGTTGGGAGAAATTGATCGATAGTGGCTAGTGGTTAGTAAAGCAGGTGAATTGGCGATTGGTTCCACGATGGCGTTAAAACACTATCAAGAATTGATTGTTTGGCAAAAAGCGATGGATCTTGTAGAACACATTTATAACGCCACTACCCATTTTCCTAATACAGAGTTATATGGTTTAACAAGTCAGATACGTCGAGCGGCCATTTCGATCCCCTCGAACATTGCTGAAGGGCAAGGACGTAATACTACCCGTGATTTTTTGCATTTCCTTTCAATGTCGCAAGGATCCTTGAGAGAAGTAGAAACACAAATCCTTATTGCCCAGCGTCTCGGATATATTGAATCACCACTAGAATCAAAATTACTTGACATAACGGCTGAAATTGGACGGCTCCTTAGCGGACTATGTAAATCTCTGCAAAAAATTAGCCACTAACCACTAGCCACTAACCACTAGCCACTAGCCACTAACCACTAGCCACTAACCACTAACCACTAACCACTAACCACTAACCACTAATTTGTTCATGACCGAACTAATCACACTAATACCGATTCCGGCTTGGCTGGCGTACACCATTGCTGCATTGATTCAATGCGTGCTTTGTTTGGTGACCGCGCTGTGCTCGGCGGCGGTGTTTATTTGGTTGGAACGGAAGGTCGCGGCCCGCATTCAAGATCGCTTGGGACCGACGCGGGTCGGCGGTCGATTCGGCTGGCTGCAACCGCCGGCCGACGGCATCAAGTTGCTATGCAAGGAAGACCTGATTCCCACGGCGGCCGACGAGCCGTTGTTCCGATTGGCGCCGTATGTCAGTTTTTGTGCGTCGTTTTGCGCGTTTCTGGCATTGCCGTTCGCCAACGGCTGGGTGGCTCTGGAATTGAACGCCGGCGCGTTCTTCATCCTGGCCGTATCGGGGCTAGAGGTGTTCGGCGTGATCTTGGGCGGATATGCTTCAGGCTCAAAGTGGTCGCTCTACGGGGCGATGCGTGAAGCAGCGCAGGTCGTCAGCTACGAAATTCCATTGGGCCTGTGCGTCGTCGTCCCCGTGTTGATTTGCGGCACGATGGATCTGGTTCAGATCGGCAACGCCCAGGCCGGTTGGTTCTGGAATTGGAACATTCTGCACGATCCGTTCACGTTCGTGACATTTTGGGTGTACTGCACCTGCGCGTTGGCCAGCACGAATCGCGCGCCGTTCGACTTGCCCGAGGCCGAAAGCGAACTGGTCGCGGGCTTTTTGACCGAGTATTCCGGCTTCCGCTGGGTCGTGTTTTTCATGGCCGAATATCCGGCGATGTTTGTCATCAGCGGACTGGGAACCGTGCTGTTCCTGGGCGGTTGGAACGGGCCGATTCCGATCTGTTCCGCGATTGGTCTCAACGGCGACCCGAATACGGTGCTCGGCTGGATCGGCAACGTGTTCGGCTTGTGCGGCTTCATCGCGAAAACGGTTTTGGCCGTGATTTGCATGATCTGGGCGCGTTGGTCGTTGCCCCGGTTGCGAATCGACCACGTGATGACGACCTGCTTGAAGTATTGCGTGCCGATCGTTTCGGCCATGTTGGCCGGCGCGATGCTGTGGGCGTATTTCCTCCCGGGCGGCGTTGTGGCCGAGGCGCGGCGCTCGTTCACGGTGATCGACCGGCCCGAATCGCATCCCAAGCCGTGGCGCCAAGACGCCGGCGAGTCTGTTGAAAAGCCAGTGGCCGATATGGCATCGCGCGCTGTTGTCGGGCAAGGAGACGCAACCCCATGAACGAAATCAACTGGCATAGCTGCTTTTTCCTGCTGTTTGCCGGCCTGACGTGTCTGTCGGCCCTGGCCGTGGTATTTGCATCGAACATCGTGCGGATGGCCTGTTTTCTGGTGCTGTCGCTCGGGGCCGTGTCGGGCCTGTTTTTCCTGGCCGGCGCCGATTTCCTCGGCGCGGGTCAACTGATGGTTTACGTCGGCGGCACGCTGGTGCTGCTTGTTTTCGGTGTGATGCTGACGGCAAAGGGGCCGTTTGTTTCGATGAAAACCGGCGGCGGCCAGTGGATTATGGCCGTGATCGTCGGCGGTTCCTTGTTGGCGATTCTGCTGCAAGCGGCGACGAGCATTCAAGATTGGTCGGCTCCGGACAAGGAAACCGTCGCCGAAGCCAAGGCCGATCAGCCGACGGCCGCACGGCTGGGCTTGGGCTTGATGGGCATTCGCGCGGATCAAGTCGAGGAGCATAATCCACTGAAACGCGGCGGGATGTCGGGCCAATTGCTGGCCTTCGAAATCATCTCGATCCACTTGGTCGTGGTCCTTGTGGGAGCGGCCTACCTGGCCCGGGCCAGGCGACGCGCGGAGCCGAAACAAACCTCCTCCGTGCAAGCCTCGGAAATGATTCGTTTGTTGGACGACCTGATGAAGATGCCTCCGTGAGGCATAGTGTGTAACTATGAATTTGTTGACCGAACCCATTGGACTGTCGCACTATCTGGCGGTTAGCGCCGTCTTGTTGGTGTGCGGCATCGTCTGCATGGCGACGAAGCGAAACATTTTGGGCGTGTTGATGGGCATCGAGCTGGTGCTGAACGGGGCGAACTTGAATTTTATCGCCTTCGGCAGCCCGGCACTGCGGGCCGACCCGACGAATGCCTTGGGTTTGGACGGCCAGTTGATCGCCCTGTTTGTGATCGTGCTGGCAGCAGCCGAGGCGGCCGTCGCCCTGGCGATTGCGTTGAATTACTACCACACCCATGCCGACGTGGATGTGAATCAAGGAACAGAGTTGAAGGGATAGAGAACCGCGGAGAGAACGTTTTTTTCGCTTCGCTCGGAATGACCGAATTGTAGATACTTACCGAAATTGATATGGACTTAAACACTACAGTGCCGTTTCTGCTGGCCGGAGCCTGGCTGTCGCCGCTGGTTTCCTTCACGCTGATCGTGTTTTTCGGTCCGCGGTTGGGGCGAGCCGGACGCAACGCCGCGCACGTGGCAATGGCGGCGATTCTGTCGAGCTTCTTTTTGTCGGTCACGGCCACGGGCATCTGGTTTGCTCACAACCCGCTGATCGCAGGCGGCCATGAGGCCCATGCCGTCGCTTCGCCGGCCCCCATTGTTGGCGATTGGTACGTCCTGGGCAGCTTCGGGATGCTCAAGGTGACGATCGGCTACTATATCGATTCGCTCACATTGGGCATGTTCTGCATGGTCACGCTCGTGGCCTCATGCATTCACATGTATTCGATCGCCTACATGCATGGCGAGCTTTCGGAAGTGTTCGACACGCTGGCCCCGCTGGGCGACGGTCAGCCCATGGCCCGGCGAGGTCGTTATCACCGCTTTTTCCAATATCTGTCGCTGTTTTGCTTCAGCATGTTGGGGCTCGTCGTGGCCGGCAACATCGCGATGGTGTTCGTGTTTTGGGAATTGGTCGGCATCTGTTCCTATTTGCTGATCGGTTTTTGGTTCGAGCGCAAAAGCGCTTCGAACGCGGCAAACAAGGCGTTTATCGTCAACCGCGTGGGCGACTTCGGCATGATTATCGGGCTCATGGCCGTTTGGTCGGGCATGGGCACGTTCGCGTACAACGAAATCTTCGAACAGGTTCGCCCCGCCGCGCAGGAACACCGTTTGCAAACGCCTGATAAAATGGTTCTGATGGCCAAGCAAAAAGACGTGGCCGAAATCGTCCAACGGCATGGGTTCGACAATCTGGCGGCCGAAGACGAAATCTCCGCGAAGCTGCCTTTATGGCGTGAAGCGGGTTTCGGCTACGGATTGCTGGTCGTTGCGGGCCTCGGGATTTTCTGCGGCTGCGTGGGCAAAAGCGCTCAGTTTCCGCTGCACGTTTGGCTGCCCGACGCGATGGAAGGCCCCACGCCTGTCAGCGCGTTGATCCACGCGGCGACGATGGTGGCGGCGGGCGTTTACTTGGTGGGCCGTTTTTATCCGGTCTTTACGCCGGAAGTGTTGCTGGTGATCGCGAGTGTCGGTTGCATCACCTTGTTGTTGGCGGCCTCGATTGCCTTGACAGCCACCGACATCAAGCGCGTTTTGGCTTACTCAACAGTCAGTCAGTTGGGCTTTATGATGTTGGCCCTGGGGATGGGCGGATGGCTGGCCGGAATGTTCCACCTGTTCACGCACGCCTTCTTCAAGTCGCTTTTGTTCCTCTGCTCCGGGTCGGTGATCCATGCGTGCGGCACGAACGAAATGCCGCAGATGGGCGGCCTGCGTCGCAAAATGCCGATTACGGCCGCCACGATGTTGATCGGCTGTTTGGCCATCGCCGGGGCAGGCATCCCGACCGTAATTGGCCTGAGCGGTTTCCACTCGAAGGATTACATCGTCGCACAGGCCCTGTCGTTCTGGAATCATAACCACCGGTTCGGCGCTGTGTTTTACTACTCGGCACTGGTGGGCGCCTGCATGACGGCGTTCTATATGTTCCGCATGTGGTTTATGACCTTTGCCGGTAAGACTCGCGACTCGAGCATCGAACACCATGCCCACGAATCGCCGCGGTTGATGACCGTGCCGCTTGTGATTTTGTCGGTTCCAGCGACCGTGGCCGGCTGGAGCTATTTCGGACTTGAGCCGTTGTTGCGACAGGCCATTCCCGCAGGCATCGAAGCCGGTAGCGCTCCTGGAACGATTTGGCCAAGCTTGGTGATGCCGGAAGAACATTTAGCCCACATACCCTCGGTAGCCACAATTGCCGAATGGGCGGCCTTTGGCGTCGCGGCCGTCGGATTTTTGCTGGCCACGGCTTTTTATGGTCTGCGCAAGCTAGACCCGAAGGATGCCCAGCGCACCTTCTCGCCGATCTACTGGTTGTTGGTCCACAAATGGTGGATCGACGAATTGTACGGATTCCTTTTCATCCGGCCGCTATTGCATATTTCCGGTTGGATCGCCGCGATTGACAAATATGTGCTCGACTGGCTGGCGGATAATTTGGCCAAGCTGGTCGCACTGGCTGCGCGTATCGACGATTGGATCGACCGAATTTTCGTCGATTCGACGGTGAATTTAATGGCGCGATGGACCTATGCCGTGGGAATACGGCTGCGGGTGTTGCAAACCGGCTACTTGGGCCAATACGTCCTCTGGTTGGGCGTCGGCACCGTAGGTCTGTTCGTGCTGATTAGTTTGTATTGGAGTTATGCATTCGCGGGAATGTAAGAAATAAACAAGGGATTAGATATTAAGGATTAGGGATTAGAAACAGCCGCTCGCGGCTTCGCACTAACCACTGACCACTAGTTACTGACCACTGACCACAAGCCACTGACCACTGACCACTAGTTACTACAATGTCGATACTCGATTTTTCCGATCCGCGCGTTGGCTTGACCTGGCTTTATAGCCTGATCATTTTTTTGCCGTCTATCGGGGCGTTGATTTTATGTCTTGTGCCCCGCGAGACCAACGCGGCCATTCGTCGCTTTTCGCTTCAGGTCACGATTGCCGTTTTCCTGCTGACGCTCTGGCTGGCTTTTCCCACGTATACCAATCCGCCGACGACGGGCCGATTCGCCTTGGGAACGGCCGGGATGCAAAACATGCTGCATAGGGCATGGATCCCCGGTTTCGACATTTATTATTTTCTAGGCGTCGACGGCATCAACCTGCCCCTGGTGCTTTTAACGTCGTTTCTGAGCATGTTGGCCATGTACGCCAGTTGGCCGATCACGAAACACGTCC
>CAYWGR010000231.1:0-7121 GCA_964458015.1 uncultured Planctomycetaceae bacterium
TTGCGTTAGTGTTCCAGGTGCAGCAGAAGATCGAGCAGACGGCCGAACAGGGCAGGGCAGGGCGGGTCGCCAATGCCGAAAAAGCCGTAACCGTCGTCAAGCTTTGGAATTGGTGCAGCGCACCGCAAGCAATATCAAAAACAAGTCATTTGGAATATATTGGATGGCAACCCGGATCGCCGGAATACGCCCGACACGTATGGAATTTCAACATCGACATCGTTCTTCAGGCCGATCCTCTAACGGCCACAATGCTTGCGATCGTCACCTGCATATCCGCCTGGGTCGCTGTCTACTCGATCGGCTCCCTGCGCGGCGATCCCGGCGGTTGGCGTTTCTTCGCCTACATTGGCCTGTTCGTGTTCTCGATGACCATGCTTGTGGCAGCCGGCAATTTCGTGCTGTTGTTTGTGTTTTGGGAGCTCGTCGGCCTGTGCAGTTACCTCTTGATCGGTTTTTGGTATGAAAAACCGGCGGCGGCCGCGGCAGGAATGAAAGCGTTTTTGGTAAACCGCATCGGCGATTGCGGATTTCTGCTCGCTCTGTTCCTGATTTGGATTACCTACGGCTCGCTCAATTTCCACGATACTATCGCAGGCGGAAAACTCGTTGAGATCGGCATCTTGGGCCAATCACGGCTAGAAAGCGGCTGCTTCAACCACGATTGGCCCGCCACGGCGATCTGCTTGCTGTTGATGCTGGGCGCGTGCGGCAAAAGCGCACAGTTGCCGCTGCACGTTTGGCTGCCCGATGCCATGGAAGGCCCCACGCCCGTCAGCGCGTTGATTCACGCCGCCACGATGGTCACGGCGGGCGTCTACATGGTCGCCCGATGTATGCCGCTTTTTGCCGCGTCGCCGGATGCCTTGCAAGTAGTTGCGATCATCGGCGGCGCAACAGCCCTCCTAGGCGCCATCATCGCCATCACCCAGACCGACCTAAAACGCATCCTCGCCTATTCCACCATCAGTCACTTGGGCTATATGTTCGTCGCCCTGGGCACTGGCACCATTCTAGGCGTCACGGCCGGCATGTTCCATCTGTTGACCCATGCCTTTTTCAAAGCTCTGTTATTCCTCGGCGCCGGCAGCGTCATGCACGCCATGGGCGGCGTGATCGACATTCGCCGGCTCGGCGGACTGCGCCGTCGGATGCCCATCACGCACAGCACCTTCCTATTCGGCTCGTTAGCCATCGCGGGCGTCATCCCGTTCGCCGGTTTCTGGAGCAAAGACGCCATCCTGTTGGCCCTGTATCAACGCGCAAGCCAAGGCGCCGACGGCAACATTTACCATCTGTTGTTCGGCAGCGTCATGCTCGGCATCCTTCTGATCGGTCTCTACACATTTCGGCCGTTTTTCCTGGTATTCTACGGCCCCGAACGAATTCCGCCCGAGGCCGGACATCACGCCCATGAGTCGCCCGGCGTCATGACCGTCCCCCTGATGCTGCTGGCGTTCGGTTCGTTGGTCGTCGGTGCGTATTTCGAGTGGACGCACGGCCTTGCCGCATTTCTGAAATCAACACCCTCGCTGGCCTTCTTGCCTTCCGAGGTTGTGGAATCCTCGGCCCAAACGACCGAGCATTGGAAAATCGGCGCCATGAGCACCGGAATCACGTTGGTCGGCATCATCCTGACCGCCACGCTCTATCTAGGCGATCAAACCGGCACGGCCAAGCTCGCCCGCTTCATGGATATCTTTGGGCTTTACAGTCTTTCATCCGGCAAGTTCTTTTTCGACCCGATCTACTCGCTCTTCGTCGTCCGCCCGATGCAGGCCCTCGCTCGACTAGCAGCACTATTCGATCAGTATGTCATTGATGATCTCGTAGACCTTTGCGGCAAGACGCCTCGCTGGCTCGGAGCCGGGTTGCGTCCCCTGCAAAATGGTCTCACCCAATTTTACGCCCTCGCCATGATGCTCGGACTTCTCGCCATGCTCGGAGCCATGCTACTATGAGGGATTAGATATTAGGGATTAGGGATTAGAAACAGATCCTCCCCCACACCTCAAATAATTGAACATTGAACCTTGGTCATTGAACATTTATCTAACCACTAGCCACTACTTCGTGTCCTCACTACTTCTCATTACCGTGTTCCTTCCCTTGGCCGGAGCTTTGCTCCTGGGCGGTGATCGAACATCGTCGCGCCAGTGGGCGCTGGCCGTGGTGCTGGTGACATTCGGCATGGCCGTAGTGCTCATGGCACGTTATCCCGGTGGAACAGATCCTTTCGCGGCCATCGATTTCCCTTGGCTCGGTTCAGCCGATACGCCGCTCGATGTTCGCTTCAGCATCGGTCTCGACGGACTGAGCCTCTGGCTATTCGGCCTCACGGCCCTTTTAATGATCGTTGCCGTTTTGGTTGGTTGGGAAACGATCGACCAGCAGGCGTCGCTCTATTACCGCTTGCTGCTGGTTCTAGAAACAGGCATGCTCGGTGTTTTCGTCGCACGCGATATTATTCTTTTCTACATCTTTTTCGAGTTCACGCTCATTCCGCTTTTCTTCCTGATCGGCATCTGGGGCAGCCACGAACGCCGCCGCGCAGCCCTCAAATTCTTCTTATACACCTTCACCGGCAGCGTGCTAACGTTCCTCGGCCTGTTGGCCATCGTGCTTTGGAACTTTTGGCATTCCGTCGGCGATCCGGCCGCGTGGAAAATGACCTTTTCGATCCCCGCCTTAACGCAATCGCTCGCCGACAACCGCATGGATCTGACCTGGCAAATCGGAATCTTCGTGGCATTGTTCCTCGGCTTTGCGATTAAAGTTCCCCTGGTTCCGCTGCATACATGGTTGCCGCTGGCGCATGTCGAAGCCCCCACGGCCGGCAGTGTCCTTTTGGCCGGCGTTTTGCTCAAAGTCGGTTCTTATGGGTTTGCTCGATTCAATCTGCCGATGCTTCCCGAGGCTTCCGTTCTGCTGATGCCCTGGCTGCTGGCGATCGCGCTGGCCGGTGTCATCTACGGCGCACTCGTGGCACTTGCCCAAAACGACATCAAACGCTTGATCGCCTACTCCAGCGTCAGCCACATGGGTCTTGCCCTGGCAGGCCTCTTCGCGCTGAACCGCCTCAGCATCCAAGGCGGCGTTCTCCAGATGATCAACCACGGCCTATCCACCGGCGGACTGTTCGCCGTCGTCGGTATGATCTACGAACGCTACCACACACGCCAAATTGCCGAACTCGGCGGACTCGCCCGGCGTTTGCCCATCCTTGCGTTCTTCGCTCTCGTGCTATCGCTCTCCAGCATCGCAGTGCCGGGCCTCAACGGGTTCGCCGGCGAATTCCTCGTCCTCTTAGGTGTCTTTCAACGCGGCTGGCTCGATGCCCCGGCCTACGCATGGCTTCCCTTCCGCATTCTTGGCGTCGTCGGCCTACTAGGCGTGATCTTGGGCGCATGGTACATGCTATGGATGGTGCAACGTGTGTTTTTCGGCCATCTCCGCGAACCCGAACACAAGCATTCCAATGCACCTCCCCAAGACCTTTCCTTGCGTGAAATAAGCTGCCTCGCGCCGCTTCTTGTGTTGATCGTCTGGATCGGTCTCTCCCCTCGTTTCTTCCTCGACCGCATGACCCCGACTCTCGATGTCCTAATGACGCCCGCAATGCGAGCAGCCGACAAAAGCATTGGCAACCAACCTCGCGATGCTTCCGTTGACGTGGGCGATAGCCATCCCTCGCCCCTCTCGTCCCCAGCCCCTAACCAGGGCCATTCAATTATTGAATTTGGGAAAAGCGTAGGGCGGGTCAAGCGAAGCGACGGCCCGCCATTTTGCGAAGAATTCAAGGCGGGCCATCGCTTCGCTCGACCCGCCCTACTGAAAACTGATCGGCCCTGAGCCCCTAACCCCTAACTCCTAGCTAATGACCTTCGAAACCGTCCAACTTCTGACGCCCGAGACCGTGCTGATCGCCGCTGCGGTGGCGATCTATCTTGGCGGCGCGTTTTTCGCGTCGTTCAAGGCATGGCAATTCATCGCCGGCGCAGCCATTGCCGGGGCGGCAGCTCTTCTATGGCTTCAACACGGAAAAACCTCGACCGCTGAACCGTTGGCTCTCGATCTCATGGCTTGCTACGGGCGCTGGGCAGCTCTAGCCTTCGGCGCGATGCTTGTGCTCTTGGCATCCGACGCCATGCCCGAATACATCGGATCTTTATTGCTCAGCATCGTCGGCCTAATGCTCACGGCCGCGTCAGGCGATTTAGTGTTGCTGTTCGTCAGCCTGGAACTCATTTCGATTCCAACCTACATTCTGCTCTACCTCGGCCGACGCGACGACTTTAGCCAGGAATCCGCCGTCAAATACTTCTTCCTAAGCATCCTGTCGTCGGCAATTCTCCTGTACGGATTCAGTTTCCTTTACGGCCAAGCCGGCGCCACCGATTTGTCGGCTATACAAGTGTTTTTCAACAATGCCGCATCCGAGCCGGCCAAATTGTCGATCCTCTCCAAGCTGGCTCTGGTCCTCGTGTTCGCGGGCCTCTGCTTCAAAGCCGCCGCCGTGCCGTTTCATTTTTACGCGCCCGACGTCTATCAAGGAACCACCTATCCCAACGCCGCGCTATTGTCCGTGATTCCCAAGGCGGCCGGCCTGATCGCAATGGCCCGGCTCATCGTTGCCGCCATGCCCGGCCTCGAACCCTGCTCCTGGCAAATCGTCTTGATCGTTTCTATTCTAACCATGACGGTCGGCAACCTCCTAGCCCTCTGGCAAGACGATCTCCGCCGGCTATTGGCTTATTCGTCCATTGCCCAGGCAGGCTACATGTTGATGGGCTTGGCCGCGGCGTTAGCTGCCCGTCATGGAACCAACTGGAGCGGCATCGGAGCCTTGTTGTTCTACATAGCTGCTTATGCTGCCGCGACGCTAGGCGTCTTTGCATTGCTGGAATACCTCGGCCGCCCCGTGCGAAGCCTCGACGGCATCGAAGAACTTGCAGGCTTAGCGCAAACCCGCCCTTGGCCCGCCGCCATGTTGGCCGTTTGCATGTTCAGCTTGGCCGGCGTGCCGCCGCTTGTCGGTTTTTGGGGTAAATTTTGCATTTTTGGAAGCGTTTTGGACATCGCCGGCTGGGCCGAAAGCAGTTCCAATGTAGGGCGTTGGTTCCTGGGCCTTGCTGTGGCCGGGGCTCTCAATGCGGCCATAGCCGCCGCATATTATCTACGTGTGGTCGGCGTCCTGTATTTCCGCACCCCATTGGCCACACCCCGGGCCGAGGGCGGCGCCGGCCCCTGGTCCGCGGCCGTCCTCTGTACGCTGCTGGTCATCGCCGCGGGAGTTTTTCCGGCCCCTTTGATGCAAGAAACAAAAAAAGCCGCCACCCCAGTCTGCCCCGCAGCCTGGAGTGGCGGCACACCCTGTATTTGTTCTGTTGATGTTTTCGCTGACTCTGGTATCATCGAAGGGACGTGTGATAGCTGTATCTCACATCGACGCAAAATAGTTCCCGACCGCAAAAAAAGCCACTGCGATAATTTCTAAAACATCCCGACCATCGAGCGATTTGCGACCCGTCGGACGCCGTTTGTACGCATCCATATGCGATTTTCTCAACTTACATCATCCCTTTGCAGCAACTTCAGCTTTCATAGGGTGTGTAAAACACACCTTCAAGTAGAGTACGGTGCGTTTACACGCCTACAACGGATATCGTATGGATTAAATTTTTTATTTTGCAGCTTTTTGAGACTCGCCCCTTCAGATCGGAATCCGTAGAATGCCTCCCCAACGCACTCATGCAGCCGGACTTATCCGACTGCTCAACGCGGCCGAACAGCCCATCTATGTGCTGGACGACGAACTTACGATCGTCTTCCTCAATCAGGCCGCACAAGAGTGGTTGGGAACAGGCGAAGGCATCCTGGGCCGCCGTTGTGTCTATCATTCCAATCCCACGGCCGATAAACTCGACATGGCGGCCGCGAACTTGTGTCCGCCGCCTCAAGCCCTTTCCGCTCAAAACACCATTACCAGCGTTTCCTGCATCGCCGAAAATGGACAAATCAGCGAACGTCGCGCAAACTTCATCACGTTCGGCGGCACAACCGACAATCCATTGGCCGTGATTGCCGTGCTCGACGCCGAGGATCTGCCGCCGACTTCTGCCGATCGTTCTTCCGATACCTTCGACGCCTCCTGTAAAATTCCCGCCGAAATCGCGGAAGCGGGCTCCGTTGCCCTGCACGAAATCGTTCGCCGCTTCCACCAGGAAGCCGCCGCGCGGTATCGGGTCGACCGCCTGATAGGGCAGGGGCCCGCTATGCGGTTGGCCCGGCGGCAAGTGGAATTGGCCATTGCTAGTCATGGCAGCGTGCTGTTTGTCGGCCCCACAGGCAGCGGACGCCGGCACTTCGCCGCAACGATCCATTACGCGGCAACCGAAAACAAACTGGCAGCCGATACTCCGGCACATACTGAACACACCCGTCATCCTGATCGCAGCGAAGGATCTCCCGCCGCCCATGCCGCTTTAGAAGAATTTGTCCCCCGTTTCGCCGCCTTGGATTGCCCGCTGTTGGGCGTCGATCTACCCGACGCGATTCGCGAGGCCACGACGCCGACCAATCGCCGAAACGATCAAACCAATCAAGGCACTTTGGTGTTGCATGGCATCGACGAAATATCCGCCGAGATCCAAGTCGTGGTAGCCGGCTTGTTGCTGCAACGCCCTGCCACGTTGCGATTCATTGCAACCGTGGCCGAGCCGTTGATCGAACTGGCCCGCCGCGGAAAGTTCCGCGCGGATTTGGCTGCCGCGTTAAGTACGATCGTCATCGAATTGCCGTCGTTGGCCCAACGTCGCGACGATCTGCCGCTGTTGGCCCAGTTGTTCCTTGAAAATCAAAACGCCGCGGGACGACGCCAGATCGGCGGTTTCACCCAAGCAGCGCTGGATATGCTGGACAGTTACCCCTGGCCCGGCAACCTCGATGAATTGGCCCAAGCAATTGCCGAAGCCCACCAAAAAGCAGCCGGACGCGAGATCGACGTCAGCGATCTGCCCGACCGGCTCCGTCTGGCTGGTCAAGCAGCCGCCCATCCGCGCCGGACTGACGAAACCATCGTACTCGATGAATACCTGGGCCGTGTAGAACGCGAGCTGATC
>CAYWGR010000232.1:0-7052 GCA_964458015.1 uncultured Planctomycetaceae bacterium
GATTTGCTTCACTGGCCACTGACCACTGACCACTGGCCACTTTTTCCGGCCACTGGCCACTGGCCACTTTTTCCCCTCTCTTCTCTAATCTTGCCGTTAACTTGCCAACTGTGAGAAATCCACCTTCGCGGGAGTCCACTTCATACAGGCAAGGCCCCTGAAGGATCACCTTCGCACCGGTATCGTAAGAAATTTCCATCAAGCCCGAAGCCAGGGCAAACTTGTCGCCCAGGGCAATTGGCGATGGATTATTTTTGGTTCCTGCTTTCCAATCTGCTTCATGGATCGTCGGCAACCGGCTGTTGCCCGGATTTCCCGCTCCCCACTTCACGCCAACCATGCTTGTGATGCAACCGACGTGCTCTCGCTCGGGCGGCAACACCGCAGCAGGCAACGGCGCTTTGCGGCTGGTTGCCACTTGTTCTGGCTGGGAGACATAAACCAGCGAAGCGCCCCAAAGCCCAAGACTTGTAAGTACGGTCGCCACGAGCAGTGCAAAGGGGACTTCTTGCGAGAAAAAGCTGACACCGTTTTGAAATGCCGAGAAAAACAATCCAGCACGATGCGACGAACGATCGACAGGCTCCTGGATATCAAGGTCGAGCGATTGCAGGGATTCTGCATCCAGGTCTGGATTTTCTGCGGCCAATACATCGTCGTCCGGGCTCTTCATCGTCGGCAATTCAACTTCCAGCAAAGCGACCATAGCCGTGTAGGTGGAGAAGATTTGCCGAGATTCCGCACTTGCCGTTAATTGCGATTTCAGACGAAGGCTCTCTTCGTCGGTAAGACGCCCTTCATGGAGCTTGGCGGTCAGGCTGCGTAGTTCGCGGAGGTTTTCGGCCGACAACGTCATGGCGATGTCCTCCCCGTCTCCTCCGACTTCACGCAATCGTAAAGCTTGTCGTAGATGCCCTGAAGCGTTTTGTAGACGGCGTTGTCGGTCCGGTTCAACTTCTGTGCAATCTCATGGACGCTTTTGCCGTCATCGAAACGTTGCCGAAGGATCACCAGATTCCACGGCGATAGTTTTTCAACGCATTTCCGCAACATCTCGCTGAGCGCGTCGGCCGTTTCGCTAACCTCCAGTGTTTCCTGGGCCACGAGGTCGGCCAATTCCAACCGCAAGCGTGTCGCACGGCTGCTCTGCTTTTGGCGATATTTCAATATCTCCAAGCGAGCAACGCCGAATGCCCAACGCGCGAAATCTTCCTCGGGCCGATATTCCGCGAATTTCTCCCAAAGCACGGCACTCACATTCTGAAGCACGTCGTCGCAATCGGCCGCCGAGGGAACATGGGAACGGACATACACATAGAGCCGCCGCTGGCAAGCCGTGTAAAGAGAGACGAATTTATCGGTTTGAGAATCTTGGCTCATGGCGTTCCCACGTTCTCCGCACGCAGCCGGCTCGGTCTGGTGGCGTTTCCGGCAATTTCGAGAATAGTAGGCGTCTTTGTTCCCCGCAGTGGCCTTTCCTTCTATTCTCCTCAACACCAGACGAATTTTGTAGTTTCATGCACCCACTAGAGGGGGCTGCGGGGTGTTTTTCGCCAAAAAATGAAATAATGAACCTGCCAGCGGTTCCAAGTTACCGCACCAAGAGAGGGTGGGAGGCCGACAAGTGTTGGTGTTGTTGCCCAATGTAAAAACGCCCGGCTTTTTTGAGCAGCATAAGCGGTGCAAGCATTATTTGAGCGTCCTGTAAGCATGGATAGCCCCAGAAAGAGCCTCTGAACGCCTGGACGCGGCATCCATGATATGATAGTTTTGGCCTTATAGATGCCGATGTTGGCGAGGATCGTAGTTTCATTGCAATTTTGGCTTTCAGGCCTAATTTGCCGGCCGATCCGGCCGTGGAAAAGAATCCTTGGCAACACCTACGCAGTGCAGCGAAGAGCGATAAGCTGCCGGAAATTTCGGATGGGTGGCCGAGCGGTCTAAGGCGGTGGTCTTGAAAACCACTGTAGGCGAGAGTCTACCGGGGGTTCGAATCCCTCCCCATCCGCTTTCAGCAATGCCTTCCCTCGCCCGCGTGCGGGAGAGGGGCTGATCGGCGGCTACGCAGCCAATGGTTCCTATAACGCCTCCCCTCGCCCGCATGCGGGAGAGGGGCTGGGGGTGAGGGCGGGTTGCCCTGTGAGTTGCGAAAGTCCCGTTTGGCGATTATCTGCCAACGCCTCTTGTGTCGCCTCCTCTGTTTCCGGCGTGTTCGCAACGATTTGAAAAGGAAGGGGCGAAAATCCCAGAGGGCGGGGGCCATGATGGCAAGCATTGATCCCGACCTTCGACACGAAAGGACTTGGATGAAATGAGAGACTGTTTGCTGAAAGTGCTCTTGTTGCTGCTTGCCGGTGTGCTGCTGGCAGGATGCGAGACACGGTCTACGATACCCACTGGCAAAATGTGTGTAGTCCAATTCCGACGCGATGCTTTGGGGGCGGCAGGAACTCTTCCGATCTCTCCTACAACGGACGGCGTTAATGGCGCAGAGGTTAGCCTGACAGGAACCTTGAAGGGCATGAGTTCTGATTGGATTATTATTACGCAGGGCACGACGGATCATTGGATTGCGGCCAATTCCGTCCTGATGCTCACGATTGAGCCAACGATGCATATCGACACCGTGAGGCCTGAACCGCAGCCCGCAGCCAAGTAAAAGGCTAGGAGCTAGTTCTTTTACTTCAACCCGCCCAGTTGGGATGATGGCAAAGAGAAGGCGAGTTCCGTAGTGTGCGTCCGCGACGCACAAAAATACGGCGTGCAAGGAATGGTGCGTCGCGGACGCACCCTACGGCGGTTGCTGCTTTGCCATCTTTGCCCGCAGGCTTGTTTGCAGTTCTTCCGGCAAGTCGAAAACACGATACAGCACCAGCAACAAGCTCCCATATGCCGGTATAGCAACGGCGCGGCCATAGCCGGAGTGGCCGTGTCGGTTCCATCGGAACCCGGGAACATCAGCACGCAAGATTAGGAACACCTGAGAGCGGAGAAGGGGAATCGGTTTGCCAAGAGACTGGAAAAGGGAACAAGGTTGCTACATAGCTCGTGTACTTTGATGCTCGACAAGTGAGTTGTGTGGCGAGACAAACACCGATGTGGTCCATTCGTAGGTTTTGCCGACATCCGAAACCGCTGTTGCCATAAATCGAACATCATGGCCAGCACACACTTGGCCATTCACTACACCCTGTATTACATCTGGCAACCAAAAAATATGCAGCCATGCCTTGCGAAGGTACGAGATGGGGAGACCGGCTTTTCCAACTTGGTCTGCAAACTTTTCTACAGCCAACCGTTTGGCGTTCGCGACCAATGGAGTTTCAGCATTGTTGTCTTCAGCGTGTAACAAGTCAAAGTCAAGCGATTCTGTTTGGCCAATGAGCATCCCAAACAGCCAATAGCCGTTATACTCGGAGTAGCGGCTCGTGTATGTGCCGAGAAAATTGTGCAAGACACTGGTTAGCTTTCGGCGACACACCATATTAGCCCTCCACTCACTCTTGTCTTTTATAAACACCACATAATCATACGTTCCTATACAATGCTGAACAATCCAAGTTAGAAAAAATAGGTGCTCAGGCATACTCTCCTCGGGCAGTCCATATAGATAGTCGCTGTGCCCGAGGCTTGACAAGGTTTCCTTGCCGGCAGGCAAGTGGCTCTCTGGCAAGACATATTTTTTTCGCGTGTTCGGGAAGTACCAGTTGGCCTTTCGCCACCGCCGGCTGTTGCCCCGTGCCAAGCAGGCCGAAGGCCAAGAGCGTAAACAGGAAGCCCCGGAGCGGCTCGCTCGCACGCCGCCCTTACACCCTGCCCCTCTCCCAAAGGGCGAGGGGAGTTTCTTGTTGTGCCAGCTTGTGTGTCAGGCCTGCCGGATGGTATAAATAGAGGATGAGAAGAGGGGGGAGTTGGCCCTGCGGTCATTGCGGTGGTCTTGAAAACCGCAGTGAGCGAAAGTCTACCGAGGGGACGAATCTCTCCTGTTCCGTTTTGTGTTTCGCCTGGACGCGCAGGATAGCGTTTTGCCCGACAAATTCAGGGCATGACGTTTTCGCTTTTTTGAAAAAAATCCCTCCTGTTAATCCCGCCTCGTTATGAAAGTTTCGCAAATGTCTGCTCTTATGATGCGCCAGAATTGTGTCGGATGGTATGTTTCACGATCATGGGCTTTGGCGACCGTGATGCTGCTGATAGGTGTTTGTCGCAATGCTTCGGCCGAGGAGCCGAGCAAGACGGTTGTGGTGCAGCCGCAAGACAATGGCCAGGCGCTTGTGAATCCCGACATGGGCTGGACGCTGCATTTCTACTCGAATGCGATCGAGAACTATGGCTCGAAGTTGGAGCCTTCGGATACGCTGGACGATTGGCCGGGGCTTTCGACGATTTATCTTCGCGTGCCGTGGTCGTTTTTAGAGCCCAAGGAAGGGCAGTTCAATTGGACTTTGTTCGACACGCCGGCCCAGCGTTGGATTGCGAAGGGGAAGAAGATCGCGATTCGCGTGAGTTGCTGCGAAAGTTGGTGGCGCTATGCCACGCCGAAATGGGTGCAAGAGGCGGGAGCCAAGGGCGTTGATTTCGAGTTCGGCAAGGGGCCAAAGCAAAATGGTCCGCTGTGGGAGCCGAATTACCAGGATCCCGTTTTTCTGGCAAAGCTCGATCACTTTCTGGCCGCGATGGCCAAGCGTTACGACGGCAATCCGAACGTGGCGTTCATCGACATCGGTTCGTTCGGCATGTGGGGCGAAGGGCACACGGGCTTTGGCAGCCAGCTTAATCAAGCCCAGACGTTTGAAGCGGTGAAAAAGCATATCGACTTGCACGTCCAACATTTTCATCGCACGTTGCTTTGCATTAGCGACGACGTGGCGGGCCACGACCGGCAAGGGCGGCACCTTCCCGAAACGGATTACGCGATTTCCAAGGGTGTTACGCTGCGCGATGACAGTATCCTCGTTCAAAATCCGCCCAACTCGTGGTTTCATGCCGAGATGGCGCAGGAGTTTTGGCCGCGTTGGCCGGTTATCATCGAGCACGAGCATTATGGCAGCTCGAAGGCGCGGCAAGCGTGGAGCGGCGATTTGCTATTGAAGTCGGTCGAGGACTACCATGCCAGCTACATGTCGATCCATTGGTGGCCGCGCGAGGAACTGAATGAGAATCGCGAGACGATCGAGAAAATCAACCTCCGTTTGGGCTATCGCATTCAACTGCGAAGCATTGGTTGGCCTGCCGTGATTGCGGGAAATCAGCCGTTTACGGTGGGCACCGTTTGGGCGAACGCCGGCGTTGCACCGTGCTATCCCGGCGGTCATTGGGCCATGACGCTTAAAGACGAAAAAGGTGGCATTGCGGCCGTGCTGGTCGATGAGAATTTCGACGTTCGGAATCTGAAGGTTGGGCCGCCGAATCAGGCTCCGGTTGAAAAGATTCAATCGCGTTTTGTCGTGGCCTTGAGCCATGTTGCGCCCGAGGGCGTTCATACGCCGCCGCTGAAGCCGGGCGAGTATGGCGTATTCGTGTCGGTCGGCCTTGCGGATGGAACACCAAGAATTGCATTGCCGATGGCCGGCGACGACGGCCAGCGCCGGTATCGACTTGGAACGGTCCGAGTTGCCGCGGCGAAGTAGACGAGAATGAGCCGCGATACTGGTTGAGAGTCAACAGCGTAGTGCGTTTATGCGCTATGCCGTTTTGCCATTGGTTTTTTTCTACTTGCCTGTGCTTGGCGATGTGCATATAGTTTGTTAGGCACAATTTCATACCAACCGCCCGGAATTTCCATGCGATTATTCCTTTGGATGCTGCCGGTTTTATTTTTCACGATGGGTTGCGGTGAGCTTGCGGAAACGAAGGCTGAGCCGCCGGTGAAAAAAGCGAAATCCAACGAAAGGGCAAAAATGGACCTCGTGCGAGTTCGCGTCATTGGGCCTGAAGGGCGTCTGACCGGCCCCGTGGAAGTGCCGGCCGTGGTTCATTCCGATGCGGAGTGGAAAAAGCTGCTTACGCCTGAACAGTATCGCATTACGCGCAGCAAGGGCACCGAGCCGGCTTTTTGCGGAGGGCTGCTCAAGAATAAAGAGCCGGGCTTGTATGTTTGCGTCGGCTGCAATCTGCCGCTGTTCGAGTCGGCCTCGAAATTCGAGTCGCATACGGGTTGGCCCAGCTTTTACAAGCCGGCCGCGGCGGAAAACGTCGTCGAACAGCGTGACGCGAGTCATGGCATGATTCGCACGGAAATTCTTTGCCGTCGTTGCGGCGCGCATCTGGGCCATGTGTTCGACGATGGTCCTCGCCCGACCGGCAAGCGTTATTGTTTGAACTCCGATGCGTTGCGATTTGTGGCCGCCGATCAGCTCAAAAAGCTGGCCGAACCGACAGCCCAGGCCGCGGATCATGCCGAGGCGGTTTTCGCGGGCGGATGTTTTTGGTGCGTCGAAGCGGTGTTTCGGGAGCTCAAGGGCGTTCGGGATGTTACGAGCGGTTATGCGGGCGGTACGGCGGAAACGGCGAACTACGAAACCGTTTCAACTGGCCGCACGGATCATGCCGAAGCCGTTAAAATTGTTTACGATCCGCGAAAAATTTCGTTCGAGCAGTTGCTGAAGGTCCATTTTGCAACGCACGATCCGACGACGCTCAATCGACAGGGCAACGACGTTGGCCGGCAGTATCGGTCGGCGGTTTTCTATGCCGACCAAGAGCAGAAGGAACTGGCCGAGGCGATGATTGCTGATCTGCAAAACGCCCGGGTGTTCCAACGGCCGATCGTGACCACGGTCGAGCCGCTCAAGGGTTTTTATCCGGCCGAGGCGAAGCACCAGAATTTCGTCGCCTGCAATCTCCGCCATCCCTACGTGCAATCGGTAGCCATGCCGAAAGTGGCTAAAGTGCGAGAGAAGTTTAAGGATTTGCTGAAAACGCCGTAGATGAAATGTCTTGCTGTTGCGGAGATTGGAAGACCCTGGGCTGACGATACATTGCGCTGCACGATCCTCAGGGCCGATCATTTTTCAGTAGGGCGGGTCGAGCGAAGCGATGGTCCGCCTTGA
>CAYWGR010000233.1:0-7049 GCA_964458015.1 uncultured Planctomycetaceae bacterium
TTGCACAACAGTTTAGAATAGCCGGGAGCTAACAGCTCCCGGAATGTGTGCGGATTGCACAACCGTTTAGCGGCCGCCGGTACGGCGGCCCTGTTGCCAAGCTGCCGTACCGCTGGCAGCTAAACAACACAGCTTACCCAACTTCATTGCGTGAAATTACTGCGCCCAGGGGAGAAGCTGTGGGTGTCCAATTTTGTTGGGATGCCAAAATAATACCAGGCCAGGTGACGGATATTACGTCGTGCCGGCCAGAGCCAGTTTTTTGCGCTCGGCAATGACGTCCTCTTCCAGATTTTTCGGCAGTCGTTTGTAGCGGGCGAATTCCATCGAGAACGTGCCTTGACCTTGGGTCATGCTGCGCAAGTCGGTCGAATAGCCGAAGGTTTCGGCCAACGGAACTTCGGCCTCGATGCGGGTCTCGACGCCCTGCGCTTCGGTGGCCATGACGATGCCGCGCCGCGAGGTGAGGTTGCCCACCACGGTCCCCTGGAACTGGCTGGGGCACTCGATTTCTATCTTCATCACCGGCTCCAGCAGCACGGGCTTCGTCTTAACGAAGTTCTCCCGCATGCAGGTTTGGGCGCAAACCTGGAATGCCATGTCCGAACTATCGACCTCATGGTACGAACCGTCTTCGAGATATACGGCCAATCCGACCACGGGATACTTGGCGATAGGCCCCTTGGCGAGCATCGCGCGGAACCCCTTTTCCACGGCCGGAATGTATTGCTTCGGAATTCGCCCGCCGACGACGTGTTCCTCGAAAAGGAACGTGCCCTCGGCGTCCTCCGGCAATACGTCGAGCCGGCCGACAATGTGGGCGTATTGGCCCGAGCCGCCCGTTTGCTTCCGATGGCGCGTGTTGAACTCGGCGGCCTGCGTGGGAGATTCGCGGTAGTTCACCCGGGGCGGACTGACTTCCACTTCCACGTTGTATTCACGCCGAATGCGCTCGACGTACACGTCGAGGTGCAACTCGCCCATGCCGGCGATGATGGTTTCGCTGGTCTCTTCGTCTGTTGAAACGTGCAGCGTGGGATCCTCGCGGCGGAAACGATGCAAGGCCTTGCTCAACCGGTCGGCGCCATCCCGGGCCAACGGCGAAATCGCCATGCGGATTACCGGCTCGGGCACGAACATGTTTTGCAGAGTGCAGTAATCGCGTTCCGAAGCATACGTGTCGCCGCTGGCGCAGTCGATGCCCAGCACGGCCACGATGTCGCCGGCCAAGGCCTCGTCGATATCCGCACGCTGATCGGCATGCATCCGAAGGATGCGGCTGAATCGCTCTTTGCGGCCTGTGCGTTGGTTGATGTAGGTGCCGCCCTTGACGAAGCGGCCCTGATAAACACGCATGAACGTCAACGTGCCGTAGGGATCCTCGACCATCTTGAAAGCCATCGCCACCGTCGGCTTGTCTGGATCGGGCGTAAGCTGGAAGTCGTGTTGCTTGCCCTCTTTGTCCATCTTAAACGCCTTGGTCTCGCAATCCAGCGGCGAAGGCAGCAAACGGACGATGGCGTCCAACAGAAGCTGTACGCCCTTGTTGCGATAGGCCGAGCCGAGAAACACCGGCGTGAATTCTAATTGCGCGACGGCCGATCGAGCTACGTCGTAAATCATTTCGTGGGGCGGCTCTTCTTCGCCCAACAACATTTCCATAAGCTCGTCGCTGTACATCGAAAGCGATTCAAGCAGATGATGCCGGGCCTCGCGAGCTTCCTCGGCCATAGCGGCCGGAATCTCTTCCTCACGGATTTTTTCGCCGTTCGAACCGTCGAAGTAATAGGCCTTTTGCGTGATCAGATCAATAACGCCCTCGAAATTCACCTCGCGGCCGATCGGCAACTGCATAAGCTCCGCGTCACAACCCAACTTGGCGCGCAATTGTTCGACGACCTTTTGCGGGTTGGCGCCCGTGCGGTCCATCTTGTTGATAAAAGCCAACCGCGGCACGTGATAACGGCGCATTTGGCGGTCGATCGTCAACGACTGGGCTTGCACGCCGCCGACGGCGCAAAGCACCAGCACGGCGCCATCCAGTACGCGAAGACTGCGCTCTACTTCCACGGTGAAATCGACGTGGCCCGGAGTGTCGATCAGGTTGATGGTGGAATCGTCCCACTGGACTTGGGTTGCGGCGCTGGTGATGGTAATGCCGCGCTCCTTCTCCAATTCCATGTGGTCCATCGTAGCGCCGCCGCCGGTGCCGCCGTCATGAACCTCCTGGATGCGGTGGATGCGCCCCGCATAGTACAAGATACGCTCGCTGAGCGTGGTTTTGCCCGAATCGATGTGGGCGGAAATTCCGATGTTGCGAAGTTTTTTCAGATCCATAGTCTAACCCCTACCACGAAATGTCGAGCCTTACACTATACACAGAGCAGGATGCCCCGACAAGGGGAGGTCGCGAAATTAACAGAAAAGAAACACACGACGGTTTCGACCACGCACGAATAAACCGGAGAAATCATAGATTTCAGGGAATTTATGCGTTTCTGACATGTTTTTCTGTAATTACTAATCCCAAATATCGTGAAGATTTCAACTAAGTTTAGCGACCAGCAGGAGCAAAACGAGGCCAACCGCCTAATACGCTCAGCAATTCGCTTGCGGCTTCGCAAACGTGTTACCACACAAGTTTGAACTGGAATTGGTATTAAGCATGGTTTGAAGGGTAATGATATCTACACAAATCCGAATTTCAGGCAGAAGCGTATAGGGCTAAATAACGGCGTTCTTCGATTCAAATGCTAGGGCCGTTCACGGCCCTTGTCCGCCGTAGGCGGTATTAGGCCCGTGCGTTTACGCCGGGATAATGAGTGCCGAACACACTAATTTCTTCCTGTCGTGTTTCATGTCAGGGGCGTTCACGCCCCTCCCGATCCTTCTACGGATTTCTAAAGGAAGATGCCAATGGTCTTTGATGATATAGTTCCAAAGGGTGGTGTGTGGTCCGTTAGGAATGGCTGAAATTTCGCAGGCAATCCAGTTCCGGAATTTTTCGTGGGTACATTTCTCCCTTTCGCCGGGTATAGGTGTCGGCGAGAGCAATTTTATTCAACAAACCTGTGGCAGCGCAATTATCATAAATAGAGCGAGGACCGTTCCCGGATGTCCGTACCAGACCAGCCGCCGATGGATCCAACGGTGCATGTGGATGAGTTCATGAAACTCTACACGCAGCACCAGCGCCGGCTGTATGTCTATCTATTGTCGATGGTCCATAACGTGGCCGACGCCGAGGAATTGCTGCAACAGACCAGCTACGTTCTGTGGCGCAAGTTCGGTGAGTATCAGCCCGGCACTCATTTTGCCGCCTGGGCGTGCCGGATCGGATATCTCGAAGTCTTGAAATTTCGGGAAGGACGTCACCGACGCGAACTGAGCTTAAGCCCGGACTTCTTGGAGCGTGTTGCCGACAAAATGGCTGCCGTGGGCGACCTTCTGGAGAAACGCACCGAGGCTTTCCACGATTGTATGGCGAAATTGGACGAGCTGGACCGGCATTTGATTACCCGGCGATATGCTCCCGGGGCAAGCGTCAGGACGGTAGCCGCCGAATTAAACCGCCCCGCGCGGTCGGTTTCCAAGTCGCTGGTCCGAATTCGGAAGGTATTGCTTGAGTGCATCGACCGTCAGATACGGCAGGAGGATCGCCGATGACCTCCGCATACCAACCTTCTGATGAACTCGAAATGTTGCTCGACGTCCTGTGTGACGACGAGCTAACGCCCGAACAATCGCGGCGGCTCGAGGAGATTGTCGCCTCGGATGAGGATGCCTGTTGGCATTATCTTTGCCGCATCCACTTGCATGGAACCTTGCATTGGAACAGCGCGGCGGTGGAAGAAGCGGTCGTCAGTCAATGGCCCGTGGCTAGTACGGAGTGGTCAGGGGGCAGTGTGCAGGGGGCGGGAAAAGTGGTCAGTGGTCAGTGGTCAGTGGCCAGTGACACGGATTCCAAATCCCGAAATCCCGAAATCGCCAAATCCCAAATTTCCAATCCCCAACCCCTCATTCTCGACTCTTCGCCTTCTCCTGCCGGCGTTCCCGCTCTCGGTTCTCCGTCGTTTATTGATAACCCGGCGTTCCCCTATTTGTTTTCTACCCTGGCGATGTGTCTTGGAATATTGGCCGCTTGGCTCTATCAGGTTGATGTGCCTCAGCCGATTGCCGATTATCGTCAACCGTCAGGGCATCCCAGTAGGTTATTGCCGGCGGAAACAATCGATTATGTCGGTCAGGTGACCGGCATGGTCGATGTGCATTGGGGAAACGAGCCGTTAAAAACTTCAAGGCAAGACCGTGGGCTTGCGGATCATAAGTCGGAATACTGGAATCGAAAATCTCTGGTTGCACTCGGAGATAAGTTCGTCTTTTCCTCCGGCCTTCTCGAAATTACATACGCTAGCGGCGCAAAGGTAATTCTTCAAGGGCCGGTTGCCTATGAAGTCGATTCCCAGGACGGCGGCTATCTTTCAATTGGCAAGCTCACGGCGAGATTAGAGAAGAGAGGAGAGGGGCAGAAAGAAGTGGCTAGTAGCCAGTGGCCAGTGGCTAGCAAAGAGGGATTAGAGGCCAGTAGGCAGGATATTGAGGTAGTAAATCATAAATCAGAAATCAGAAATCATAAATCTCTAGGCCCCCAATCCCCCGCCCCCACCTTCGCCGTCCGAACGCCCACGGCCACTGTCACCGATCTCGGCACCGAGTTTGGCGTCGAAGTTGATCGCCGGGGCGCTACCCAGTCGCATGTATTCCGCGGCTCGATAAAAGTTCGGACGATTCTCGTCGGCCATGCCGGCCAAGAACAAGAGGTCGTTGCCTTCGCGAACGAATCGGTTTTCGTGAATAAATCGGAGGATAACCTTGCCGATGCTCGAATCACCGTGCGTCGCAATGTTGTCGTTGACGATCGTTTTGTGCGACTCATGCCTAAGTCGCGGAACGAATGGTCCTTGCGGGTTTTGGCTTGGTTCCGCTTAGGCGAGGACGATCCCGGTGCGATTGCCGGACATTTAGCCGACGAGAAAACAATCAATCATGGACAGCCACGGCGCCTGGAACGGCTTGGCTCGCCTGAATATGTCGCCAATACGGCTGTGCCCGGCAGTTCCTTGGCAATCCGGTTTGCCGGCCGGGATGAATGTTTCTTCAACCGTTATATCTTCATGCAGCCGGAGAGCAATTTCATCCTAGAGGCCTGGGCGTGCGCCAAACAAATCGATCTTCCGCCTTCGATCATTGCCTATAAAGGCAATACTGCCGAAAACGGTTACGGATTATTGTTGCAGGATGGCCGATGGCAGTATTTCTTCGGCGGAATTGCGTTTGCCGATTCCGGCGTTGCTTGCGAGCCTGGCAAGTGGACGCATTTAGCCTTGGTGCATGAAAACGGCAGGACGCAACTATGGATCAATGGACGGCCTGCGGCGAAGAGTTGTACCGATCAAGCTTTTCATCGTCCCGATGCCTCCTTCATGATTGGCGGTAATCCTCGGCAACCTTCGGAAACGTTTAACGGCCAAATCGACGAAGTGCGGTATTCCGAGTTCCCGTCACCATTCCGTCCTGAGATGCTGCTGTTGTCCAAAGAGCAGCCTGCCGCGAAGAACCAAATAAATCCCCTCAAGATCAAGAAGGTCGATACGACCGATTCGAGCCCTGTTGGATCCCATGAACGAAGTCTGAATAGGAAGGATCAGCCGCAATGACGGCTGGGAAAGGAGGCGACGATTTCCACCGGCATAGCCCACAAAAACAAACGAGGCTTTGCTGGAGCGAATGTGATCGAGACGAGTGGAGGCAAAAACGTCATCCCGAGATGAAAACGCGCCGGTTTGTTGTCGGCGACTCGAGATCGACGGAAAAATTGTCGTAGGAGAGAAGGATATGAAACAGTTATTGCGATTTTCGCTGCCGGTGATCATTCTCATGATCGTACCGAGCATGGCGATGGCGACGGTAACCAATGTGGCGTTGTACCACTTGGGGGAAGACGACCCCGGAGCGTTGAACGGCGGTGTTGGCAACTCGACGACCGTCGATGCCACCGGGGCCTATGGTCTCTCAAAGACCGCCAGTTCGTCCAGCTTGCCCGCGTATAGCAACGACACCATTGCGCAGGGCAGCACCCTGTCGATGAAGTTCGACGGAACGACGACTTCACCGCAACGGTATAGCTACGGATCGAACATCTCTTCGCTTACCGATAACTTCGGAATCGAAGTATTGGTGCGAGCCGATACGACCGACTTTGCCACTAGCAGCTCTCTGTTGGCCTACAACGGAGATACCGGCGGCAACGGCGGATGGGGCATCTATCGCGACGGCAATACGTATTCCGGCCTTTATGGCGGTGTGACGTTTGTCAGCGGCATTGCCGCCGTGCCGGGCATGTGGACACACCTCGCCTTGGTCCGTGCCAGCGGCACCACTAGGCTCTATGCCGATGGCATTGTCGTCGGAGAAACTACGGCCCCGCCAAATGTTCCTAACACTGCGGGCTTCTTCATCGGAGGAAATCCGGACGGCAGCGACGGTGGAAAGGAAAACTTCCGCGGCTCGGTCGATAACGTTCGGGTGTTCTCGTTCAATGAGGGCCAGTTCAATGCTTCCACCGACCTGAACGTCGGTTTCAAGGATCTCGCCATTTATCGTTTCGGCGAACTGGATCCCGGCGCTGTGGCAGGCAATGCCGGCAATTCCGCCACCGCCGATATGCTCGGCGTACATAATCTCACCGCCAGCGGTACGGGACAAACCTATTCGGCCACCACTGCCGGCGGCGGAACGAACCTCAGCATGGACCTCAGCGGCACGGGATGCTACTCGACCGGTGTTTTCAGCACGATTACCGATAATTTCCGCCTCGAAGCCTGGGCCGCGGCCGACAATACGACCGATACGTCGATCGTTGCCTATAACGGAAGCACAAGTGGCTCAGGCTACGGTATCTTCCAGCATGGCGGCCATTGGATGGTCCTCTTTGGTGGAACATTCATGCAGGATTTCGGCGATATCACGACGGGTGCCCTGACCCATTT
>CAYWGR010000234.1:0-6979 GCA_964458015.1 uncultured Planctomycetaceae bacterium
CAGATCAATATCTTCGCCAACCCACCCCAAAGGACGGGTTAGACGAATGTTTACCATCCAAACAATTTATTTCGCTCGATTGTCTCTTGCTGCTCGGCGCAATAAACAGCGTTAATTGTACCTGCTGCTATGCCCTGTCTAAAGGCATTTTTTTAGCCACGCCCCCATTTTCCGCCTATAAAAGCGCAGGGCATCGTATTGGTGCAAAAACACTCAATTTCCAGAAATCTCCGCCCGAAACGACTACACCCGGACTTCGCCCATGTGCTCCTGGATGCGATCGAGCGGAACGACACGCCCCCGATTGCAGCCGCGGCATCGCTCGGCGGTGTCTTCCCAAGCCAACGGCGAAGAGAGGTTCGACGGCCAGAACGGCCACGTGCGGCATTGTCGCGGCCGGGCGTCGTAGACGGTGCAAGCGCGGCTTTCGCCATGAAAAAACACGCAATCCCCGTTGCTCCATTCGATCAAGCTCTTGCGAATCCCCACCTTGCGGACATAGCGCCGCTCGAACTCGACAATGTCGATTTTCAACGCCTTGGCCAGCGCTTCGATTTCATTCTTATTAACCCAAACAAAGCCCGGCGCTCCCGTGCAGCAGTCGCCGCAGCCGGTGCAGGAAAACTTCAAACCGTCACGATACCAAGGGTTGCTCACTATTTTCTCCGTTGTCTAATGAATCGCCAGCAATCGCGAAGCCTCGGGCGCTAAGCCGTAAGACATGGCCAACAGCTCGATGGGGTGAATCGTCGGCTTTGTTGTGCCTTGTTCCATCTGAATTTTACACGCACTACATTCCGTCGTCCCCGCCTGGATCTCGGGATCGCGCAGCCGGGAAATAAGCTTCCAGCCCGCACGAATGCTATTGCGGTAGTTTTTATGCAGCAATCCGAACGTCCCCGCCATGCCCGAACATCCCGCTTCCACATGATGCAGATGGATCCCCGGGATCAATCGCAGGATCTGCTCGCCGGGCGAACCGATCTCCAGCGCCCGCAAATGGCACGGCAAATGATAACCAAGCGTCAGATTAAGAGGTCTTAAGTCGAGCTGAAGATGGCCGCGCGCATGCAATCGCCAAAGGTAGCTGCACGCCTCGCTTGTATTGGCCGCCACCAATCGAGCATCATCGTCATCGAGCAGTTGCGGATACTCGCGTGTTAAGCAGAGAACGGCAGCCGGCTCTGTCGCCAGGATATGGTATCCCTGCCGCACGGCGTCGGCCAGCAGCGCGACATTGTGTTCGGCCAGCCGCCGCGCATGTTCCAAGGCCCCCGAAGCGATCGAAGGCATGCCCGCCTGACGTTGATCAGGATGCACATAAACCGCAATGCCGTTGTGTTCCAGCACCGCGACCATCGATTCGGCGAGTTGTGGGTCGAAATAGTTCGCATAGGTATCCACGAAATAAAGAACCTTTTGACCGCTGCGCCGCGACGGCTTGGTAAGGCGCCGTCGCGCTGCTCGCCGCAAAAAACTGCGCGCCGCGACCCGCGGCAGCTTGCGGCCCTGGCTAATGCCCAACGTTTTTTCCAGCAGCCACCGCATTTGGCGATTGTTCAAGGCCCAATTGGCGGCCGGCGCGATCAAGCCGCCTAGCGAACCGAGCAAATCGAGTCGCGTCATGGCCCAATCCGACAACGGCAACCCATTGGCCGCTACATAGGCCCCCTTGCCCTCGCGCATCAGCCGCGGAATATCGACGCCGGCGGGACATTCCAGCCGGCAAGCATGGCAATGCACGCACAGATCGGCAATCGCCTTGAAATCATCGTTGACCAACAACGTAAGATCCAACGAGCCGGAAAGAACGCCGCCGATCAAGTTGGCCTTGGCCCGGGGCGACGCCTCTTCGGCCGGCGCATAACGGAAAATCGGGCACATCCGAAGTCCCGGCGTCTGCGTGCGACATTCCCCGCAGCGATTACATGCCGAAACGGCATCCAGAATGCGAGCAGGCTCCCAATTTAGTTGCAGAGCGATCAGATTTCGCAATTCCGTCGAGGCTGCTTCCGAATCAGTCGTCGGCGTCGGTTCTACCCGAAGCGGACGGCGCAAATGCGCGGAAATCAAATCATTTTCGGCATTGCCGATAATTTTGCCGGGATTCAGTATGTTTTTCGGATCAAAAATCTGCTTGACCGCACAAAACACATCGTACAAGGGGCCTGCCTGCTGCCGGACGAAAGCCGTGCGGCTTAGACCGCAGGCATGTTCTCCGCAAACGGTCCCTCCGACGGCAAGCACTTCCTCGTAAAGTTCGGCAGCCAATCGGTGCATGCGCTCTATGTCGTCGGCATTGGATAAATCTAAAAACGGCAAGACGTGCAGTTGTCCGTGCCCTGCATGGCTGAATAACGAAGCGGTCACTTGGTTGCGTTTCAAGACATTTTGCATCCGCACCAAAAAGTCGGGCAATACCTCGGGCGCCACCGCCATATCTTCAACGATTGCCACCGGCCGGCTGGGCCCCTTCAGGCGATAGAGCGCCGGCTTGATCCGATCGACCAGATGCCAAAACAGTTTGATTTCCTCGTCCTCGAACGCCTGCCTCGCTCCAAAAGCTAACCGCTTCTGAGGCCAAATCTCATCGACCATCTGTTGCAGCCGGACTCGCACTTCAAGCGGATCATCGCCCTCTTGCTCGACAAGCAAAACGGCCTCGGCTTCCGTCGGTATCAATTGTTCAAAACGCGGCTCCGTTTCACGGGCAAGGCTTAAATGCCGCCGGTCCATCAAATCGCAAGCTGAAGGCTTGTGCGAAAGCACATCGAGCACCGTTCGAGCGGCCTTGTCCAAGCTATCGAACATCAGCAGCGCAACCGCTCGATGACGCGGCAACCGATCGGTGGTCAATAAAGCCTCGGTAATCAAGGCCAGCGTGCCCTCGGAACCAACCAACAATCGAGCAACGTCCAGATAATCGTCGCTCAGCACGTCGGTCAAGTTGTAGCCGCAATGGTTCAAGGGGCTTTTCGGCTGATTTTGGCGAATCAACTCCGCATTATTCTTCAGCAGCGAAGCCAGTTGGTTGACGAGATCGCGTTTGCGAGGAATCGAACTCGTGCTCTGGCCATCGGCCAAGGGTTCGCGGCCGACTTCGAGCACTTGCCCATCGGCCAACACAACTTGAAGGCTCTGGACGCATCGCCGCGTTGAACCATACGCCAACCATCGGCTGCCGGCGGCATCAATCGCCAACATGCTGCCGATGGTGGTAACGCAACTGGAAGCGGGATCCGGCCCAAAGAATCGCCCCGAGGGCTGCAACACACTGTTGAGACGTTCGTGAACTACCCCCGGTTGAACGCGAACGCGGTCGTCGTCGATGCGGATGATGCGTCGCAGATGCGTCGAAAAATCCAGGATTAGCCCGGCCCCCAGCGATTCGCCCGCCAGACCGGTGCCCGCTCCGCGGGCATGGATAGGCAAACCTTTATCGGCGGCATATTGGACACATGCGGCGACATCGGCCGTCGAGCGAGGATAAACCACGGCCAACGGCTTGATTTCGTAGATGCTGGCATCGCCGGCAAAAAGCTGGAGAAAGGCATCATCGCAACGGACCTCTCCCGCGATCAGCCCTCGCAAATCGTCTTGAACGCGTTCTCGTTGCGGATCGAGCGGGCTCATGTCGAGACCCCTGAGGGTGCCTGGCGTCTAACGACGCTCTCCATAAATCAACGTCATCAGTTCCGCACGGGTCGAAGGTTTCGTGCGGAAGCAGCCTTTCATGGCCGATGTGACACAGACCGCGCCCGGCTTACGAATGCCGCGAATCGTCATGCAGGTATGCACGGCCTCGATCACTACGGCCACTCCCTTGGCGTGAAGTTCTTCGACCAACAAGTTCGCGATTTCCTCGGTCATGCGCTCCTGAACCTGGGGCCGTCGTGCAATCTCATCGACGACACGAGCCAGTTTGCTGAGCCCGATCACACGATCCCCCGGCAAGTAGGCCACATGGGCCTTGCCCATGAAAGGCAGCATGTGATGTTCGCACATGCTGTTGAAACTGATGTCGCGCACCAAAACCACTTCGTCGCAGGTCTCGGTGAAGAATTTGCGAAGATGTCGCCGAGGATCTTGGTGCAATCCGCCGAACAATTCCGAATACATGCGAGCAACGCGGGCGGGTGTTTCTCGAAGACCTTCGCGGTCCGGGTTTTCGCCGATGGCCGCCAAGATCTCACGCACGGCATGTTCGATTCGCGGGCCATCCACTTGAGTAATGTGCGCGCCGTCGGACTCATCCGTCTCGGAATCTAAACTGCCGGCAATTTTATCTTCAGACTGGGAAAAAACGGCCACGACACAATACCTCGGTTGGGGAATGCAAGTTAATTTATCTTAAGAGTCGGCCGCCAAGCGGTCAAGAATACCTAAGGTATTTTATACCATCCCGCCATTCCTTTCTGCGCGTTCTTCGATGTTTAACCGCTGAAAAAGCATGTATTTTCCAAAAAACATAGGCAACTGGCTTGGAAATCGACAATTAAACCACCCTATTAACGCCACTAGCCGCCTAAAACGGCGGCTAGTTAACAGGCATTGCATTAGGGGAACGTGATCAGTCGCGGGCAGGCTGCCAACCGTCGTTGTCTTCTGACGCAGTGGATGCGGCAGACGTTGAAATCAAGTCGATTCGAGACGCTGAATATATCGGCCTGGCAACCGTTCGGTCTTTCGGATCGGGAAGCGTCGGCGCAGGCATCGAATTCTGATGCACATCCGTCTGAGGAATCGGCTTCAAGTCGGGAGCCGTGGCCGGCTTCTCAACCTTTTCTTGGAACGTCTTTTGCGGTGCGGGAGGTGCAGAGGTCGCCGCCTCGCCGTTGCCGTTCGTGTAAGGAGCAACAGACGTGGTTGCAGGCGCCGCCGTCGCGGCACAAGACGAGCAACCCGATGCCGGAGCACCGTAAGTCACCGTGCCGCAACCGCAGCCGGAAGTGCATGTGTTGCAAGTCGAACAGGCGTTATAGCCCATGTACGTAACAACAGGAGCCGCCGTGTAAACGGGCCGATATACGGCATAAGGAACCGTGCGCGATTGTGTGGTCCAACCGCCAAAAAACGGCCGATACGTGGTCACCGAATAACTCGTGACCGGCTGATAGACCGCCACCGGGGCTGGTTGATACATCGCACGGTACACAACCGTCGGCATGTACGCTGTTTGCGGAACTGGAGCCGCATAAAACGGAGCGGGTGCATAGGTCGCTACGTAAGGCGCAGGGCTCGCACCGTTACAACCGCAATCGGCCAAGCTCCAACTCGGCATACCTAATACAACCGCACAACCACACGCAATTCCAATAATTCGCATTGTTGACCTCAACATGGCTTTACCCTTTCCTACGCAGAAAAGAATTGATTCGTTCATCAAACCGCGATTAACCCACAATGTCAAGCAACTGTCGGCCGGTCTTCACACAGATGGTTGCCATTTCCGTTTATTCATATTATGCGGATTTGGCAAGCAGTTCTGTTTATGACGTATATGCCGACGCGGTGCCATTCACGGTTTTTCGCACCATATTGAACAGTAGGTCATAAAATCACCCCAGGTTGGGTTTATTTTGTTCGTAAATATCGTAAAGCTCGAACAATATTTCTCGCAAATCGCCACGATGCTGGGTAAAAAGGAGCGTCAAGACGTCTTCGGAAATCATCTGGGGCTGATTGGCTGACAAATAGGCGACAATCTTTGCGAGCAACTCGGGCGTGGCGGCCGTTTGAAAAAGCGTCGGCAGTCCCATTGGCACGTGTGCGGTAATCAGCAACCCCATTCCGCGTCGCCGACAAAACCTTTTCAGGCGAAATCGGCTAAGACGGTTTAGTTGTTCATAGCCGTCAATCACAAGAATGGCAGACCCTTGGAGGCGAGTATCCGCCCACAAGTCCGGGGGCAATCGTCGCTGGCCGTCATGAAGCTCGACAAGGACGATGCCATATCCTGTCCTTTCAAAGACGGAAATCAACGCAGCCAGCAGCGTCGATTTGCCGGAGCCGTGCGGACCGATGATTTCACCTTGCCGACCGGTGGCTTGAAAACGCTCAACCAACGTCTCGGCAGTATGATCGGACGGAAAGAGAAAGGGGATAGCGCCTGGCCGCACGCGCCGCGTGCAAAAAGGATTTCCAGAAGCAGACTGCGTGTTGGTTTCGTTCACGACGATTTCGTCCGGACGGGCGGGACGTCGCCAAGCTGGAACGTTTTTTCGCCAACCAATTCTTTTCCCCGTTGCAGAAACACCCGCACCCGCACGTACCACCGCAATTTGATGATGCGTCCTTCGTAGCTCAATGGGCTATTGGGTAGCACGGTGCTGAACGGTTCGGGTTGGAGCAGATCGATTTGCTGTCCTTCGTCGGCGTTGCGCCGCCAAAATTCATGAACCGCCATATCCTCGTCGCCCTTGCCCTCGGTATGCCAAAGGACGGAAACCTCAACCGCTTTTATTTGGTCGTCGAACGAGTGCATCGAATACTCACCGGAAAGCGTTTCACCGGGCCGGCGAACGGATCCGTTGCCATCAAGACGAATGACGATGGTCGGCTCGATGCTCATGGGCCGTCTCCTGGCAACGGGCGAACAACAACGGCAAACGAACGTTTGAAGTTGGGCCAACGGGCCACATCGCCTTCGACTTGAAGCGACCAGTTGATCTCATTATGCTCGGCCTTGAACGAATGCATCACCCGTTCGGGCATGTTCAACTCGAATTCCGCCTCGAAAGGCATCCCGCTCTCCATCGAAAAACCTTCGCGACAAAATAACTCTTGGCTGTAAACCTCTTGGGTTTCCGTCCGGGTATTCGTACCCTGGCGATAGGTGGCCGACTCTTCGCAAACCAGCGCCACTCGCAACACATTGATCGAGAGCCGCCCAGATTGCGAGAGATACAAACGATATTGCCCGCCCGGGAAAAGCGGATGGTCCGAAATTTCCAACCGTGTCGGTCCGACGCCTGTCGTC
>CAYWGR010000235.1:0-6869 GCA_964458015.1 uncultured Planctomycetaceae bacterium
TTGGGATTCTGATTTCCTTGTTGCTGCCGGCGGTTCAGGCGGCGCGTGAAGCGGCGCGTCGGATGCAATGCTCGAACAACCTCAAGCAGATTGGTTTGGCCCTGCATAATTACAGCACCCAAAACGCCGAGTGTTTCCCTTGCGGCGCGGTTCCGCCTAACCAGCAAGGCGTGGCGGGCTATCGCCATGCCTTGTTCAGTTATCTGCTCCCCTTCCTTGAACAGGAATCTGTTTTCAACACGTTTGACTTGACGGGCGCCACAAGAACCACAAAACAAGAACCGCAACGGAATACGGTCATTAACTGTTATGTATGCCCAAGCTATGTGGGGCCTGCCGTGATCACGGGCCAGCCGACAAATATGGATTGGAAGAACGGCGCGGTCACCACCTATCAAGGCGTCGGCGGACGTCTTTACAACAAAAACGGGACTGCTTATCCGATTCAAACTATTCCTTCTAGTTGTGGATATGGCGATTTGCCCAAGAATGGGATATTCGGTTTTGGTATTGTGCGAAAGCTTGCCAATATCACCGACGGGCTGAGCAACACGCTGGCAATGGGCGAATTCGTCCAGAAAGACGAACTTGCCACAAGTAGCTTCAGTGACTGGCCGGGCAATGTGCGCGGTTGGATTCTCGGCAGCGATACCACATGCGGATGCTATGATTTCAAGGTGCTTGTTTGGCCGATCAACGCCAAAGTGGATCGGACCGGCAATGCGCCCAACGTGGGTTACAATCACTTGCCTATGGGTAGTCATCATCCAGGCGGCGCCAATTTTCTGTTGGGTGATGCCGGTGTGCATTTCCTCAATGATTCGATCAGCTTGGAAATCTATCAGTCGCTCGGGACATGCAACGGAGGCGAAATTGAAACGCAGCTTCCCTAGACACCGTCGATGGATAGTTCTCGCGGCCGTATGGCTGATCGCGTGTCAATTCATGTTGGGTTGCGGCAGCCGTCGGCCTCCGATGATTCCCGTTCAAGGGAAGGTGACCCAACGGGGAAAGCCATTGACGTTTGGCGCTGTGATCGTTCAGCCAGATGTTGGACCGCCCGCTATTGGAACCATCCAACCGGATGGCAGTTTCCGACTGGCGACCGAGGGGCGGGAGGGTGTTGTTGTCGGAAAACACAAAGTTGCCATCACCTGTTATGATACGGAAGCTCCGGGACACGCTCCAGATCCCAAGGGCCGATTGGGCAAACTATTGATTCCTTCCAAATACATTCACACGCAAACCAGCGGGTTAGTGGTTGATGTAAAACCAGACGCAAGCATCATTGAGATTAGTTTCGATGTTTCGAAGGATTAATATCCGCCAGCGGAATTCCCGGGGCGCAGTAATGTCTTGTGCTCAAGTTGGATAAGCTCGTAGTATAGCTGTTACTGGTACGGCGGCTTGACAGAAGGGCCGACGTTCCGTCGGCCGCTAAACGGTAGTGCAATCCGCGCACATTCCTGGAGCTGTTAGCTCCCGGCTATACTGTTGTGTTTTTGCGGTCTGCTGATAAACCGCCATGATCTTTTACTGCACCCAGAATTCCCCCCACCCTGGACAAAATGTCCGTTATCCGCGAAGATAGCGGATTATGCCGTATAGTGATTTTGACGTTCATTCTCTGGCCCGGTATCTGCATTTGGCCCCCCAGCAAGTGGCGAAATTGGCCGAACGGGGGAAATTGCCGGGCAGGAAAGTCGGGGGTGAGTGGAAATTCTCGAAACCGGATATCCATCACTGGTTCGAGAATCGCATCGGGTTGTCGGACGAGTTGGAGCTGATCGAAGTCGAGGCGGTGTTGCAGCGGTCGTCACCGGTTGAAGATGAGCAGGAGGTTTGCATCGCGGAAATTCTGCCGCGCGAGGCGATTGCCGTGCCGCTTTTGGCTCGCACGCGCAATTCGGTCATTGATTCGATGGTCGAACTAGCTTCGCAGACCGGCTGGCTCTGGGATGTGAAAGAGATGGCCGTGGCGGTTAAAGCCCGCGAAGACATGCACACGACGGCGTTGGAAAACGGCGTTGCGTTGTTGCACCCTCGGCGTCCGATGGCAAAAATCCTTGGTCAGCCGTTTTTGGCGCTCGGCTGCACAAGCTCGGGCATTCCATTTGGTAGCGATGCTCCTCTGACCGACGTTTTCTTTTTGATCTGTTCGATGGAGGATCGAGGGCATTTGCGCGTGTTGGCCCGGTTGAGCCGCATCTTGACGGCGCCAGGATTTTTGGATGCCCTGCGCCAAGCGACGTCGGCCGACGAGGTGCATCGGTTGATCGAGGAGACGGAAGCCAGGCTGGGGGAGTAGGGATTTGGGATTTGGAGGTTGGGGATTTCGGGATTGGGAGTCCGGTTTCCTCTGCTGGGAGAGTGGTAGGGTAAGGATGCGTTAGGTTTGCCAGCCGTTTTTTGCTGCCAGCCGCCCTCACCACCAGCCCCTCTCCCGCAAGCGGGCGAGGGGAGATTTGGGATTTGGAGATTGGGGATTTCGGGATTGGGAGTCCGGTTTCCTCTGCTGGGAGAGTGGTAGGGTAAGGATGCGTTAGGTTTGCCAGCCGTTTTTTGCTGCCAGCCGCCCTCACCCCCAGCCCCTCTCCCGCAAGCGGGCGAGGGGAGATTGGGGATTTCGACCACTAGCCACTAACCACTAACCACTAGCCGCTAACCGCTTATGCCGCATACGATTCTACTGCTTGGCAATATGGACTGCACGGAGTTCCGTGCTGCGCGGCAGTGTATGGATCGTTGGGCTACGGTACACCAGGCATTAAGCGTCGAAGCGGCGGCGATTATGCTGACCGAGGGGCGGATTGTTCCTGATGTGATCGTTGTTGCCCAGGCGTTTCCCGGGCAGTTTTCGCATCAAGCGGTAGATCGGTTGCGGCGTCTTGCGCCTGTGGCGCGATGGATCGGCCTGATGGGAAGTTGGTGCGAAGGCGAGATGCGCACGGGTTTGCCGTGGCCCGGGGTGGTGCGGATCTACTGGCATCAATGGGCGGCACGTTGCGATTGGGAATTTCGCCGGATGACCGATGCGCGGCTATGTTCCTGGGCTCTGCCGCCTACGGCTTCCGAGGAAGAGCGACTGCTGGCCGATACGGATCGTCCAAGCTTGCGTTCCGAGCTGTTTGTGCAAAAAAAGTCGGCCCGCGGCTTGCTATTGATCCGAACGGCATCGAACGAGACGGCCCATTGGTTGGCGGCCGCTTGCCGAAGTCGCGGTTTTTCGACGGTTTGGCAGCGTGAAGCGGCTTCCGCACGGGTAGAGGGAGCGACGGCGGTGTTGTTCGACGTTTGTGAAATGGGCGAACGCGAATGCGAGGAATTGCAGCGATTGGCCAACGTCGTGCAGCCCACGCCGGTCATCGCATTGCTGGGTTTTCCGCGCGTCGAAGACCGTCGGCGCGCCTTGGCCTCGGGGGCGAAAGAGGTGCTTTCGAAGCCGCTGCTGTTGAATGATTTGTGGGAGACTATCGAGGGAAGGGAATGTTCAAACTAGTGGCTAGTGGCTAGTGGCTAGTGGCTAGTGGATGGTGGATGGTGGATGGGAAGAATAACTAAATCCCGAAATCCCAAATCTCCAAATCCCAAATCTTAGGCTTTTCCGTTCTCGTATTTGCCGAAGACCATGCGGCCGGCGCTGGTTTGGAGCACGCTGGTGACGGTGACGGGAATGGTTTGGTTGATATGCTCGCGGCCGCCCTCGATGACGACCATTGTGCCGTCTTCAAGATAGCCGACGCCTTGTCCCTGCTCTTCGCCCGCTTTGACGACGCGAACGTCGATTTTCTCGCCCGGCAGGAAGACGGGCTTCATGGCGTTGGCCAGATCGTTGAGATTGACGACCATGACGCCTTGCAACCGGGCTACTTTGTTCAGGTTGTAATCGTTCGTGACGAGCTTGCCTTGGAGCAGCTTGGTGAGCGCGACCAATTTGAGATCGACGGTGAGGCCAGCCAACTCGGGCGGATCGTGTTCGTAGATCACCAACTCGACGTCATGGTTGGAGCGGAGGCGGTTCATGATATCGAGACCGCGACGGCCGCGTCCGCGACGCAGGCGGTCGGAACTGTCGGCGATGCCCTGTAGTTCGGCGAGCACGAATTTTGGCATTACGAGTTGTCCGTCCAAGACGTGGGTTTCAACCACGTCGGCGATGCGGCCGTCGATCACGACGCTGGTATCAAGGATACAAGGCTTGGCGCCTTTTGTTTCTTTGACGAACTCGACATAAGGAATGATGAATCTAAAATCGTCTTTGGTTTGCATCAACAAGCTGATGCAGGTATAGCAAATCACCATGCCGGTTATAAACTGAATCGGATCGCGGTATTTGTCGATGGGCAACGAAAGCAGGGCATATCCCGCGGCATTCGTCATCAAAAGGCCGACCACCATACCGAAAAATACCGAGGTGATGGTCGCCAATTGTTTTTTCCGAATCGCCACATCGAGCGCGATGACGCCGAGGGCGGTGAAAATAGCGCCCCCGAACAACGCCCAGGCTTTCCAGGCGGGATCCTCGGGTGTAAAGCTAGTTCTGGTGAACGATACGCCGAGGCCGATCGCCACGAGAACCAATACGCAACGTAAGATAGTTAGTGCCATGTAAGAATATACCTCCAAATACGGTTGCCCGTCTAAAATGGCGCATACTTTTTCGGTAAAGTAGTACGGAGTCGCTTAGTAGAAACCTAGGATACCCCCCATCATTCTTGGATGTTTTTGAAAAAACCATACCAATGTAGGATTTGAGGATAATAGTAAGAGAAGCCCCCCCTTTATTCTTGAAGCAATTCTCGGCACAATGACGCCCATGAACACAACATTAACACAATTGGATGCGGCCGCTGCCGCGAAAAAATTATCGCCGTCAGCCGTGGAAAATATTCGCGTATGGCTAACGCAGCCTTATTTGCGCGAGTATGCCCCCCAGGTGGCCGGGCTTCTGGCCGAGGAAAAATGGTCGGAGTTGGAAGACGCCTTTTGGACGACGATCCCGTTTGGCACCGGCGGGCGTCGGGGTCGGATGTATCCTGTCGGTTGTAACGCCATTAACGACCGCACCATCGGCGAGAGCGCGCAAGGATTGGCCGACTATGTGAAGAAGCAGGTCGAGGCCGACCGGCAGCGCGATCCGCAGCGGCGTCTTTCATGCGCGATTGCCTACGACACGCGGCATCGGTCTCGCCATTTTGCCGAGCTTTGCAGCGAGATCATGGCGGCGGCTGGCTTCACCGTTTATTTTCTGGATGGTTTCCGCAGCACGCCCGAGCTTTCTTTCGCGGTGCGTTATAAGAATTGCGATTGTGGCATCATGATTACGGCCAGCCATAATCCTCCGGCCGACAATGCCGTGAAGGTTTATGGTCCGAGCGGCGGTCAGTATGTTCCGCCGCACGATGCGGATTCGATTGCCGCGATGCAATCGGTCACAGGGATCAAGCGGACGCCGTTTGCCGAGGCCATGGCCGCCGGGCAAGTGATTTATTGCCAAGAAGAAGTCGATGCGGCGTTTATCAAGGCCGTGCTGGCGCAAAGCATTCCCGGTCCTCGCAATCTGAAAATTTTATATTCCCCGCTGCATGGCGTCGGTGCGTCGGCTGTTTATCCCGTGTTGGACGAGGCCGGTTTCCGCGAGGTTGAAATTTTTGCACCTCATGCCGAGCCCAACGGCGATTTCCCCAATGTGCCCAAACATGTCGCTAATCCGGAAAATGCCGCCGTGTTCGATGCGATGATCGAACATGCAAAGCAGTCGGGCGCCGAGTTGATTTTGGCCACCGACCCCGACAGCGACCGCCTAGGTTGCGCCGAGCAAAAAACACTCGATCCCCAGTCGCCTTGGGTCACGCTGACGGGCAACCAACTCGGCTCGCTTCTGGCCGATTTTCTGCTGGCTTCGCATCAAACGGCCGGAACAATTACGCCGAAAAGCTATGTGGTGAAAACGCTTGTTACGACCGAGCTGATCCGCCGCATCGCCGACCATTACGGTGTAACCACGGCCGGGAATTTGCATGTGGGTTTCAAGTGGATCGGCGGCGAGATGGATATCCGTGGGCCCAAGGATTTCCTTTTCGGCGCGGAAGAATCTTACGGATTTTTGATCGGCGATCATGTTCGCGACAAAGACGCGGCCGTGGCTTCGCTGTTGACGGCCGAAATGGCGGCTCGGCTTAAAGTCGAGGGCAAAACGCTCTACGGGCGGCTTAACGAGCTTTTCCTGGAATACGGTTGCTACACCGAGGGGCAAGTCAATGTCCAGATGCCCGGCGAAAAAGGCATGGACGACATGCGAGCGTTGATGGCCAAGCTTCGCACGGATCCGCCCAAGCAACTTGGCGGCATGAATGTTGCCCAAGCGCGTGATTATCTCAACCGCACGATGAAGAAGGCGTCGGTCGCCGGTTTCACCACCGAACCGCTCGATGCTCCTTCGGGCGATCTCGTGATTCTCGATTTCACCGAGGCGGGCAACTATATCGCAGTTCGCCCGTCGGGCACGGAACCGAAAGTGAAGATCTATCTGTTTGCCTACGATCCGCCTACGGCCATTACGGATCTTGAAGCGACGAAAGCGGCTCAGGCTGAACGGCTTAAAGCCATCGCGGCCGATTTTCGTGCTTTTTCGGGCACGTAGACTTTTGGGCAGTCATGGTTTTGGGCGGTTGCAGGAACGAATGTGACATGGGTTATCCATGCACACGTTGTAGAACCGATTTCAAACACAGCGGGCAAGCCCGCTCGCTTCACATTCGTAAGCTGCTGAAATTCTAACCCCAATTGTACCAATAGGATAAGTCGCGGAGAGTGTAAAGCTTCGTCCAATCCGTCAGCGCAGAGTTTTTGTCGGGGAGTGGCCTACT
>CAYWGR010000236.1:0-6770 GCA_964458015.1 uncultured Planctomycetaceae bacterium
GGCGAGGCAGGACGGGGTGCGGCGAGTGGTCTATGCGGGCTCTCCGGGCCAGAAAGACATCTTGGGAAATGTCATTCGCGGCTGGGCTGCGATGCGGGTGGAAGAAATGCCGGTGGAATTGCATTTGGTAGGGCCGTCGCGTTCCGCGGTCGTTACATGTTTGGGCAAGTATTCGCCGCTTCTAGATCAATTGGGCACTAAGGTCGTCTATCACGGACGAGTGCCTCACCAGATTGCAATCAAGATAGTGCGTGAGGCGGACTTTTCCATCCTTGTTCGCCCTAACGAAAGGTTTGCGCATGCCGGCTTTTCAACGAAATTAGTAGAAAGCCTTTCCGAAGGTGTTCCCGTTCTTGCAAATCCCACGAGTGACATTGGCGATTATATCCGCGACGGGAAGGAAGGGATCCTATTGGAGAACGAATCTCCTGAAGCTTTTGCAGCCGGCGTGCGAAGAACACTTGCAATGCCCAGGGAGCAGTGGCTTGAGATGCGTATTCATGCCCGGCGACGGGCTATGGAATGTTTCGACTATCGACGGCATGTGGAACCACTGAAAGTCTTTATGGACTTGGCTATCAACGCAGCAAACCGAACGGAGCATTAACCGTTGCCATGAGGAGGCTTTTCGCAAATTGCCACCTATTAGTCCGTCGAGTATTGCGACGACTCTTGATGTACCTCTATCGTCCGTTGTTTTCTTCCTATGGAAGGAATTACCGCTTTGATCCGTATGGTTCATATTCGTTCAGCAATATCCAAGTGGGCGACGATGTTAATCTTGGTTTGCGGCCGATGCTTATGGCCGCCAAGTCAAAAATCATCATTGGCAGCCATGTGATGTTCGGGCCCGAAGTGATGATCGTAGGCGGTGATCACAACACCTCGGTCGTCGGCATATTTTTGTGCGATGTTGAGGAGAAACGCCCCGGAGATGATCAAGATGTAATCATCGAGGACGATGTGTGGATTGGAGCAAGGGCAATTATTCTGAAAGGCGTTACGATTGGTCGTGGTAGCATCGTAGCATCAGGATCCGTTGTCACTAAAAGTGTTGCACCTTATTCCGTGGTTGCCGGCATTCCAGGCCGTGCAATAAAACGTCGATGGGATGCCGAAACCATTATTCGCCACGAAGAAATGCTCTATCCACCAGAGAAAAGATTGCGTCGCACGGATTTGATGAAGATGATTACAGACGATGCATCTTAATTTGTGATCAATGCAACATTAGATGGACAATAGCACCACAAGTAAGCTCAAAGTTCTTGCCGTTACGCCGGTCCCTCCACCGTTTGATGGTGGGATTGCGACGTGGACCCATTGCATTTCCAAGGGATTCGAGGATGTTGTCGATCTTGAACTGCTTTTTATTGATACAACAGTCCGTTTTCGTCGTCCCACGAACGCTGCATTGATTTTTCGATTGACCGGCGGTAGCTATCAGGCAATTTACGACTCATTCCGAACCTATCATTATCTTAAAAAACATCGTCCAGATGTCTTGCATCTTTGTACGAGTGCCGGGTTGGCCACAATCAAAGACATTCTGATTCTTCGGATTGCGAAATGTTTGGGTATTTCAAGTGTAATTCACTATCATATGGGGCGTCTCCCGAGCATTATCGCTCGTAATGGAATTGATTGGCGATTGACACGTCATGCCATGCTATCGGCTGATGCGGTCGTATTGCTGGATAGAGAATCTCAAACCTGTGTCGAGCAGGCTGTACCCTCTATTCGATCCACCATACTTCCCAACATGGTAGAGACCGACACCATCGATTCCCTGGGAATTCAACCATCGCCTGTATCAACTCCGACCGGCCATCTGAGCATTGTTTACGTAGGTCATGTGATTCCGGCCAAAGGAATCCGTGAATTAGTAACAGCATGTTTACAACAACCTCGTACGTCGCTGATTTTAGACATCGTGGGGCCGATCAATCCAAATTACCAAATGGAACTTGAAGAAATTGCCGCAGTGCGAGACGGAGGAAAATGGCTGCGATTTCATGGAAAGAAAAACCACGATGAAGCAATGCGATTCATTGGACATGCTGACATTTTCGTATTGCCAAGCTATACGGAGGGAATGCCCAACGTAATCCTAGAGGCGATGAGTTGCGGCCGCGCTATCCTCAGCACAACTGTGGGCGCAATTCCTGAAATGCTAGACATCGGTGGTCCGCAGCAATGCGGTATTTGTGTGCCACCAAGGAACGTAAACGCATTAACCAACGCTCTTGCCAAATTGATCGATCATCCAGAGGAGCGTTTGGCTTTGGGCCAAATTGCACAACAACGGGTTCGAGAGCATTACAGTGTACCTGCAGGTTGTGCTCAACTACTTAATTTATGGAAGTCTGTAAGTCGCAAATCCCCTTAACCAAATTTGTAGACGGTGCTTTCTCATGTTTGACAATCGAGTTCTTCTAGTGACCGGCGGGACCGGGTCGTTCGGCAATGCCGTGATTCGACGTTTTATGAAGACGCAAATCCGCGAGATCCGCGTTTTCAGCCGAGACGAAAAGAAACAGGACGACATGCGGCGGGACTACGGCTCCCGAACGCTTTCGTTCTACATAGGCGACGTGCGCAATCCGGATAGTTTGCGCGACGCCATGGCCGGCGTGGATTATGTGTTTCACGCCGCCGCACTGAAGCAAGTGCCTTCGTGCGAGTTTTATCCCTTGGAAGCCTTGCGCACGAATTCGCTCGGCACGGAAAACGTGATGAGCGCGGCCGTGGCCAATCATGTGAAACGATTGGTCGTTCTCAGCACGGATAAGGCGGTCTACCCGATCAACGCGATGGGTATCTCGAAAGCCATGGCCGAAAAACTGATGGTGGCCAAATCGCGCGTGGCTTGGGGCGCCGGGACAACGCTATGCGGCACCCGCTACGGCAACGTCATGGCTTCCCGAGGGTCGGTCATTCCGCTGTTTATCAAGCAAATCAAGGAGGGATCACCTCTGACGATCACCGATCCGGCCATGACGCGGTTCATGATGTCGATCGATGACGCCGTGGACCTGGTGTTATACGCTTTCCATCATTCGGCGCCCGGCGATGTGTTCGTTCAAAAGGCGCCGGCGGCCACGATTGAAACTTTGGCGCTGGCCATGAAGAAGGTTTTCAAAGCCGACAATCCCGTTCGCGTGATCGGCACGCGGCACGGCGAGAAACTCTATGAAACGTTGCTTACTCGCGAGGAAATGCAAAAGGCCGAGGATTGCGGCGGATATTATCGCATTCCGGCGGATACCCGCGACCTGAACTACGAGGCGTTTTTCTCGGAGGGCACGCCCGCCATCGCAAAACAAGAAGACTATCATTCGCACAACACGCAGCGGCTTGACGTGGATGAAATGGCGGAGATATTGCTCAAGCTGAAGTACGTCCAAGACGAATTGGAGGGCTGGCAATCGTGATCGTCCTCATTACCGGCGCTCGCGGGTTCGTCGGCCGCAATCTCGTTCAGACGTTGCGGCGGCGTGAAGACGTCGAGCTGATCGAATACGATCTTGGTTTCTCGGAACAGCAACTAACCGACGGCCTTTGCCGGGCCGACTTTATTTTCCATCTGGCGGGAGTGAATCGTCCGCCGACGCCAGACGATTACGAAGCAGGCAACGCCGGTTTCACCGAGGAGATTTGCCATCGTCTTCACGAGGCCGGCCGTGCGCCGACAATCGTGCTAGCTTCCTCGATTCAAGCGGAGTTAGATAATCCCTACGGACGGAGCAAGCTGCACGCCGAGGAATGTCTGCGGCGTTTTTCCGACGCCTCGGGCTCGCGAATCGTGATTTTTCGCTGGACCAATTTGTTCGGCAAGTGGTGCCGGCCGAATTACAACTCCGTGACGGCCACGTTCTGCCATAATGTTACACGAGGAATGCCGCTCCAGATTTCCGATCCTGGGCGTGAGTTGGAATTGGCATATGTCGATGACGTGGTTTCGGCATTGACGGCAACGCTGGACGTGAGCAAGCTTGGCGATTCCGAAAGAGTTGTTTTTTCGCAAGTTGAACCGACCTACCGGGCAACCTTGGGCAAGTTGGCGACAACAATCCAGTCGTTTCGCGATTCACGGACGAATCTGACGCTGCCCGACATGAGCGATCGGTTTGTCCGCTGCCTGTATGCAACGTATCTCTCGTATTTGCCGGAAAATGAATTTGCCTATCCTTTGGATATCAAGAGCGACAACCGCGGCGAATTAGCCGAGTTCTTGAAATCGCCTCCGTTCGGACAAATATTCGTTTCCCGCACAAAGCCGGGCATCACCCGGGGCAATCACTACCACCATACGAAGGTGGAAAAGTTTTTGGTCGTCGAGGGTGAGGCAATCATCCGATTCCGCCACATTGAATCGAACGAAGTTATTTCGTACCATGTATCCGGCAAGGAATTCCGCGTCGTTGATATTCCGCCGGGGTATACGCACTCGATCGAAAATATCGGAACCAGTGAAATGGTTACATTGTTCTGGGCCGACGAAATCTTCGATCCCGCAAATCCTGAAACGTATTTCATGAAGGTGCTGCATGAATAAGCTCAAAGTGATGACGGTGGTTGGCACTCGGCCCGAGATAATCCGTCTGTCGCGGGTTATGGCGGCATTGGATCGCGAATGCGACCATACCTTGGTCCATACCGGCCAGAACTACGATTACGAGCTGAATGAGATATTTTTCCAAGACCTTGGCATCCGCAAGCCGGACTATTTTCTGGCGGCAGCCGGCGCCAATGCCGCCGAAACGATCGGTCAGGTGATCGCCAAATCGGACGCCGTGATGGAGAAAGTCGCACCACAAGCGTTTCTGGTCTTGGGCGATACGAATAGTTGCCTGGCAGCGTTGACGGCTAAACGCCGCAAAATTCCGGTCTTCCACATGGAGGCAGGCAACCGATGCTTCGACCAACGCGTACCCGAGGAAATCAATCGCAAGATCGTCGATCACACGAGCGACATCAACATGCCGTACAGCGATATTTCGCGTGAGTACCTATTGCGCGAAGGATTGCCGCCGGATCGGGTGATCAAGACTGGCAGCCCCATGTTCGAGGTTCTGGCCTACTACCGCCCGAAAATCGAGCAATCAGACGTTCTGAAACGGCTGCAATTAAAACAGAACGACTATTTCGTCGTCAGCGCGCATCGCGAAGAGAACATAGATTCGCCCGCTCAATTCGCCAAGCTGGTTGAACTGCTCAATGGATTGGCCGAAAAATATCAGAAGCGGGTAATTGTTTCAACGCATCCTCGCACCCGCAAGCGGATCGACCGGGATAAGGCGGTGATCGATGCACGCGTCGAACTGATGAAGCCGTTGGGTTTTTGCGACTATAACTCTCTGCAAATCAACGCATCGGCCGTGCTTTCCGACAGCTGCACGATCAGCGAGGAATCGTCGATTTTAAACTTTCCAGCGCTCAATATCCGCGAGGCTCACGAACGGCCCGAAGGCATGGAAGAGGCGGCCGTGATGATGACGAGCCTGGAGTTCGAGAATGTCGAGCGCGGGCTGGCCGTGTTGGCCTCGCAAAAACGCGGCGATGAACGAACCTTGCAACTTGTTGCCGACTACGGCATGGCCAACGTGTCCGAGAAGGTCGTGCGCATTATTTTAAGCTATACCGACTATGTCAATCGAGTTGTGTGGCGGAAGTAGCAGCAGGGAGCGGTGCTTCGGCTAAAACAGTTAAGATGAAGATTCTACTCATCACGCAGTGGTTTCATCCGGAACCAAGCCAAAATATCTCCGAGATGATCGAATCGCTTCGGGCGGCGGGGCATGAAGTCAGCGTGCTGACGGGGTTCCCCAACTACCCTTCGGGAAAAATTTATCCCGGATACCGCATTCGGCTGTTTCAACGTGAAACGATCGATGGAATCAACGTGCTGCGGGTGCCCTTGTATCCCGATCACGGTCATTCCGCCGTCAAGCGAATACTGAATTATGCGTCATTCGCGTGCGCCTGTCTGTTTCTGTCGCCTTGGCTTTTGTCGCGCGTCGACGTGATTCACGTCTATAATCTGATAACATTGGGGCCTGCCGCGTGGTTTTTGGGGTTGTTTTTCCGCGCGCCGTTTACATACGAGATTCAAGACCTTTGGCCGGAAACTCTGGAAGCAACGAACATGCTTCGGAATCGACGGCTTCTGGGCGTTGTCGGATGGTTCGCCAAGGCCGTATATCGGCGAGCGGCGGCAATTCGGGTGATTTCCACCGGCTTCCGCGACAATTTGATCGCGAAGGGTGTGCCCTCCGAAAAAATCCATGTCATATCGAATTGGGTGGATGCCGACTTTTACCGTCCGCAAGAGCCCGATGGGGTTTTGGCGGAGAAGCTCGGATTGTCGGACCACTTCAACATTATGTTTGCCGGAGCGATCGGCTTCGCCCAGGGACTGGAAACTGTTTTGGACGCAGCGGCGTTAGTGACCGATTTGCCGCGATTGCAGTTTGTGCTGGTCGGCGACGGCGCGGATTCGGCCCGCTTGCAGGAACTTGCCCGGCAACGCGGTTTGACAAATGTCAGGTTCCTGGGACGTCATCCGGCCGAAGCGATGCCCGGCTTCTATGCCCTGGCGGACGTGCTGCTAATTCATCTGCGCGACGATCCGCTGTTCCGCATTACCATTCCGCATAAAGTGTTTACCTATATGGCCGGCGGAAAGCCGATACTGGCCGCGATGGCGGGCAATACTGCCGAAGTGGTTAGTTCCGCCGGGGCGGGAATGACCTGCCCTCCTAGCGATC
>CAYWGR010000237.1:0-6720 GCA_964458015.1 uncultured Planctomycetaceae bacterium
GCTCCGTAAAGCCTTGACCCTGTGCCTGACCCTGGCAGTGTTACTCTCTGGTTTCCCTGTTTCATTTGCTACCCCCCCCCCCGGGGGGGGGGTGGGGGGGGGGGGGGGGGGCAGATGAGGGATTAGGGATTAGGGATTGGGGATTAGAAATTTGGGATTTGGGATTTGCTGATTTGGGATTTATTTCACTAGCCACTAGCCACTGGCCACTAGCCACTTTCTCTGACCCCTTCTTCTCTAGCCTCGCCGTCAACTTGCCGATCGACAGGAATCCACCGTCGCGGGATTCCACCTTGTAATCACACGGCCCTTGCAGAATCACTTTTGCCCCGGTGTCGTAGGTGATTTCCAACAAGCCCGAGGTCAAAGTGAATTGGTCGCCGAGAGTGACAAGGGGTTGATAATTTCTAATTTCTAATTTCCGGCTTCTAATTTGCGCGGTTCCATTTCCTGCTTTCTGGGCGCTGCTCCCTACTCCCTTGCAGTCCACCATGCCCGTAATGCGGCCGACATAGGCGAGAGCACGATGATCCTCGGGCAAGTTGGCCGGCGAAAAGCGGGATCGGCCGCCGTGGGCAATCGATCGTGGAATTTCGATCTGATAAAACCATGCCCCCAATAGCCCCAGGCTTATCACGAACAAGGAAAATAGATTCGCGAATGTCCAACTCCCGACGAAAGAGGGAATCGAGGTGAGCGGCGAGGGCAGCGGAGACGAATTGTCGAGAATGATGGAAACCGGGGGTGGGAGGTTGGGAATTGAGGAGCTGTTGGACTCTCGTTCCTCTTCCTCTCCCCACTCCTCGCCGTCCATTAGCCACTGGCCACTAGCCACTTCTTCGTCCGCCAAAGCATGAACGGCCAGCCGATGCAAGTGATACGAGTCTTGCAGATATTCTACATAGACTTGTCTTGCGACGGCATCATGAACGACCAAATGCTCCAGGCGGGCGGCCATTTCAGCCGATAGCGTGCCGTGAACGTGCGCATCGGCCAATGCCAAGATTTCCGCGTCGCGTTCGGCGTTGGGTTGCGGAAGGTCCATCATGGATGCTCCTCCCGTTTCAACTCCTGCTCAACACAGGAAGCCAACTGACTGCGTGTGCGGAACACCGATTTTCGCACTGCTTCAAACGAGCGCCCGAGGCTTTCGGCCACTTGCCGAATCGTTTCGCCGCCGCCGTAGCATCGCAAGAGAAGTTGTCGCTTCATGGACGACAATTTACCCATGCAACGTTGCAAGGCGCTGCCCCGAGCCTCGAACTGCTCCACGCCGGCGTTGAAGGCTTCGGCCACCAGCTCCAAGACCTCGGGCCCCAGTTGTACAGTGCGCTTCTGCGACCGTTTGCGGTAGGCCAGAACTTGATAATAGGCGATCGTGCGCGACCATGCCCCAAAATCCTTCGCGGGATCATAGGTGTCGAACTGCTCCCACAATCGCAGTCGCACGTCCTGGGCGATATCTTGGGCGTCGGCCCAGTTGGGAACCATCGAGAAGACGAAGGCTTTCGTTCGCTCTTCGTGGACGCCCAACAAGCGCAGAAACTCCCCCGTCCGTTGGGAGGCGTCGTTCGTTTTGGGCGTTTCCGGCGACATCGTTTCCAATCCCCATCGTTCCCGAACCAGCCGGGACATGGCATCCCGCTATATCTATTAAGTGCAGGACGCCGGGATGGGACAAGAAAAATCCGCCTATCGGCAGCAAAATCCACGGGGACGATATGCGAAAAATGTGAAAAATCGTTTTCAGCCAAGCACTTGCGTCATTCGACGGCTGCTTAGGATTCAATGGCAAAATCTCAATTCGTAATAATTGTAGCCAGCCAAATCATCCCCGAGCAGTTCGTTTCTGCTGTGGCCGAATTGCAGACAAAAGCACCATGACAATCGACGAACGTCACCTTGGTGATGTGACGATAACGTTCGATTGCTGAAATTCACTTGCCTTCCGCAATCCACGCTGGTCCATAAGCTAGGCGAAGCCGTTCGCGGTACTTCGCCGGCGTATAGCCCACGTGGCGGCGGAACATGCTCGTCATATAGGTTAAATGCCGGAACCCCGCTTGGAGGGCGACTTGGCTGAGCGGCAGATTGGTCGTCGAAACCAGTTGCCGGGCGCGTTCGAGCCGTACCCGGTGGATTTCATCGTGGACGGAGCGGCCCATCCGTTGGGCGAAACGCCGCTCCAAGGTTGAACGCGAAACATGAATCGCCGCCGCCACCTCGTGGACGCGGATTCCCTGGCAGGCGTGATCCCGGACATAACGCAAGGCGGCCGCTACATCGGCATCGTCCACTGCCAGCATCTCGGTCGAGCGTCGCGTAATCACCGTCTCGGGATCAATGACGTAACTTAACGCGGACGCTTTTTTCCCCGCCATCAAACGTTCCAAAAGCGCCGCGGCCTCGTAACCCATCCGGCGCAACCCTTGCTCGACGCTCGAAAGCGGCGGCGTGCTCAACTCGCAGATCATCTCGTTGTTGTCCACGCCGATGACCGCCACGTCGTCGGGCACGCGCAACCCTAACCGCCGACAAGCTTCCAAAACGTGCCTCGCGCGATCGTCGTCGCAAGCCATCAAGCCCAACGGTTTCGGCAATGCGCCGAGCCAATCGGCCAGCCCTTGTTGCAGTTCGTCCCAATGGCGGGCCGTGTGGTGCCGACCGGTATAAGTCCAACATCGCAAGCCCGCCTCGGCCACGCGAGCCCGAAAGGCGTTCATCCGCGCCTCGGACCAGCGATTCGTCTGCGTCCGCGGAAACCCGCAGAAAGCCAAATGGATCAAACCGCGTTCCAGCAGATGCTCGGCCGCCAGCCGGGCAATAGCCGCTTCGTTCGAGACGAAGTAAGGGATGCCGCTTTTCGGATCATAGCCGCCGTATCCCCCGCCGATGCCCACGATCGGAATTTTCAGACGCCGCAGGGCGTTGGCCACTCGGCTGTCGTCGAAATCGGCGATGATGCCGTCGCCAGACCACCCGCGCAAGTCGGGTATCTTCTGGCGGCGGCCTTCCTCCAAATAGATGCTCCATCGACCCACCTCGCGCACATAGGCCGCCACGCCCTGCACGATCTTCCGGTCGTAGGGTTGCGACGAATCGATGATCAAGGCGACGTTGCGAAGTTTCGGCATGTGTCCAGGTGGCGAAAAAGTGAAAGAGATTGACGCAATTATGACAATTGACAACCGCGTCTTTCGACTGCTACTCTATATGATATCGTGCGTTTCCCTCCGGCACAACATTTTGGTAGGAGTTGCCCGCCCATGAAGTTGCTCACCACTGTTCTCGTTGCATTCATCCCTATTTTCAGTTTTCTTAGCGCAGCGCACTCCGCCGAGCCGATCAGCCCGCAAGGCGAGCCGATCAAGCTGTTCAACGGCAAGAATCTCGACGGCCTTTACACGTGGCTTAACGATAAGAAGTACGAAGATCCCAAAAAAGTCTTCACGGTCGAAGACGGCATGTTGCACATCTCGGGCGACGGGTTCGGCTACGTGGCCACTAAGAATTGCTACAAGAATTATCATCTCGTGGCCGAGTTTCGCTGGGGTGAAAAAACCTGGCAGTCGCGGATTAAGAACGCTCGCGATTCCGGCCTGATCGTTCATTGCGTCGAGCCGGACGGCAGTCTTGGCAACGTCTTCATGGCCGGCATCGAGGCTCAGGTGATCGAAGGCGGCACCGGCGACATCCTTGTCGTGGGAGGCAAACGGGCCGATGGAAGCGGCATCCACGTCTCGCTCTCCGCCGAAACCGTCAAAGGCCCCAACAATGCGACCATCTGGAAGAAGGGGGCGCCAAGGTCAACCATCGAGGTCAAGGGCGAATCGGTTTCGCGAATCGATTGGTACGGCCGCGATCCCGCTTGGAAGGATACGATTGGCTTCCGCGGCAAGCAGGACATCGAAAGCCCCGGCAAAGAGTGGACCCGCCTGGACGTGATCTGCGACGGCGGCCATATTCAGTATCTTGTCAACGGAACGTTGGCCAACGAAGCCTTTGACGTGTCGCCCTCTTCGGGTAAGATTCTGTTCCAGACCGAAGGGGCGGAAATCTACGTCCGACGTTTGGAACTGCTGCCCCTTGGCAGCGAGAAAAAGGAATCGAAATGACTGCGAATCGACGAGCCGTTTTGTCGTTGTTGGCGCATCCGGATGACGCCGAGTTCATGTGTACAGGCACGATGATGCGTTTGGCCGCCGCCGGGTGGGAAGTGCATATCGCAACGACCGCGAACGGCGATTGCGGCACGATGGTCGAAAACCGTTGGGATATTGCTTCCCGCCGCACAAAAGAAGCGGCGGCCGCCGCCGCGCGGATCGGAGCCACCTACCATTGCGTCGGCGAAAACGACGTGCTGGTCGTCTACGATAAACCGACCGTGCAAAAATGCATCGACCTCTTCCGGCAGGTTGCCCCGCAGTTGGTCTTCACGCATTCCGCCTTGGATTACATGATGGACCATGTCATGACTTCGCACTTGGGCCGGGCGGCCAGCTTTGCCTACGGAGCGCCCAACGCCTCACTCTTCCCGCTGCGCGAAGGAAGTTGCGTGCCGCACCTTTATTATTGCGACACCCAGGAAGGGATCGACCCGCTGGGCAATCCCGTGCAGCCGACCACCTGGGTGGATGTCGCCGGACAATTGGAAAAAAAGGCTGAAATGCTCGCCTGCCATGCCAGCCAGCGCGATTGGCTACGCGACTATCACGGCACCGACGAGTATCTCGACTCGATGCGCCGTCATGCGGCCATGCGCGGTCGTCAGGCCGGCATCGCCGCGGCCGAAGCCTTCGTGCAGCATCGCGGCCACGCCTATCCCAAAAACGATCTACTGGCCGAATTGTTTCCCATTATAAAATAAGGTCACGCATTCTTTCGTTTTTTGCACAAGAATGACCGAGAGCTAACAGATCTCGGAATGTGTCTGTTGTTGCCATTTGCTTATCTTCCCGTTTTTTTAGCTTGATAATCGTTCCCGCCACACCCTATGGAAGCCGAGGAGCCCCGCCATGATGAAGCCCGCCAACGCCCAACTCTCGCGTCGTTCTTTCCTTGAAAAATCCGCCTTCGTGGCCGCCGGTGCAGCCGCCGGTCTTTCGCTGGCCGGCTCTGCTCATGCCGCCGGCAGCGATGTCATTAAAATCGGCTTGATTGGTTGCGGCGGTCGCGGTTCGGGCGCGGCCGTCAACGCCTTGGGCGCCGATTCCAACACGCGGCTCGTGGCCATGGGCGATGCCTTCGCGGACATGCTCGAAGGTTCGTTGAAAAATCTCAAGTCCACTCCCGTCGGCGACCGCGTGACGGTCGATAAGGACCATTGCTTCGTTGGGCTCGATGCCTATCAAAAAGTCATCCAAAGCGATGTCGATATGGTGCTTCTGGCCGCGCCGGGTGGATTTCGGCCCTTGCATCTGAAGGCCGCCATCGACGCCGGCAAGCATGTTTTCTGCGAAAAACCGATGGCCGTCGATGGTCCAGGGCTCCGCAAAGTGATCGAGGCCGTCGAAATTGCTAAGAAGAATAAGCTTGCCATCCGCGCGGGGCTCTGCAATCGTTTTTCTCCCGTCTATCAAGAAACTATGCAGCGCATTCTCGATGGATCCATTGGAGACATCCTCTCCATCTATGCGGCTCGCATGGGCGGCTCGCTCTCGGCTAAGTTCAACGGGCAGCGCAAACCCGGTTGGGGCGATCTGGAATGGCAAATGCGAAACTGGAGCAATTTCACTTGGCTCTCCGGCGATTGGATGATGGAAGTCGCCTGCCACGAGGTAGATAAAATCGCATGGGCGATGCGCGATGTTCCGCCCGTTAAGTGTGTCGCCTCCGGTGGAAATGCCACGCACCTGTTCGGCAATGTTTTCGACCATTTCGACGTATACTACGAATATGCGGACGCGACTCCCGCCATCTTGAAAACGCGCTATCAAGACAATTGCTTCAACGACTTCCGCTTTATTTACGTCGGCACGAAGGGGCGATGCACCCTGGGTTGGGAAACCGCTGTCATTACCGGCCCCAATGCATGGAGTTCGAAACGGCCGAAGCCGGGAGCTCCGAACCAGTACGACATCGAACACCAAACATTGTTCCAAGGTCTCCGCGCCGGCAATCCGCCGAACGACGGCGACCGCATGGTCAAGACGGTCTTGATGTCGTTGATGGCTCGTATGTCGGCCTACTCCGGCCAGGAAATCACCTGGGATATGGCAATGAACTCGAAGGAAGACACCATGCCGGCGAACCTGAGCTGGGATATGAAGCTGCCGGTGCCCGAAGTGCCCGTGCCCGGACTGACGAAATTCGTGTAATATCCTTGTAAAAAGGCATCCAAACCTAGTCTATTCGGAAGGATTGTGAACATGGCCCGTTTTTTGAGTAAAGTAGCTCCCGACTGGTGGGACTATACGACGCTGGACACGCAAATCTTGGAAGATGCGGCCCGGCTGACGGTCGAAGACATGATGCAAATGTCTCGACCTGGTTTTCGCGTCGTAATGTACGACACGCTCGAAGACCTATATCTGGCCGAGGCGCTCGAGTACATCGACGCTTGGCGGCAATCGACGCCCGACAATCCGGCCGGCATTTGCGGCCCGATCGGTCCGACGGAGCAGTTGCCGCTGGTCGCCCGGCTCGTGAACGCCTTGAATCTGGACATTCGCGACGCCCATTTCTGGGGCATGGACGAATGGGTCGGCGATGACGGCCAAA
>CAYWGR010000238.1:0-6636 GCA_964458015.1 uncultured Planctomycetaceae bacterium
AAACGAGGTGGATTGCCGCAATTGCCGATATTCCGGCATGTAGCGGCCCGCCTGACGCATGAGCCACACCGGCGTTCGTTCGACCGGCTCTCGCCGGATCGTTTTCATCAGTAAGCTGTTCGACCAGAGAGGAGGCATGGAATTTAACATTTCTGATTTTTGATGGATGATTTGCCGCCAGCACCTCATCAATCATAAATCAGAAATCATAAATTAGAAATCCCCTACTGCTCGATTCCGGTGCGAGCCAAAACGTATGATGGCACGGTCAAAATAGGTTGAGCCAAGTGTGCTGCCTACTGCTCGATTCCCGTGCGCGCTAAAACGCCTTGGCGGTAGTAATGCTTGATTTCCTGCATTTCCGTGACCAGATCCGCCCGATCCAGCAGTCGGCGGTCGGCGCCTCGGCCGGTCACGACCAGTTCGACGCCGTCAGGCCGGGCATCGACCAACTCCAGCAGTTCCTCGACAGGAAACAACCGCAGCATGGGGCCTAGGTTCGCCTCATCGAGAACCACCAAGCGATAGCGGCCGGAGGTGATCGCTTCACGGCACTCGGCCAATCCGCGCCGCGCCAGGTCCAAATCCGCATCATCCGGCCCCGTATTGCCGCGGATGAAATGGGGTTGGCCGTACTGACGCATCGTAATCCTATCGCCGAAACGCTCCAAGGCGGCCCGCTCGCTCGTGGCCTTGCCCTTGGCGAATTGAGCAAAGAACACATTCCAGCCGGCCCCCGCGGCTCGGAGCGTGAGCCCCAGGGCCGCCGTGGTCTTGCCTTTGCCGTTGCCGGTGTAAACGTGAACGTAGCCCGACATCGTATGTCCTCCGTGACGAATGTTTTTTCCAAGGCCGCTATTTCAAAAAGATAGCCGGGAGCTAACAGCTCCCGGAATGCATGGACCTTCCTCACTAAACCCGGGAGATAGGAACTTCCTGCTATTTTCCTTGAACACGTTATTTCGGCAGTAGCTCGAAACGATTATCGCTTCCGTCGTTGCCAGCGCCAAGCCATGGCCGCCAGTCCGCTCAGCAGCAAGATGATGCTGCCTGGTTCCGGCACTGCCGCCGATGATAACGTCAAATTATCCATGGCGAAGTAGGCCGGGGTATTCATATAGGTGACACCGCTATAAGTACTGTTGTCTGACGAAGTCAGGTTAAAGGCAAGACTGCTTACATTGCCAAGGCTGCTCAGATCAACCCACTGCCAGTTATTAACAACCGAACCGCCACTGGCCAAATAAAATTCCTTGGTCCCAGTTACGGCGCTATTATTGTAACCAGTAATTGTGAGACGAAACCAATCACTTGCCTTGAAAGCATTGGCGTAGGAGTTGCCTTCCTTTATTGCATGATAGGCATAAGCTGTATTGGTAAAGTAAGCGCCTGAAACAACTTGAGGAGTCGCAAAAGAGATCATTGGAGCGGTAATGTAGTAATCCATTCCAAACGATACGGCATAGGTGCTCGATGCATCGGTATCACCGACGGCCTTGGCGGCGCCCGTCTGTGAACTCACCACGCCGCCACCGGTAATCGCGCCGAATTCATGAAGATAACCGCTATCTCCGTAGTTGGCATTGTCGGTGACTTTAGAGTATGACCAACCTTCCCAATAGGGACTGGCATAATAGTTATTAAATGTAGCGGATCCGGCGGTAAAAGTCCGATCGGAGGAATCGGTAGGTAGAAGATTAGCGCCGTTTTCGTAATCAGAGCTAGTGAATGCAAGGCTATTGAAATCGACGATAGTCGCCGCACTCGTTGCCGTGCATGAAAGTCCGAAGTGAAGAACACCCGTGAGCGCGCAAGCCCACAGTTTAAGAAAATTACTTGTCATCGAAAACGCTGCCTCCTGAGAAAATAGGGGTAAAACTGAGTTGAAAATTTCCGAAAAACGGTGTTTGTTCTGGAACTTACACCTGCTTAAAAGACGCTGTTGATCACTTCTCCGCCAGAGCGGGAAAGAAGTGCCGCAAAAATCTTACTATCCAATTCCTCGGCGAGGAAATGCGATGATCCATCCACGAATACAAATTGAGCGCCGCCTGAATGATAACTGCCGAACTCTTGGCCGTAATCGCAGAATTCTCCGCCGGGGCTGGCAAAAGCACTTCCACAGGATCCCCAGGAAGGCGTTTTGGAAACATGGGCATTGACCGGAGCGCTCTGATCAAGGAAATTTTTGTGGCCTATCCAGATAGAATGCAATCCGTCAGCAACTTCGCCTGCCAGGATCGTCTGCGAACTGCCGTCGGAAATATCTTGCATTCCCAGTACTCGTTCACTGCTGGTTAAAAGCACTCCACGCGGCGAGTTATCCCCGCATTTGTTTGTGCAGCCAGTGCCGGGATAGCATCGCAATGCGCGCTCTCCCCAATTTCCCCCATAGTCGGTGCGAGCATACTTGGTGGTGGAGGAAGGTGTGTCGCCATTGGGCTTCAAGTAATCCTTGCTGGGCGAGGATGGACAAATAAAAACCGGAAGAACCGTCTGACCGGCAATCAGATTGGAACTGTCCAAATAGGACTGCTTTTGATTGATGCTTTCAAAGAGAGGAAGCTGTTCGAGTCCTGGCAAAATGGCCGCCCCCCAACTCAATGTCCATTTCGCTTTAATGGTAGCCGATGTCAAACTAGCTGCGCCTGCTCCGCCCCGGGGAAAAACTTGATAGGTGCCAAGATAGTTATGAACCGCCAACCCCATTTGCTTGAGATTGTTCATGCATTGGATCCGCCGCGCCGCCTCGCGGGCCGATTGCACGGCCGGCAACAAAAGCGAAATCAAAATGCCGATGATCGTGATGACCACCAGCAACTCCACGAGCGAAAAGCCCGCGATGCGCGTTTTAGGGGTATGCCGAACCATGACCGATTGCCGCACGAACCGATTGTCAATGCTTCCGCCAATGGCAAAACCGCATAGGGCAATGCAATCACGGAAAAACAAAGGAAAATCGATCGAACGCGGTTTCCTTAAAAAACCGATTTCGCGAACGGCCTCTCTCCCTCGCCTTGGGCCGCGAGTTTTCACGCTGGTAGGTCTTCTGGCTCCCGAGTTCGGGCCGACCCAGCCTTCTCACCGCCAAAAAGCGGTAATGGCCAATCAGAACGGGTCGTCCTACTTCCTCGGTTACAGCGGCGGGGCCGCCCCGGATTTACACCGGGTTCCCTGTTTGTCGGCCGCTTCCACAGAAGCAACCGACCACCAACGCACACGATAACGGCTCTCAATCTAGCAGATCCGACCGAGCTGTCAAGAACACGGTGCGAAAAATGAGAAAAGCCGGGCCGGCAAGTGGGTTAGGAAATTTTCACAAAAAAACCGCTTGCGGCTTTGCCGGCCAAACCGGCTGAAACCGCAAGCGGTTAGTTTTTCTGGCCTTACGAAGCCGCAAGCGGCTTGTCCGGCGATGGCAGAGACTAAATATGTTCCTAGTCTAAAAACCCGACCAATTCCTGGCTCCGCGACGGCTGCTGAAGCTTGCGGACGGCCTTGGCCTCGATCTGACGGATACGTTCGCGGGTTACCTTGAAAATGTGGCCCACTTCTTCCAATGTGTAGCTGTAGCCGTCGCCTAGGCCGTAGCGAAGCTTGATGATTTCGCGTTCGCGGTAGCTCAAGGTCTTCAAAACCTTGGCAATCCGGCTGCGCAACATCCCTTGAGCCGCGCCAATCGCCGGGCTGCGAGCGCCGCCGTCCGGCAGCAAGTCGCCGAAGTGGCTGTCCTCGCTATTGCCGACCGGCCGATCCAAGCTGATCGGGTAGCGGCTCATCGCCAACACGCGGCGCGCCTCTTCGACGCACGTGTCGCTGGCCTTGGCCGTTTCCTCGATCGTGGGCTCGCGCCCGAGCTTCTGCAACAGCTTGCGTGAAACGTTCCGCACACGCGACATCGTTTCGACCATGTGGACCGGAATGCGAATCGTCCGGCTCTGGTCGGCCACGGCCCGGGTGATGGCCTGGCGAATCCACCATGTGGCATACGTGCAGAACTTGAAGCCGCGGCGATACTCGAACTTGTCCACCGCCCGCATCAAGCCGGCATTGCCTTCCTGAATCAAGTCCAGGAAGCTCAGGCCGCGGTTGCGATACTTTTTGGCGATCGAGACGACCAATCGCAGGTTGCCTTCCGACAATCCGCGCTTGGCCTCTTGGTACTGGGCGTAAATCTGCTTGAGATACGCCACTCGTTTGCGAAGGCTGGTGGGCGATTCTTGCGTCGCGCGGAGAATGTTGCGATACTCGGCCACCCAAGGCTCGCGCTGCTTGCCGCGTGTCTTGCTCAAAGGATCGGCGTTGCTCTGACGAATCCGCTCGCGAAGTTCATCGACCCGGCGGCTGAACTCCTCCAAGGTCTTGATCATCGGCTCGATCCGCTGCGTCCGCAGACCCAACTCCTCGACGAGATGGACGGCCCGACGGCGGCGGCGACCCAAACGGCGCCATGCGGCCCGGCGCTGGGCCGAATCGCGCGATTTGCTCGTCACGATGTTGTAGTCGCGAAGATTCCGCTTCAAAAGCGTTTCCAAGGTCCGCAAATTGTGCGGCAAACGCCCTAAAATCTGGTGTTTTTCAAGCTGATCGGTCACCGAGACCTGAACCGTGCGGTCGAACGGCAACTCGCCGTCTTGTACGCGACGCAACACCTTCACGGCGGTCTGCATGACATAGTCGCATTCCAAAACCTTATGGCGGAACCGAGCTCGGGTAAGCTCGATCTGCTTGGCCAGCGCGACTTCCTGCTGACGGGTCAGCAAGGGAATCTCGCCCATTTGCGTCAGATACATGCGGACCGGATCGTCCGACCACGAGTCGTCATCCTCGACGCCGGCCAAAAGATCGTCGGCGTTGGGATCCAATTCGGGATCGTGTTCCTCGTCGTCGTCCAGGACGGCCCGATCCAGATCGTCATCCACGTCCAATCCCTCGACTGGATCATCCACCAGATCCAACGTCTCATCCGCCCGAGAGATCGGCTCATCATCCAGGCTGTCCAACAGTGCGTCGTACAAAATGCAACTCCTCTAACTCGTTCCGGAACAATATGTCAATGATGTATGCTAGCCGGCGCAGGATTACCTGCCTTGAATCAATTGAAATGAAATGAAACGTCTCTTGTAGAGAAAGGTTTATCTCAATACCAACCGTTCACTCTATTATCCTACGAACGACGACCAAAATCCAAAAAATTCTACCACCGAATTTCGACACCGACATGGAGGAATCGCTATTTGGCAAAGGATTCCGCTTGCGGCGAGAATTCGTTCGCATCTCCTAAGAACCCTAATCGTTGCAGAGTCCCTAAGCGGTTTGGCATCACAGGAAGGGCAAAAAAACTAACGTCGGCAGGATGACAAACAAAAGTCTGCAATTGGCATCGCCCGACAATACCTAGTCGCACCCCTGCAATCCGCTCTACCTTCGACCGGACCTTTTCCGTCCAGTCAGGGCAGACTCCAACTCACCGACAGGGCATCAACTGTTCAGATGGTAAAATCTCGCGTTTCCAAGGCCTCTTGGAACAAACGGAGATCCACCTAGCGCCCGCAGGCTGTTTGATGCGCAGACTGTCACGAACCTATCACAAGCTTTATTGTAATCACTCAACATCGAGAGTCCAGTATTTTCAGCCAAAATCTCAGAAATTTCAGGCGGAAAAATACGCATCTAATTAAGGAATGTTAATTTGGATAACTTGGGCATTATAGAAAAAGACCTGCCCTTTCTGTCATAAGCCCCTGTTTTTGCTCGTAATATTAAAAAAACATCACTCGCCGGCGAGCCTTCCCCCCGGGCAAAAACACCAATCTAACCAAACACGAACTCGCATACCTGCCCGATACGCGATACACTGGCCATAGAGGTTCTTTTGGCGTACAACAAAGCTTGAGTAAGCGGTTGTCTTTTCCGTAGAACGGATAATTTGCCCCGGTTTTTGGGCCGAATCATCGCTTTTTTGGGGAGTTTTGCGTGACTACCAAGTATCTGCTGCCGTGTTCTTGCGGCTCTCAGATCACCGTCGAGCCGCGTCAGGCGGGCCAGGCCATCCCGTGTTCCTGCGGAGCTACGCTTCAGGTTCCCACATTGCTTGATATGACCGCGTTGGAGGAAGCGCCCCAGGAACCAACTTCGGCAAGTCCCCCTTCTTCTTGGGGTGCGGCCGGCGGCCTCCAGTTTCTGGGATCCATTCTCGTGGCGCTATCCATTGCCCTGGGCGTCTTTTTGCTCGTCGTCGATCGCCCTCGCTCGCGTTTCGATGCCATCGACCCCGACGAAATCCGAGCCAGTGCCCAGAAAATGCCTCCGGCCCAAACCTGGGAAGTTTGGCAAACGATGAAGCAAGGGCTCGATCGCCGCACCGATCAGCAATACATGGCCCGCGTCGGAATGTTCCAGGTCAAGCTCGTCTTCACGGCCATTCTGGCGCTATTAGGCATCGGTCTGTTTGTTGCAGGCCTGCTCTTAAAGAAACAGGCAATCAGGATTCGTGAAAGCGGATAGTGAATAGCGCAGGACCGCAAGCGGCCTATCGCTATCCACTACACGACCGATCCATTGTTGACTTTGGAAAAACTGTAGACAAAATGGTTGGACCAGTCACTCACATATGACGTGGGTTATGCTGAAGGA
>CAYWGR010000239.1:0-6600 GCA_964458015.1 uncultured Planctomycetaceae bacterium
TCCGGTTATTGTATTCGGTTAAGCGTATTCCGGGAGCTGTTAGCTCCCGGCTATTTTTCTTGGTTGCCTTGTTTTCCAAGTCTGTCACGAATGTCGTGCAACAGATTTTGAATGTCATCGCTCTCTTGTTGGATCGTCCATTTCAAAGACTCGATAGAGAACGTAATTGCGATCCCCATGGCTCCCACGATCATTATGATCCCAATTTCCATAGCAACATCTCTCCCAAACATCCATCAAGTTTTCGTGAAAATCGCAATGCCGTTAATGTCAATAGCCGGGAGCTAACAGCTCTCGAAATGTGCATTCAGGTTCGGAAACGGTTTCCGGTTATTGTATTCGGTTAAGCGTATTCCGGGAGCTGTTAGCTCCCGGCTATTATTTTCATGAAAACGAGATTCACATGAAAACGATTCGAGTGAAAAAGGTTCAAATAAACGGTTCCCCGCCTTCACGCTGTTTCCAACCGCCATGCGAAGGCAAATATGTATTCACCAAATGGTCGAAATGTTCATCGTCCTTAATTTGTTTCCGACTAGCATTTTCCACAAACCATTTGTCTCGCCGTTGAATATCCCGGTTTAGTCGCCGAGTGAACGATGATTTTAAGCCGTTACGAACTTTCATCCATGTCCGCTCATCGGCCCAACTGGTTAATAGATGGACATGCGTTGATTCGGTGGCAATGTAATGCCCGCGAAAATGTTGCTTTTGGCAGGCAATCTGCGTTTCCTCGATCAGCAGGAGCTGAATAAGTGAATCGAAAACAATGGCGTCTTCCTTGGCTCTTGTTCGATATTGTTTTGCCAATTCCTTGTCGGGCGGCAGAATTCCCTCATTCCGCCGCACAAAACCCTCCTCTCGATCCGGCATCCAGGTTTGGAAAGCGTGAAACGTAAAGAGGTAGCAGGCCATACAAAGACCCAATCAAACGGTGAAATCGGACCATTAATAGCCGGGAGCTGATAGTCTGTCGGAATGTGTATTCAGGATCGGAAATGATTTCCGGTTATTGTATTCGGTTGAACGTATTCCGGGAGCTGTTAGCTCCCGGCTATTTTTATTTTTCAATTCACTTTCTCATTTTTGCAACTCAAATTTGCATCCTTACGCTCCAAGAATGGAAGATGGGTAAATTTGGCTAGATGCGTAGACACGCTGGCCTTTTCTGTTTTTAACGATTTTCTCGATTATCCCGTCTGCATGGTCGATAACGTGTGCTGAAAGTCTGTATGTGACTTTAACACGTGAGGATGAAAATCGTGAAACGGCTACTATTATCCGGTCTGTTGGGGGGATTGTTAGCAACCAACACCGGTTGCGGGCTTCTCCAGGCGGTCTTTTGCTATCGGCCCTGTATGGCACGGGGCGGATGCGCGTCATGCAATTCCGACGATTGCGATGGCGGCTGCGGACCGGTCTATCAGCGTCCGATGCGCGGACCTTTGGTCCGTCATGCACGAGCTTATAACGAATGCGAACCGGCCTGTGGACGGCCAAGCCGTGGCGTGGGCTGCCAGACTTGCGAAACTTGTGATCCTTGTGCGGATCCCTGTGGTCAAGGCAGCTACGGCCGCTGCTGGCATCGCGGTCCTTTAAGCTGCGTTTTTGGCTTACTAATGAACGGCTGCTGGCTTGGCGGCTGCTCGGGTTGCGGCGAACGGTATTGGGGTGATTTCTACAGTGATCCGCCAGATTGCTGGGACCCCTGCGATGGATACGGCAACTACTCAGGCGGCGGCGGATGCCAAAGCTGTGGACAAGGCGGCGTCAGCGGCGGATGCCAAAGCTGCGGCCACCGTGCCAATGCCGACGTGTTCGACGATGACTTCCAAGGCTCGGTTCAGAACGGCCGGGAACGGATCATTTCGCAAAACGACCGTGAGGTGGTTCCGGCTCCCACCCCGGCCGGACAACCGCACAAGGCAGTCAAGTAATAGGGTTTCTCATTCCTATCCGCGATTCCAATTTGCGCGGATTTGAATGGAAATTCCTATCAACAACCCTTCGCCATCAACAGATAGTTAAGCCCCTGGACGAAATTCCGGGGGCTTTTTTCATTACTGGAGCTTTGGGAGCGATACCAGGAGGGAAACTCCGTGTTTATCATTTATGTAGTAATCTTGAGTAATCGACAGCATGGGGGGTATTGTTCTTACAGTTCGGTTGGAGTACCCTAACCGGAGTATTGCGTATTAGGAATTTGTGAGAGACCGGGGTTTTCCCGGTTTCGGTTATGTCGTTTGCGTGAGGCGTGTTATTATTAGAGTTGCGGAGTATGGAACTCCGACAGGGTAGGCATCTCCCTTTCCGGCTTTGGACCTTCCGTTGTTGTATTGAACGCGGGGAGATCCAGTAGATGGCCGCATAGATGCCGAGAGAGGGATTCCGTCGATGGGTCAACCATTTGATCCTTATTACAAGTGGCTAGCAATTCCCGCCGAAGAACAGCCGCCCAATCATTATCGCCTGCTCGGGGTTAAGCTATTCGAGCAGGATCCGGACGTGATTCAAGCGGCCGCGGATCAGCGGATGGCTCATCTGCGCACTTACCAGACCGGCCAGTACGCCGATTGGTCGCAGCGATTGTTGAACGAGGTATCGGCCGCGAAAATCTGCCTATTGAACCCAACGAAGAAGGACGACTACGACCAGCAATTGCAGGAAGCCATGGAACCGGCATCGGTCATTTCCTTTGCGGAAGCCATCCTCATCGACGACAACGACGAGTCGGAGCCGGACAACGACGAACCGTCGATCGCCAAGCAGCGTATTTCCGTTGGGATCATCGTGATCGCGGCGACGACGATGCTCGCCATTTTAGTCGGGGGCATCTTGTATTGGATGAACGCGCCAGAGAACCAGATTGCGGAACAACGGGACAATCCGGTTCCCCTGGAGGGCAAGGACGCGAGCGATGTAAAGCCGAACATCCCGGAATCGACAACACCTACTCCGGAGAAACGCCGGGAAACGTCCGTTAAGAAACAGGATACTTCCGAGAAGGCGAAAAAGAAGGAGCTTTCCGTCGCTTCGAATACCCGATCGACGAGCGGAAAGAAGCCGGCGTCGGCGAAGTTATCGATACGATCCGATGACGATAAAAACGAGCCGGCGGAAGAGCCGACGGTGAAGGAAGAACCACGGCAGAAAGAGACCGAACAGGAAAAGCCCTCGAAAGAAAAGGCCTCGAAAGACGATTCCACGAACGAGGACGAACAGGCCTGGGGAAACCAGTTGCCCGATCACGCAGCGATCCCCTCGGCCGCCGCGCAAGAGTCGGCGATGAAGCTGGCGCACGATCTTTATAAGGATGAATTTGCGAAGGCGAAGACGGCGGAAGACAAACAAGCCTTGGCAAAGAAACTTCTGTCGCTGGCTGTTGAATCGACGGATCCGGATGCCGGCACTTATGTATTATTGCGTCTTGCCCGCGATATTTCCGTGCAAGCATCGAGCGGGGAAACGGCCTTCGAGGCGATTGACGCATTAGCGGAACGCTACCAAGTCGATGCGTTGGAGATGAAGTTCGATGCGTTGACTGCATTCGCGAAAAAAGCAAAAACGTCGCCCCAACACGTTTCGCTGGCCGAACAGGCTTCGAAGTTGACCGAGGAAGCCGCCGAAGCAGGCAATTACGCCCAGGCCATCAACTTGTCGAAACTGGTGATTGCGGAAGCGGGATCCGGCCGGAATAAGGACATGATCCAATCGGCCAAGGCCAACTTGCAGGAATACCAGAAGAAGGCGAAGTTTGCCTCGGAGTATGAAGCCGCGAAAGCAGTGCTGCGCGACAAGCCCGACGACGCAGGGGCCAATGTCACGGTGGGCCTCTATTATGCATATGTTCAGAACAAGTGGTCCCGGGCCATCTCGCATTTAGCGAAGGGAAACGATGAGGCGTTGCAAACGTTGGCGAAGCAGGAAACCGGCACAACGACCGGCAGTCTTGATAAGCAAGTCGCCTTGGCCGACGCTTGGTGGGATGCGGCTCAGAATGCGGAAGGTTTAAGGCGCACGGTCATGTTGCGCCGTGCAGGCTATTGGTATTCCAAAGCCGACTCTGCCGGGGATATCGGCGGATTGACCAAGGTTAAAGTCGGTAAGCGGTTGGAAGATTTGGCCAAGATCGAACACGAAGCGACGCCCGCCGCTCCGAAGCCTCGGAGCACCATTCTTTTCAACAAGTGGTTTCCCTTGTTGACATCTACGAACGAATTAACGGGATGGGAAACGGAAAATTGTCGTTATACCTACGCGAATCGCATCCTTGATTTGCAGCAATGGGGCGTGTTTTGCCCAATTTCCGCGAAAGATGCAACCATCCGCATCAAAGTGAAACGCCCTCGCAGCGCGAGAGTTCGTCTTTATCTGCGTAACAGCGAGGAAGGCTGTTATTATGTGCAGCTTGCCTCGGATAGTTGGTCGATCGTCAAGCTTACGCCAAGGCCGATGGGCAACCAACGTTCCAACACGGGCCAGGCGCACTTATGGGGCAATACCGACACGCTCAACTCCGTTCCGGTAAATCGGAATTTCAACGATTTGATTTTTGAGATGGGATTCTCGGCGGTCGGCGACACGTTGACGGCCTATTTCAATCGGCAGATGGTCGTGCAGGCCAAAGATCGGACGTTCACCGAAGGCACGGTGGGCATAGGAACGGACACCTCGAACGGGCTGCTCGTGACGAACATCGAAATGTTGATACCCAGCAAGATTTCGCTGGTGGAAGATCGTCGTGCGGCGGTAGGCAGCCCCAAGCAACCCCATGAGGGCCAGCCCAAAAAAACCAATGGGAAACGCCCTGCCATGAAAGATGGCAACGATGGATCGACGGAGTTTGACGTGAAAAGTGCTCCCGAAAGCCGTCCCCGCCCCAAAAGGCAGCTACAATAGGGGGGTATTGTCATATCGCGTGTTACAAATTATCCTTGAGAGGATATGGATCCTGGAAATTACCCTGGGGGGGTGGTTTTTAGGTCGGGCTAATGGGAGGAATGTGTCTAGAGGGGTACTCTGTTGATGGGTAAAGCGTTCGATCCCTACCATAAATGGCTTGGAATTCCGCCGGAAGAACAGCCGCCGAATCACTACCGTCTGCTCGGCATTAAGGTATTCGAAACCGATGCCGATGTGATCGAGGCGGCATCGGATCAGCGGATGTCGCATTTGCGCGGCTATCAAACCGGCCGTCATGCCGATTTGTCGCAACGGCTGTTGAACGAGATTTCGGCCGCACGTGTTTGTTTGCTAAACCCTGCCAAGAGGGCGGCCTACGACGAGCAACTGCAAAAGTCGATCCAGGCGACGAAGAAAGCCGTGTTGCCCGTTGCAGAGCCGATGGGATCGCCGGATGCCTCGAATCCCGCTTTTCCCGTTGTCACTAACGATTGGTCCACGGGAGCAAGCCGCCGGAAGGCGATTCGTGCCGCGCGCAAGAACCAATTCGGGGCGATCATCAGCACCATCATTGCGTTGATTTTAGTCTTTGGCGCAGTGGCGGCATGGCAAATCGCATCGCGGGAAACTCCGAAGGTGGTTACACCGCCGACGCCCAAGCCTGCACCTCCGAAGCCGTTGCCGGTTAAGGAACACAGCAAAAAACCGATGACGTCGAAGGAGCATCCGCAGCCCAAGGCGGCGGCATTGCCCATCGAACGTCCCACGATTCCTGTTCCGCCAAAAAAGCGCGTCGAGCAGCCTTCGGTGGCGAAGAACGGGAAAGCGGCGAAGAACGGGAAAGCCGTGCTCAAGATGAATACGTCGGACGGCACGGATCCCTTGTTGGAGGGCGATCAAGAACTAAGCGGCGCAAAAAAACCGCTGCGGTGGCCGATGCCATCCGCCACGGAATTAGAGGCGTCGCTGAAGAAGATCCGCAGTTATTATCGAACGGATATTGCCGGCGCCAAGACGGCGGAATCGCGTCATGCCTTGGCGATGCAGTTGTTGAACAAGGCGAACCAAGACAAGACCGGTGAATCGCCCGTCGTCGTCTACGCGCTATGCCGTTTAGCTCGCGACATCGCGGTTCAGGGCGCCGACGACATGACCGCATACCAAGCGATCGACGTGATGGCCGAAAAATTCGAGGTCGAGGCGGGGACGCTGAAAGCGGATGTGCTTGGGGATCTTGCCAAGAAGGCTCGAATGCCCAACCAACATGCTTTCTTGGCGGATCAATCGGCCGAATTGATGGAAGACGCCGCGGAGGCGGGCAATTACTCGCTGGCCGCGCACCTGGGCAAGTTGGCGATTTCCGAGAGCATCAAAGGCAATAAGAAAGACTTGGCCCAAAAAACCAAAAGCCGGTTGAAAGAGATTCTCGACAACGCGGACCGCAAGTCGGACGCCCCCGCTTCACCGCCGAAGTAATACGGATTTCCATACCGAGTTGCGCGGCGGCGTCTTTGCGAAGCCGCAAGCGGTTTGCCGAACGTATTAAACGATAGAATCGCGCTCTTAAGAGATCGTCCACCTTTTGCGGCTATATGGGATAAGGATTTACAAAATAAACAACCGTTTTGGAGAAGCATACCGCCCTTGTGCAATCGCTTTTGCGTCTCCCAAGCGATGCGCTGCACACCTTCCGCCACC
>CAYWGR010000240.1:0-6439 GCA_964458015.1 uncultured Planctomycetaceae bacterium
AACCAACCGAAGGCCACGCCGCCGCCCGCCGCTCCCAGCAGAAAGCAGGCCATGATAGGCCCCAGCCATTTGCCGACGTCACCATCGCTGGTCGTATGCAAAAGGTCGCGCAACGCGGGCCTTGCTACAATTGGCGTCAAACCCATCTCCACGCCGTCAAACATCCACCCCAGCAAAGCAGCGGCCAATGCATACCACTGGCCGCGAGTTAGTGTCTTGCTTTCGCTCATCCCGAAATCCTTTCAACAGGGCTTGCTATCGTTTCATCATCGAAGCGTTCGGCCTGGGGCATGTGTGGGCCATAACATCACAACTAGGGCGTTTCCAACAACCACTGAACCATCGCGGACTCTATGGCTTCTTTGTCTGCTTCCTTCCCGATCGTCAGGTTCTGAGCTCGACCGGCAGCTTGATAAACGCTGGAAACCAGCGATACCGAAGGGCCAACTTCGCCCGTCAACCGAAGCAGCAAAGGAGCCGATAGCGAGATCATCCCCGGAAGATCATTATACTTGACCCCGCCAGGAAGAAAATCGGGATCATCAATCGCCGCAAGGTTGGCGAAACGAAAACCGGCTGTGTCGATTGCCGCCCGATCAATTGCACTACCGGCAATCGCTCGCGCCATGGCCACCCAATGTGCAGCGCCCTTCAGCCCTACAATATCAACATGCTCGGAAGCCGGTTTGCCGTTGCCGGCATAAGCAACCAAAGATAGCAGATCATGGACTCGCTGGATAAATAACGGGCGTTTATATCCATAGGTATATCCCGCATAGCGGCCCCAGGTTTCGGTAGGCTGCGCATACTTGCACTGCACCATTCTGGCCTTGGTAAGCGAGTTGCCGTCGGCCGTGAATTCTCCCTGGCCGATCAAATCAGCGCCGATGACAGCCCGCCCTTGATCCAACAGCTTTTGCACGCTCGGCCGCAGTGCGCCCGAGGCAGTGAATAACGCCTTTTTTCCCGCTGGATCCACCCAAATTACCGTGCGGTGGTTCCAATTCTTAGGTTCCAGACGAATCGCGGGCAGTTCCTCTTTTTGGGTTGGATAGCGCAAGAGGAATTTCGTCATCTTGTAAGAACCGATATTTTCCAAACGGGCATCAGCCACTTCGAGCAAATCGCGTGAGGGCAAGCTGCGGCCGACCATCGCCTCGAAGGCTCCGCCGATGATCCGGCGGTATTCTTTCAGCGATGCTTCATCCTTAGGCGCAAGGGCATCGATTTGTTTGCGTGTGTTCTCCGTTATCCGCTCGAGAAACGAACGCTCGAACTCGGCTCCGCTTGGCGGCTGAGGATGCTGTGCATCCCAGACGGTCATTTCGGCCACGGAAAGCGGACGAAATTCCTCCTCGACGATGGGCTCTTCCAAACCCAACTTGAGATGCTTATTAAACCATGCATACATCACCGCTCGGCTGACATAATTATAATTGTGAGGAAAATGCAATAGCGGCTTGGCCATGACAAGATCCTCGACTCCGTATAACCGGTAAAGCTGCTTGAGCTCAGGCAAACCCTTGGTGGCAATTTCCTTCGTCCAATCGTCGGCAGCCGACATTCCCAACGGTTTAGGTGCAAAAAGAGCCGCAATTTCGATATTGCCGGAGCCAATTCGCAGATAGGAACAATTTTCGCAAGAACAGCCGCCTTGCATCGCGGTAGAAACCATAACCGCCGGGAAAGCAGCCGCGGGGCGAGGATCAATCGCACTAATAATAAACGTCTGTGTACCACCGCCGCTTGCACCCGTTACTCCAATACGAGATGGATCGACCTCCGGTAAAGCACACAGGAAATCCAAGGCACGAACGGAGTTGTACGTTTGCAAGCCGAAAATGGTTTGCATTCTGGCTTCGGCCTGCGGGCTGAAAAAACCCCATTTTTGCGGGGAATTCATCTCAGGACGTTCTCCAGAGCGATGGACAAGCTGTTTACTGTCGGCATACCCGACCATGTCATAATGAAATACAACGCATCCCATGCGCGCCAACTGCACGCATCGCGATTGCAGTGGAGAACGCCCGCACAACTCAAATCGCTCCGCGCCGGCGACAATCTCCTTCCGAATATCCTTGGGGCCATGATCGAAAAAACGCCCCTCGGGCCAATGGCCATGCGGCGATAAGACAGCCGGCAATTTGCCGCTCCGTCCTTTGGGACGATATAGATTGCCCGTCAAAAAGAAGCCGGGATAGGTTTCCAGAATGACCTTTTCGACCGTATAACCTTCGCGGTCGATCTTGCCGTGGATGATTGGTTGGATATTCAGTTTGTCCGGCATCGGCCATAATCCAGCAGATAATAGAATCTGCCGCCGCAAGTCGGCCGCTCGCCGTTCCCATGCTTCGCGGCTGGCAGGAGGCGAAAAAGGAAAGTAGCCGTCTAGATCGACCATCGCCCCTAAACGCTTGTCTTCCGGCAATCGTCCCGCAGGCAACACCCGCGGCAACTCCGCGAGAGCATGATTTACCAGAGTCATAAGCATGAGCGATAAACACAAACTCGCACTCACTTTTTTCGCCACGAGAATCGTTGCTCTTTTCATGATGGAGTCTCCGATTGAGTTTTAGCTTTGAGCATGGCGTGAAGTCAGGGCTTTTTCAGCATTTTGGCGGGGCAATCGAGAGAGGGCAAAAATGCAACTCAGCGAGAAATCCCTCGTTGTGATTTGGGATCTCGATAAATGCGGGAAAGATGACACGTGACAGCATCGTAAACAATTGCCCTGCCGGTGTCAAGCTTTTTTGGCTCCCAATGTCTTGCAGAATGCGCAACATGATGCTGTTATTGTAGTTACATAGTATCAACTAAAGGTATGCGGCCTGTTAGGTATTGCTTTCAGCGCGCGGCGATCAAATACTCTATGGGATAGATATTTTGCTAAGCCCTGAAAAGTTCTCTGCAATTGGCTTGATATGCACAACATACTCGAATAAACTGGTAATGGCACGTGTTATTCGCATGCCTCAAACTGTTTTTCCTTGAGACCAAGAACCACGGCATACAGCACGGCAAACCTCCTGGCAGCCTCCCATACCCGGTGCAGGGCCAGTCAATTGTTGAAAGCGTAGGGGTGGGTCGAGCGAAGCGATGGCCCGCCATTTCGCGAAGAATTCAAGGCGGGTCATCGCTTCGCTCGACCCGCCCTACCGAAAACTGATCGGTCCTGACCGGATGCATGTCTCGCAACAACCATCTATGAAAAAAAAAGCTTCCAAGCCTCGCGTTCGCTTGATTGATGTCGCCAAAGAGGCCGGCATATCACGTGTGGCCGTAGGCCAAGTGCTGATCGGCACGGGAGGTCCGCGGGTTCGCGTAAGTGCAGCTACGCGACAACGTGTTCTGGAAATCGCGAATCGACTCGGCTATCGTCCCGATCGCATTGCCCAGCAACTGCGCGGCGCACGCAGCAAAATGCTTGGCGTAGTTCTCGACACTGGAAATTTGCCCGTGATGTTCGACCGTTTGGGCGCTTTGGAAGCAGAAGCCCGCCGGCAAGGCTATCGGCTGATGGTTGGCCAAGCGCACCGCGATCCAACACGGATCGGTCAGTATCTGGATGATTTCGAAGGGCGCGGCGTGGATGGCACGATTTTTCTTTTCGACCTTCTGCAAGGATACGATGGCCAACTGGGGCCTGTTTTTGCCAACCGCGGAGCCGTTGTTTTTCATAGCAAGGCTTTGGTTCCAGGCGCGGCGTGCGTTCGTGTGGATACTGCATCAGGCATCCGGCAATCGGTCACGCATCTTTTGGAACGCGGTCGTCGGCGCATCGCCTTGGCGCTGGGTAATCCCGCCGATCAAAAAATGGAAATTCGCCGGCTTGGATACCTGTTGGAATTTGCCGCAAGAGACCTGCCGGTGGACGAGACGTTGATTTGGTCCACGCAGTCGGAGCTAGAGATCCCGACGCGAGAAATTCTCGATCGGGCGATCGACGTCCTTATCTGCGGAAAAAAGGCCGATGCAATCATTGCCTCGAACGACGTTTGGGCGGTGCGCCTTGTCCAACGCCTGAAAGACCGGGGATTTCGCGTGCCAGATGACGTTGCCATGATCGGTTACGACAACCTGGACCTTTCCACTGTTATCGATCCGGCTCTAACCACCGTGGATCAAGATCACCCGGCCTATGCGAAAGCCGTTCTTCAGTTAATGCTCGAAATGATGGAGCATCCGGGAAAACCTGCGGCCGAGCAGGAAATCGTTATTGTCCCGAAATTGATCGTTCGTGAATCAACCTAACGAAAAAGTGCGATCAATCCGGCGTCCATAACACTGCACATTTGTTCCTGCTAGGCATAACCGCAGCCAAAGCATACAATGAGCGCAGGGCGGCAGGGCCGCCGACCAATACAAGCTACCGCTCGGTTGGCTTCGATTCGCTCCCGTTGGTCGCTAGGATTTGTTAAAAATCTTCACGATCTATGGGGCTGGTAATACAGTCTTATTTCTCCCATACGCCAAGCAAGGAGTGTCCCATGAATCGCCTCATTTCATGCGTGGTTCCGGCGGCCTTGGTTCTGGTTGCTTTCGGTTCCGTCCCTCTCCATGCGGCGCCCATCATTATCGACCACACGCGAACCGACATTGCGAAAATTTCAAAACAGGCCATCCTTAATGCCAAAAGCAAGCTGCACATCGCCTATGGCCACACGTCGCATGGCAGTCAAATTACCGACGGCATGACCGGCCTGGTCGAATTCGCCAACCGGCGTGGTAAGGGTTTGAATTTGCCGAAGGATATCTTCGCGTGGAACAACGGCGGCGCCGACGGCGCGCTGGATCTGCGCGACGGCTTTGCAGGCGGCGACTTGGGAAATCCCAACCGCACCGCCTGGGCCGAACGTACCCGGGAGTATCTCAACAATCCGACCAATCGCATGGTAAATGTCGTCATGTGGTCGTGGTGCGGCCAAGTCGATGGTTCACCGGCCGACATCAACACCTATCTCGGCTTGATGAATCGTTTGGAAGCCGATTATCCCAAGGTCAAATTCGTTTACATGACGGGACACTTGAATGGCACAGGCCTATCGGGCAACGTGCATCAACGCAACGAGCAGATCCGCTTGTTCTGCCGTAAGAATGGCAAGATCCTTTTCGATTTTGCGGACATTGAAACTTACAATCCCGACGGCGTTTGCTTTGCCGACAAAAATCCAACCGACGGATGCGATTACGGCCGATCGAAAAACTGGGCTGAACAGTGGCAAAACAGCCATAAAAAAGGCGTCGATTGGTATGAGTGCGGAGCAGCCCACACGCAACCGCTCAACGCCAACATGAAGGCTTACGCCGCATGGGCCCTCTGGACCGACATCGCCGCTTCGATGCAAAAACGCGGCGGCAAGAAGGCCCGATAGCAAGTCCGACCGCTTTTCCAGTTCTCTTACACCTCCTGCCCCGCGTGTAAAAAGGGCAGGGGGTGAGCGATAGGAATTCTCTTTCCTGATCGTCTCCCGCCACGTTTGCGCCATTACACCCCTCGCAATTGCTATTTTCTTCTAAAAATTCGACAAGTCGATTGTCGTCTAGTTACTATAGAGGAATGCGTTTTATTGCGATTTCTTGCAGCGCAAGTCTCTTTTATAGAACAACTTGTGATGCGAAACAGCGAGGGCTTTGCTTTTTTGCGCTCAATAAATGCCGCTCCCCGACATTTATTCAATAGGGCATTAGGCTTCGATGCCTTGGACGCCAGTCGAAACCGAGTTGGCAAATGAACGAACAAGACCGCTGTGATTTATTCTCTGAGTTGATTGCATGTTATCACGGCCAACTCTATACCTATATCTTTGCCGTCGTGAAGAACCGGGAAGACGCTGATGATCTTTTCCAGTCGGTCTGTCTGGTGCTTTGGCGCAAATTCGACACATTTCAGCCCGGCACCAGTTTTTTTGCTTGGGCGCGTCAAACGGCCAAGCTCGTTCTGTTTAGCTTTCTGCGTCATAAGAAGAAAGACCTTTCGACCGGCATCAGCGAAGAACTGCTCGATGCCTTGGCCGGCACCGTCTGCCAATCGCAAGGCGGCGAGGCCGAAGCTTATCTCCTCGCCCTGCGGCATTGCAAGGGAAAGCTTAGCCCTGCCGACGAAGAGTTGCTCGAACTTCGCTATGCCGACGGACTCGGTAGCCATGATATTGCCGACCGTTTGCAGCGTTCGCAACAAAGCGTATGCCAATCGCTGAAGCGTATTCGCCGCTGGCTGCTCGGATGTATTCAAACACAACTGGCCCGGCAAGAACGTTCCGAGGAGGACTCTCCATGAAGAACGTCGATGCCGGAATCGATCGGATTCTGGATCTTGCTGAAGCGGTTTGCGACGATGCCGCAACGAAAAGTGATTGCACGGAGTTGGACTCCTTGGTGCTTGCCGATGAAGCCGTTCGACGCAATTACTGGGATTACTGCCAGATGCACGTCATGCTGG
>CAYWGR010000241.1:0-6426 GCA_964458015.1 uncultured Planctomycetaceae bacterium
TGGCGCGCAACCCACAAGGTGGAAAACAGCATTAGATTCACAGCCTCTCAGAATGCCTGCGTTTTGGCGACTTTGCAGCTCTCGACCGCTGTTTTGGCTTATTCTTGACAATCCACCCAATTTTGGTAATATGGTTAGCGTTAAAGATTGGCGGCGATATCGTTTTCCTTCCCCTGAAGCCCCCCCTCCCTTTGCATTGATTGGGTAGCCTTTCCCCGGTGCGAGGATGTCTCTCCAGCGAACGTTTTTTGCAGGTAACTAACGAAAGTCGTTTACTTTCGCCTGCGGCTATAAATATGCTAGCAACCAACAAGTGATTTCTTACAGGTGACACATGAAAACAGCTCTCAAGCGATCCGCTTTTTGGATGATCTTGGTTTCGGCATTTCTCGCAGGTGGCACGAACATACGGGGTGAGGATGCGTGGAAAGTCGGCACGCCGATCGTCACCTATTGGTGCAGCCCCGGCATTACCGCTCCCGTGGCCAAGCAAATGGCCGAGGGTGGGTTCAATGTGGTTTGCTGCGCCTCGGAACAAGAGTTGAACGTTTGTCAGCAACATGGATTGCGGGCGCAGTTCCACAGCGGTCTGTTTGCTCCCGCCACACTCGATAGTCCCGCCGAGAAAAAGAAGCTGGACGAATTGATCGAGAAAGTGCGGAATCATCCGGCCTTGTACAGCTACTTTGTTCGCGACGAACCGTGCGCCACGGATTTCGCCGGACTCGGCCGCATTGTGGCCTACCTTCGTGAAAAAGATCCCAAACACTTGGCCTACATCAATCTATTTCCCACCTATGCCAGCAACGAACAACTTGGCACGAAGGGCGATGTTGAACCGGCATACCGCGAACACTTGCGGCAGTATCTCGACATGGTCAAGCCGGCATTGCTGAGCTACGACAATTATCGTTTCGCCGTGGCGGGCGATCTTGAGCAGTATTTCCTCAATCTGGCCATCGTCCGTCAAGCCGCTCTGCAATCCGGCTTGCCATTCTTGAATATCGTGCAATCGTCGTCGTGGGATCCTTCGATGCGCGTGCCCAACGGCGATGAAATGCGGTATCTGGTCTATACTACCTTGGCCTATGGTGCCCAGGGCATTTCCTATTTTGTTTACTACCACCCTGAAATCAAAGGCGGCATTGCTCTGGCCGACGGCACGCCGACGCCGATCTACCACGCCTTGAAAACGCTTAATCCCGAGTTCGTGGCGATTGCCGCCCAGCTTCAACCGCTCCGCTCGCTGGCCGTTTATCATGCGGGCATGTTGCCGCAAGGCACCGTGGCGTTGCCGGCCGATGCTCCTTTTCGCGTGGATCCGCCCGTGGCCGCGATTCCCTACGAGAATCTGAAACCGGTGCAGGGGGTCTTGCTTGGCTATTTCGGTTCGGCGGATCAAGCTGCCAAGCCTACCCATGCCGTTGTTGTGAATCTCGATTACAAAGCCCCGCGCACCGTCGCGCTTGTCGGCCCGGGGAATTTGGAAGTTTTCGACGCCACGGCCAAGACTTGGTCGCCGGCCGGCGCTGCTCGCACGCAATTGCAGCTCCCGCCCGGTGGCGGCAAATTGGTCCGTATCGAAGCGGCCAAGGCGAAATAGTTTCTGTAGCGGAAACGCTGTAAGCCGGAGTCATTCTGAGCGCAGTGAAGAATCTCCGTGGTTTTAGGTAAACCATGACGCGCCAACGAGATCCTTCGCTTCGCTCAGGATGACGGCTCTTTCCTCGCACGATATTTTCCTGTCCAGAATTCCTCGCAAAATGGCGGGCCGTCGCTTCGCTTGACCCGCCCTACCGAAAAACTGATCGGCCAAGTCCCCGGCTCGTTCTCCCTTGCATAATCCGTACTATCTGGTATGCTATACCAGAGGATGAAAGGTATGGCTTTTAGGGGGATTGTGTTATGCCGACGTTCGCGCCCCAGATGCGGGCGAAATTGGCCAAAAGTGCATTTGAGTTGTTTGCTCGTCAAGGCATCAAGAATGTAAATCTCGACGAGGTGGCTGCCCACGCCGGCGTCACCAAGGGAAGCCTTTATTGGCATTACAAGTCAAAAAAAGAAGTCATCCTTGCCGCATGTGCTTATTATTATCGTCGATGGCAACGCCGGGCGCACGCGCAAATCGCACTCGATAACGATCCCCTGAAGCAACTGAAACGCGTTTTGCGTTTTTCCGTGCAAAGCTGCCTTTTCGATCGGACAAACCGCGTTTTCACCAGCGAAATACTCGCCCTTTCCTTGCAAGATAGCGATATCCTTGCCAGTTGGGCTCAGTTTTACGATACCGTCCGAGAATTATTCATCGGATTGGTTCAGGCCGCCGTCGCCCGGGGCCAACTCAAAATCGACGATCCTCGCACGGCTGTCGATTGGATGTTGGCTACCATCGAAGGCATCAAGCAACGAGCCTCGTTCGAACCGCAAATATGCACGCCGAGCCAAAGAGAAGAATTGGTTCGCGGTTTAGTACGGATCGTTTCCAGGGCGTCTCAGTCTCGCGGGGTCTAGCAGCCTTGCCCCCCGGTTGCGTTGGGGCGGCAATCGTGTTCGGTCCTGCGCGCGGATATGCCCGAAGACAAGACTTTCTAAAAAAATCGGGCGGCGCTATTGACAATTATTCCATACCGAGTAGTATGGTATGTGTTGCCACGACATTCTGGATTCCCTCCCCGGGAAATCTGCAAGCGATGAGACATCCTGCAATCCACGAACGCCTTCCGCTTTCGACGGCATTTCTTTGTTGCACGAACTTCTAAAAGGAGTCGAACATGGCAAACCCCAGCAACACGCGGCGTGAATTTCTGAAGACCGCTTCGGCGGCCGTGGCCACAACGACTGCCGGCGCAATTACCTGGCAATCGGCCACCGGAAATGTTTTTGCGGAGGATGGCGCCCAGAAACCGGCCGCGGCAATTGCCCCGGTCGCCCCGGCCAATGCATTGCCGATGGGACAGATCGGCAAGCTGAAGGTAAGCCGGATGTTGTTGGGTGGGAATCTGCTCACCCACTTTACGCACAGTCGCGACCTGCAATACGTCTATAAACTGGCCGCCCATTACAATACCGACGAAAAAATCATGCAAACCATGGCGATGGCGGAGCAGCATGGTATCAATACGCTCACCATCCACAATCCGCCGCACGTCATGGAAGTGCTGAAGAAATATCGCAAACAAGGCGGCAAAATTCAGTGGATCATCTGCCCCACCGCATCCGTGGTCGACGACATGGAAGCCTATACGGTCCAGGTGAAGGAACTCGTTGACGCCGGCTGTGAAGCAATCTACCTCTGGGGGTGTTCGGCCGACACGCTGACCTCGCAGCGCCGGATCGATCTGATCGTCAAGGCGGTTGAAGTGGCCAAAAAACTTGGCGTGCCGTCGGGCGTGGGCTGTCACGATTTGCGGGTGGTTGCCGAGTGTGAGAAAAACAAGGTGCCCGCCGATTTCTACATCAAGACGTTTCATCATCACGAGTACCCCACCGCGCCGAAGCCGGAGCAGGTCAAAAATCCAACCTCCGAAGTGCCCGGTTATTGGTGCAAGGATCCGCAAGCAACGATCGACCTGATGAAAACGGTGGAGAAGCCGTGGATCGCATTCAAAATCATGGCTGCCGGCGCGATTCCGCCGAAAGACGCCTTCCGATATGCCTTCAATAATGGTGCTGACCATATTCTGGTGGGCATGTTCGATTTCGAGATTGCCGACGACGTCGAGATTGCCAAGGCGGCCGTGGCCGGCGCCGCCGCACGCGCCCGGCCGTGGCGAAGCTAAATAGATCCACATAATAGCGAAACTGCCGGCAAGCCGCGATCGCATGTAATTGCGTGGTTGCGGGAGACATCCATTTTCACTGTGAGGAGAATCCGCTCATGACGAATCGAGACATACCTCAACAATCGCGTCGGGGTTTTTTGAAAACATCCGTAGTCGCGGCCGGTGCGGCAGCTTTGGGCGGAATATCGCTCGCCCGTAGTGCCCATGCGGCGGGCAGCGACACGATTAAGATCGGCATGATCGGCTGCGGAGGCCGTTGCCCCGGGGCGGCCATCAACGCCATGAACGTCGATCCGGGCGTCCGATTGACGGCCATGACCGACATCTTCGCCGATCGCGTGCAGAGCCGTCGCGAGATGCTCCGAAAAGAAAAGCCGGACCAGGTGCAAGTGGATGATGCCCACTGTTTTTCAGGCCTGGATGGTTATAAGCAGGTGATCGAGAGCGTTGACGTGGTCTTGATCGCCTGTGCGGCGAAGTTTCATGCAGGCTATGCCAAAGCGGCGTTGCAAGCCGGCCGGCACGTCTTCGTCGAAAAACCGCACGCCATCGACCCCGTAACGGTGCATGAATTGGCCGCTGCCTGTCAATTGGCCAAGGAAAAGCGGCTCAGCATCGTTTCCGGTCTGCAAAGCCGTTTTAATCCTCCTTATCAGGAAGCCATGAAACGAATCCACGACGGGGCCATCGGCGACATCGTGACGATTCAGGAAACGTGGCTGCGACCGCCTTATGGGCTTTACCATCGACAGCCCAAGCAAACGGAAATGGAATACCAGTTTAGCAATCAATATCATTTCTCATGGCTGTCGGGCGATGACGTTACCCAAACCCTGACGCATAATCTGGACCGCGCCACTTGGGCCATGAAAGAGCAGACGCCGGTCAGGGCCTATGGACTCGCCGGACGTTCCGCCTCGTTCGGCGAAGTTTACGGCAATGTCTTCGATCATCATACGGTCGTCTATGAATATGCCAATGGCGTTAAGATGTATGCGATGTGCCGCACGCAAAACGGTTGCTATGAAGAAAATTCCAGCATCTATTACGGCACCAAAGGACGTTATCTGAACGGCAACATCGTCGGTGAAAAGAACTGGCATTACACCGGCGCCAACGCCAATCCTTATGATCTTGAACATAAAGCACTGTTTGCCGCCATTCGGTCGGGCAATCCGATCAACTGCGGTTCCTACATGGTGCCAAGCACGCAGGTGGCCGTGATGGGCCAATTGACCTGTTATTCCGGCAAGGAACTGACCTGGGATCAGGTTTCCAAATCGGAATTCGCCTTCGCGCCGAAGCCATGTGATGTCCGGCTCGACATGGACGCTCCGGTCAAACCGGACGAAAAAGGCAATTACTCCGTGCCAATGCCAGGCATTACAGAGTTCAAGATTTAGCGAAGACGTCGCATCCGAATCGTTTCACAACGACCTTAAAATCTAGTTCCCAAGCTCCGGCTTATTCTGGTTCCCAAGCTCCGGCTTGGGAACATTAGGCATACTCTACGCGGCGTTCCGAAGCTGGAGCTTCGGAACGAGATAAACCAACGAGATAAAACGGCGATTATAAAATAACCTCATCCCTTTCTTAATTCTGGAGAATGAAAAATGATCAGCTTGGGCATGCACACCGACAACTGGCGGCCACTGAGCGGGAATTTCAAGCAGGCGATTGATTCGGCCGTTCAAAATGGCCTGACGCACATCGAGTTCGGCGTTATTCACGGGCAGTATTGGGTCAATGCCCTCGGCTACGAACCGGCCGTCTCGCTGCAATCGAATCCGCGAGCGTTGCGGCGTTTTTTGGATCAAAAAGGATTGAATGTCTCGCAGATCGATGCTGCGTATCCTTTGATGGGGCCCGAGGGATCGACATTCGGCGTGCAATACATCCAACAAGCGATTCGCTTTGCCGCCGAGATTGGCTGCCCGCATATCGATACGACCGACGGTGCTTTCAAAATCGAAGGTTACACCGACGAGGAAGTCTTCCGAATTGCCTGCGAGAACTACAAGCAATGTCTTTCCTGGGCGGAAGATTACAATGTGATCCTCAATATCGAGACCCACGGACCTTATACAACGAACGGTGACTTTTTAGAGCGATTGTTTACCCATTTTAACTCGCCGTACTTGGGTTTCAACTTTGATACCGGCAACACCTTCATCTCGGGCAAGGATCCGTTGGAATATCTTAAGCGATTTCGCAAGTATCTTACACATGCCCATATCAAAGACGTCAGTGCGGGCTTGGCGGCCGCTGCTTTGGGTGAAGAAACGGGCATTGCATGTAGTGAAGTGCCGATCGGCGGCGGCGTGAACGCGGAAAACATTAAAAAATGCATCGCCTACCTCCGCGAAACCCAATGGAGCGGCGTTCTCTCGATCGAATGTTATGGCGACGACGACAACATACGGAAAAGCGTCGAATTTTTACGCCACACCTTAAAATAAAGGCTTGGGATACCAAGATAAAATTGAAATTCGTTCCTCAATTCCGACTGTTATCTCGATATCTTGCATCTCATTATCTCGTTCCGAAGCTCCAGCTTCGGAACGCCACGTAGAGTTGTCTCGTTTCAAAGTCCCGTACCCTGTTTATCTCGTTCCGAAGCTCCGGCTTCGGAACGCCCCATAGA
>CAYWGR010000242.1:0-6407 GCA_964458015.1 uncultured Planctomycetaceae bacterium
GGCGGGGCGGCCTTTTTGGGTTTCGCCACCCAGGCAACGGCCGAGCGTTCCGCTTCGACGATTTCGCTCATGGCTTGGGCAAGATCCTCGTTCTCGGCGGAAGATGGAAACGCTTTTCGGAACGCTTTATAAGCGTTGTAGGCTGCCGGGAAATTTTTAGCGGAAATCGCTTGCCGGATGGATTCGATTGTTTTCGTCAGTTCTTCTTTCGCAGACGTTCGATACTGCATCAAACGGAGCGCCGCTTCGATGCGGCCGAGCCGTTCGCGCGGCCGATCTTCCTTGGGAATCCAAGAGTCGCTTAGCGTCAAAATATCCTGAAGACGTGCAATGGTTTCGGGCGCAGCGCGTTTGGGAGCTTCGTGGACCAACCGTTCGGCCACCTGCGGCAATAAGTCGGCCACGAGCACGGCGGCCTCTCGGTTGAACGTATCCTCCTCGGAAATCGGCGGCAGAATCTGCTTAACGGCATCCCAAGCGGCAACGCCGTTGGCGGCCGACGGCACCGCTAGGCGAAGCTGGGCCAATCCGCGGCGCACACGGGCACGTCCGGCCGCTTCGCGCTTCGAGTAGCTTTCCAGATACTCGTCATACTTCGGAATGGCCTCGGCATACGAGCCGTTTTCGTACAGAGCATCGGCCGGCACGAGCATTTCATCCGGATCAGGGCGGTTGACGATCCAGAGCACCAAGAGAAAAAGGAGGAAGAGGCCCGCGCCCGCCGCGCCGATCCAAGGCCAGGGCAATTTGCCGCCGGCGCGACGTTTCAGGCGACCGAGCAGCTTGTGGAAAAAGCCTTTTTTATGGGGGATCGCGGATTCGAGCGGATTTGCTTCGCCCAGCAGCGCGGTGAAATTCGGATCGTTCCACAGGTCGAAACTTCCGCCCAATTCCATGTTCGAGATGCCTGGCGACAAGGGCGGAAGCTCTTCGTCGAACAACGAACCGGATGCCGCGCTCGATGCGGCTTGTTGTTGCTTGCTTTCCTCTTCCGGTTTTTTATCGGGCGCGAAGTCGAGATCCTCGTCGGCGACTGTTTTGACTTTTTTGCCCCGCCGGGAAGAAATTTCTTCCGCCCGGCGAAGGAGCGCCGGTTGCGGGACGATATCTTCATCGAAAATCGCGCGGATGTTGGCATCGGAAACCACGTGGTTATCGACGAGCACCTTGGCCAGGCGATAGGCGGAAACCGGAGTGTGCGCCTGGGCGATCAGTTTGCGCAGGTCGTCCAAGACGATTTGCGACACCAGCGATTTTTTTTCCAAGCGATGGAGAAAGACTTGGATCGTCATTTCACCATCGTCGGCACGATCTTCACGGTTCACGGTTTCGCCTGCTACTCTAGATCCTGTTCCATCACGTAAATCGTAAACATATCACCCGCCGGCCGAATGCCGAAGCGCGTTCTTAATACGCGATTGCCGTTCTTGCCGGCGTGGACGTTTTCCATTCGGGCCAACGACTCTTCCAATGTGTCGGGAAGGATCGTCAGCACGACGCGATTCTCGACGGCGACTCCTGCGCGGGCCATCAATTCGGCGTCGGCCCCGCTGAGTTCACCTTCGCGCCATGTTAGATAGCATCGCTTCTCTTGGTCGGCCGCACCGGTGCTGATTCTGGGTTTTGCTTTGGAAAAATTGCGAACGTAGGTCAACTTGTTGCCGGGCATAATCACGGCGAGTTCGATCCCGAACTGGTCGAGAAGCTTGGCGTATTGCCCGCGAGTGATGCCCTTGGCAAGCCGGATTTCCCAGTTTCTGGACAGGTGCAAGGCGGCATTTTCGGCAGCCTTGCGTTGGTCGCCCCAAAAAAATCGCTTCTTCAAGGCGGAATGCCAAGCGGGATCATCGAGTTGGGCGGCCTTCGACCGCGCGGCATCGGCGGCGGCCACTAGCGATGTTTCGAGCGAAAGGCCGTCGTAGGCCGCAGATGGGTCGAGCGGCGTTTTCCACTGGATCTTCCATTCCGGGGCAACACCAACTTCGGCCGGGGCAGGTTGTTCGGTTTCCTCGATATTCACTTCGCCTACAAAAAGCCAGAAGACCAATGCCAACGCAAGCAAACCGCCGAGAGCCGAAACGCCAAGCATTTTTTTGGAAATTCGACCTTGCCAGGTTGAATACCATCGTCGAACGCCGGGGCTGGAATTCGAGTCCGTCTTCATGGAGAACGTCAAGGGTTAGTTGTGAAATTCCGCCTCAGGACAAATCGCAAGATACCATTGTTTCCAGTAATCGATCTCTTCTCGACGACGAGCCTTGTTCAGATGCCGGGTTACGAGCCCTGGGCCGGGACTACGAGAGATGCGGCGCAGGGCTTCACATGCTTCGTAAACCACGCTCTCGTCGGGGTCGTCGATGGCCTCGATCAGCAAAGGCGTTTGGTCGATGTCGCCGCCGCGCCCCAGGGCACAGGCCACGGCTGCACGAACTTCCGGCGCGGGATCGGCAGACAGACGCCGCAACAAATCTGCATGACGAGCGATCAACAATCCGGTTTCCTTGGGCGATAATTGCCTTAGGGCCGCGATGCCTTTTTCAAATTGCGGGCCTTCGTTCTTCTGTAGAATGGGGGCAAGACGGTCGGCGGTCTTCCATTCCGGGGCAGGCATGACGCGGCCGTCGGCGATCATGACTTCGGCGGTTTCGCGGGGCAATCCTCGCCCGACGACCGACGTGCTGACACCGAAGCCGAAAGCCTTTTCAATGCTTTTTTTGGAAGAACGCAGCAGGAAGAGCGTGGCAAAAGCGGTATCGGCCGTCGTGCCGGCTTGGCCCTCGACCTGCCAACTGCCGTCGTCCTGCTGGTTGCCGATCAAAAACTGGGCGCCGTCGGTATACCATTTCGGCTCTTTTTCCGGCTTGCCTTCGGCCAGTTCGCGGAAACTTTGATATCGCTCGAAGGCGTAGAGGTAGTAGTAGGTCCATTCCTTGGGATCGATGTCGTAATGGGCGGTCATCCAATGATTGCCGCGCGCTTGGGCGGCCTTCAAACGGCGAACGTCGATCTTTGTTTCGGGTTTCGGCGAATCCTTGGGCTGTTCTTCTTTCACCGGTTTTAGGGCGGGCGGCAGATCCTCGTCACGTTTCTCGACATGCGGCAGGAAGCCCAGCAGATCGGCACAGATGAACAAACTTCCAAGGCCGGCGGCGGCCATGCTGTGCCGCACGTCGGATTGTTTGACCAAGGCGGCAGATTTTGCCACGGCGCCTTGATAGCCGTAGGCGCCGCTGGGATCTTGCGTGGCCATGAGCCAATTGGTCACCGATTCGATGGATTTTTGGGAGGTATGAAATCCTGCTTGGCGCGCTTCCCACGCGCTGAGAACGCCGTATTGGGTCATCGAGGTATCGCCCGTCCGCTTGTCGGGATATCCCCAACCGCCGTGGCGTTTTTGCCGCAATCGGAGCGAATCGAGCAGGCAGACGATTTCGGACGAATAAGCGCTGGGATTGAGCGAAACCAGAAAGATGACCGACAGGCCGGTGCTATAGATGTCGAGATTCACATCGGAGGGTTTGCGGTCTTTCACGGCGCCTTGAATGGCTGCCACTGCTTCGACGATACGGGGATGCTTGGCGTCGGCTCTGTTTTTGAGCAAGACGAGGCCGACGAGCGCCTTGGCTCCCACGCGACCGTCGTTGGCTGCCTCGGATTCGAGAAATTCGACCGCTTTTCGGACGGCTTCTTTAACCTTAGGGCTTTCGGGCGTGAGCGCTGAAGCATCGCGTAAGAAAAAGGCGGTTGCAGCAAGTACGAGCAGTCCCATTCCGATAGCGGACGGAATCCGGTGCAAGCGATGAGCTTTCATCGGGAGATCCTTTCGCGCAAGAGCTGCCCGAAACCGGCCCCGCGCAATCGGCACAACCCACGACAGCGAACGCCGACGAACGCGGCACCACCCGGAAACGGTCGGCAGAACGCCGCCGTCAGCCCGGATAATAAGGCGTGGAAGAGGGTCTGTCAAGCATCCTGCCGGGTGGGGACAAAATAATGGGATCACGGCGGGAAAAGCATGGGACGAGTAGAGCGAAGCGATGGCCCACACGAACCAACTTAAGAAAGTACCGTCAATCTAGGGAAACGGAAGGAAGTTACGGAACACTAATCGTCACTGATTGACGCTAATTCATGCAATCAGCGGAGATTAGCAAAAATCAGCGTTCCCTTCTATTGCCATTTTGTGCAAGGATTTTTAGCCTTCATTTTCTTAAACGGGGATGGAAAGCGAGCAGTCAAATTCGGATGAACGCACATTCCGGGAGCTGTTAATCCACATTTCTCGCGTAGAGAGTGGCAAGGTCACACATGCTGTTTGGATGAACGCACATTCCGGGAGCTGTTAGCTCCCGGCTATTTTCGTATGCGTTCGGCTATTTTCGTATGCGTTCGGCAATTTTCTACGTTTGCAACCGCGCATGAAAAAGGGGGAGGGCAGCTTGAAAACTGCCGTCCCCCGTGTAAGGCTTCAAACAACATATGGGAAGATCACGCCCTGCCCATACGTATCTATGACTATCGGAATAACGGTCCAGGAGGATCGCCATTGTCGCGGGTAATCATGTAGTAGTAGGCGGCGGGATCAACATCCTTGCCCACACTTCGCACGGCGCCATCCGCGAACAGATGGTTTGCCACGCTCGGATGGCCGGAACCAGGACCATCGTTGGGAATCTTAATTGCAGGTTCAGATGGGCCATTCGTTTTGTCAATGAGTGAACCGAGAGTAGTGTTTTCTTTGGTCCCATAGCTATTTGCACTATCTGTCTTGTAAATAAGCGCTACGTCAAGCCAAGTCTTGCCCGTAGATCCACTAAGACCATCTGAATCGAAACTACCATTATACCCAGATGGACTAGGATAGCTATAGTTACCACTGCCTCCTTTAGTGATGGTCGTCGTAGCCGGCAAGCCAACTAAGAATGTCTCTGTTGCTAAATACCAACGGGCATTGGTATTGTCCATCGTTTCGCCACACAAGATTGTGTGTGAACTACCATCCTTGCCGAACGAGCCCAAGTTGGTCGAAGACCCGGCACACAAAGCACCATCAGGAGCAGGCGAATTCGTATTTGTATCCGTACCGGTTCCGCCAAAGCTGGTGCCCAGTGCCAAGTTCGAGGATTGAGTAGCACTCATGCACTTATAGTTCGCCAAAGGTCCTGTACTCGCCGTTCCCGTATCGGTCGAAACCTTCGCATACGATCCCACCGAACTGCTTGGACAAATCAACTCACCAAGTGACGTCGTATCAACCGACGTGTACGTGGTACCAGAACCGCTCTTGATATTATCCGTGCTCGGATAAACGGACAACTTTGTCGTAGCATTGCTGATGGTGTCATACAATCCGCCGTATTCCATGTAAGGCAACAGCCGTACATAGAAACTCCAACCACCAATCACATTTGACTTAACCGTCCCTGCCGACGGAAAAGCCTTCTTGGCGTCGTGGAAGGTGTGGAACGCGATGCCGATCTGCTTCATGTTGTTAGTGCAGGCCGCTCGACGCGCCGCTTCCCGCGCTTGTTGGATCGCCGGCAAGAGCAAGGCGATCAAAACGCCAATGATGGCAATTACCACCAAGAGCTCGACGAGGGTGAAACCTCTGTTCCTAGAACGAGTGATCACAGATCACCTCCATTAAGAGAAAAAAAATATAAGAAAACAGTTGCGGCGACCATCGCCGCGCGATACTCCGAGAAACGAATGGATTAGGCCCGATTTTTGCCGGCATCTTTTTATAATCCACCAAACTCAAAATCAGTCATCTTCATCGCAGCACTAGTCATCCTGAGCGTAACGAAGAATCTCCGCCTGACCGCAGCCGATCAGGAGATTCTTCGCTTCGCTCAGAATGACAAAAGTTTGCTCTCAGAATGACAGCTTGCGCTTGGGATAGACTCCAAAAAGTGCCAACGCCCTTGATTGTAGTGTTTTCGGTGAATTTTTGTCAAACCAATTATTAACAATTCGCCCGCCCTTATTGGCGGTATGGCCGGTCCCCGGGGATAATCGGATTATGGAGGAGCGGCAGTTTGGGCGAGGTTTTTTGGCGGGCAAGCGGGCGGCAGGGCCGACGGCCGATACGAGACGCAACACGAGGGCCATAGAATGGCCGAGAAGCAGAGTTTCGGAAAGGTGCGTTCCCAAGCCGGAGCTTGGGAACGAGGTGTACGGGCGGAGCTTGGGAACGAGGTGTCGAATTTTTTCTGGTCTGGAAGCAAGGTTTTTATCTAGCCCAGGCGTTTGCACTGGGCTAGACAAAACATCCCCAGGGAATAGCCCGCAGGGCTTGTGTAAGATAGCCCAGGGTTGCCGCACAGCGGCTACCCTGGGATAACTTTCACAAATGATCCATTCAACCCTGAAAGGGTTGCGCGGTACGACGTCGCCATTACAAAACC
>CAYWGR010000243.1:0-6222 GCA_964458015.1 uncultured Planctomycetaceae bacterium
GCACGATGTTGCCGTTGTAGCCGGCGCACAGTCCGCGATTGGCGGAAATCACCAACAGGAGCGTCTTTTTGGGTTCGGGCCGAGCCTGCAACAGCGGATGGCTCACTTCCAGACCGCTGTGGGCCAGATGGCCGACTAACGCGGTGATGCGCTTCGTGTAGGCCGTAGCGTTGGTTGCCCGATCCATCGCGCGTTTGAACCGCGCGGTGGAAATCAGTTCCATGGTCCGCGTGATCTTGCGAATGCTGCGGATGGAACTACGACGTCGATCTAGTGCGCGGGCTTTGGCCATGGGAACAGTGGCTAGTGGCTAGTGGTTAGTGGTTAGTGGGTAGTGGGTAGTGGGTAGTGGGTAGTGGGTAGAGAATGAATATCTGTTGCTGCGTATGATGGAAAATTCTTAGTTCAGCCATTTTCGGCTTTGTGTATCTTTCAACAATACAATCAAATCTTCGCTTATCTCATAGGTAAAACTATGCAACAAAGCTGTTTCTCGTCGGCATGACATATCGCCGGCATCATGTCGAGACGCACTCCATCGGTTTTGTTTTCACGCTGTCCAAATATATCGTGTCTGGGCAAATATCCTGCTCATTGGGCCAAGCAATCGTACCGCCTTCGACTCGAACGCGGCAAAAATACGCTTTATCTCGTAATTCGCAAAAAACCCCGTGATCCAACAATGGTTTACAGTCGTAAACCCCCGTTTCACCATTGGTAAACGTAATCTCCAGGCGATAATCATCGCATGGTTTTACGTCTTTGACTCGCGGATTCATCTCATCACCTCAAGGGATCGATTTTGTATGGCTGCTGACCTTCAACGGCCAATAGCCAATCCGCCGTCAACTCGTCCTTATGAATTTCTATCCATGCCAACAACAGCCGCAATTTCGCCGTAGGCAATTGCCCCTCAAGCACTTCACCGTCCGGTATCGAAACGACAGCTTCATATTCCTGGTACTTGGCATGTATGTGCGGCGCGTGGTGTTGTTTGTTGTCCATGAAATACAGCGATACGATAATCCCGTAAAACATGGACACTACTGGCATTTTATGCTCCTTATTTCATTCTCCGCGCCATCCTCCAATTTATACCGTTACTGTTTCCTTTTTACCTGCATAACGCTTCTGGAATTCTTCGATCGCCTGATCAATTTCCTTGGCCGAGGCGTCGTCGAGCTTGCCGCTGTCGGTGATCTTCTGCCAGAGCGGTTTCCGCTCGTCATGAATAAACTTCAGGAAGCCTTCTTCCCAAGCGTGGACTTCCTTCAACGGAATTTTGTCCAAGTGGCCCTTGGTGCCGGCATAGATGCTGAAGACCTGATCGGTCACGTGCATCGGGCGGTAAACGCCTTGCTTCAGCAGTTCGGTCATGCGATAGCCGCGGTCGAGCCGCGACTGGGTGGCGGCGTCCAGGTCGGTGCCCAACTGGGCGAACGCTTCCAACTCGCGGAAGGCGGCCAAGTCGAGCCGCAAACCGCCGGCCACTTTCTTCATCGCAGCCACTTGAGCATTACCGCCCACGCGGGAAACCGAGATGCCCACGTTCATGGCAGGCCGCTGACCGGCGAAGAACAAGTCGGGCTGCAAATAGATTTGGCCGTCGGTGATCGAGATGACGTTGGTCGGAATGTAGGCCGACACTTCGCCTTCGAGCGTTTCGACGATCGGCAAGGCGGTGAGCGAGCCGCCGCCCAACTCCTCGCTCAGCCGGGCCGCACGTTCGAGCAAACGACTGTGGCAATAGAAAATATCGCCGGGGTAAGCCTCGCGTCCCGGCGGACGCCGCATCAACAGCGAAATCTGACGGTAGGCAACCGCCTGTTTTGAGAGATCGTCGTAAATAATCAGGGCGTCCTGGCCTTTGTAGGTGAAATACTCGGCCATCGCACAGCCGGCATAAGGAGCGATGTATTGCAGGGGAGCCGGATCGCTGGCGCCCGCGACGACAACCGTCGTATAGTCCATCGCGCCATGCTTGCGAAGCGTTTCGATCAAGCCGGCCACGGTCGATTCCTTCTGACCGATGGCCACGTAGAAGCACTTCACGCCGGTGTTCTTCTGATTGATGATCGTATCGATGCAGATGGCGGTTTTGCCGGTCTTGCGGTCGCCGATCACCAATTCGCGCTGGCCGCGTCCGATCGGCGTCATCGAGTCGATGGCCTTGATGCCGGTTTGCAGCGGCACCCTAACCGGCTGGCGACCGGCCACGCCCGGGGCAAGCGATTCGACCATGCGGCGTTCGGTCGTTGCAATCGGTCCGGCGCCGTCCAGTGGATTGCCGAGCGGATCGATAACGCGGCCCAACACGGCATCGCCCACGGGCACCGACAACAACTTGCCGGTGCTGCGGACTTCGTCGCCCTCGTTGATCGTCAGATAGTCACCGAGGATGATGACGCCGACGGAATTTTCTTCGAGGTTGAACGCCAGTCCGTTGATGGCGCCCGAACTGGTGGTGAATTCCACCATTTCGCCGGCCATCACGCCGGAGAGTCCGTAGACGCGCGCGATGCCGTCGCCCACCTCGATCACGCGGCCGACTTCTCGGACGTCAATACGTGACTCGAACTGTTCAATTTCCTGCTGAATGACGGAAGCGATCTCGTCGGCTTTGAATTTCATGGGCGGTCCTATCAATCATCTGTTGTCGAAGATTTTGCAATTGGTTGGCGATCGAGCCGTCGTAGACGGTGTCGCCGATGCGTAGAACGGCGCCGCCGATCAGGGCGGGGTCGGTATCATGTTGAAATACGGGTTCGCCGCCAAGCTTCACGCGGAGGCTTTCGGCAATGTGTTCAATGGCCGCCGCGCTAAGCGGCTCGGCCGTGCTAAGCCGCACCGGAATGCGGTTGCGCAGTTTGTCGAACGCGGCATGGGTTTGACGATGAATCGCACGAAGGCAATCCAATCGGCCGTGCCGCGAGACGACTTTGAGAAAAATCACCAACAAGGGCGACGCACGGCCGCCCAAGATATGGTCGATCAAGGCCGATTTTTCGTCAGGCGAAACCAAGATCGAAGCCAAGACGGTTTCCAGCTTGGGGAAACGGTCGAGAACCTCGGTCACGACGGCGTCGAAATCCTCGATCGCCGCAACGGTTTGGCCGGCATTTTCGGTTGCGGCCAATAGTGCCTGCGCATAGACGTCGGCAATATGCTCGACGCCTACGTCGGCCTCGATTTGGGCCGCCATGCGGGCGTCCTCGGCGGTTATGTCTTTGGATTCAGCCATGGAAAATAAAAAAATGCAAGGTCCAAGGTCCGATGTTCAAATTCCAATGATCAGTATCTTGATGGGATTGGACTCTTGAAAATCAGTTCTTGGAATGTTCTTTTTCAGTTCTTCTGCATGAAACCGGCCACGGCCTGATCGATCAACCGGGCATGGTCGGCCGGATTAAGCTTCGCGTGGACGATCTTGCCGGCTAACTCAACGGCCAAGGTCGCGCTTTGCGTGGCCAATTCCTTGATCGCCGCCGATGTTGCGGCGTCGATCTGCTGCAAAGCACGTTGATGCTCCGCTGCCGCCTCGTCCTTCGCCTTTTCAACCAACTCCCGGCCGATCTGCTCGGAGTCGCGCCGGCCCTGGTCGATGATCGAACGCACCTGATCCTGCGCGGCAGCCAGTTTGCGATCATACTCGGTCAGCAGATCCTTGGCCTTTTGATTGGAGGCCTCGGCCTGGGCGATATGATCGGCAATGTTCCGCTCGCGCTTGTCGAGTCCCGCGATGATCGGCTTCCAAGCAAACTTGGTCAGGATTATCAACAGAGCCACGAAGACCACGGCCGTCCAGATGGCCAAGTCTTGTTGGATCCATTCCCACGAAAGCGGGTTGAGCGAAACTTGATGCTCGCCCTCGCCTCCGGCCGACGCCAGGCAAAAGTTTGCCGGCGCTACGGCAGCCAAGCCGATCAACAGCCGATTCAAAACTCGATAAAACATAATGCGGTCGCCTTCTAACCAGTGACAAACAAAACCCACGGCAATAACCTGATCCGTTTTCCGTTTACGGCGCAGGCGCGAGACGCCTGCACCCGGAAAAATATATCTCGGGCCGTTACTTGGCGATGCAAACGATCAATGCGAAGAACGTGGCACCTTCGATCAACGCGGCCGAAATAATCATCGCCGTTTGAATGCTGCCGGCCACCTCAGGCTGACGGGCCATGCTCTCGACCGCGCTCGAACCGATCTTGCCGATGCCGAGGCCGGCGCCCAGAATGATCAAACCTGCACCAACCGCGGCGCCTGCCATGATCGTCGAAGCAACCGCGGGAGCGGCTTCTTTGTCTTGAGCAAACGCCGGCGAAGCAACCAACAGAAGCATCACCACCAACAACGCAATCTTGGACAACCGGTTCACTGGACTTTCTCCTTCACAAAACTTAAAAAACTCGACCGCCGCCGAACCAGGCACCCTAGTGCTGGTGAACGGACATGCCGATGAACAATGCCGCTAAAAACGCGAAAACGTAGGCCTGTAAAAAAGCCACTAAAAGTTCCAACATATTCAAACCCGTCGCGCCCAGCACCGCGGCCGGAGCAACGCCGTACCACAGGGCTTGATGCACGAACATCGGGATGAAGGCCAAAATCACGCCAAGCACCAAATGGCCCGCGAACATGTTCGCTAAAAGACGAATGGCCAAGATGACGTGCTTGATGAAGAGGCTTAAAATTTCGATAGCCAAGATCATGGGGATTAAAACGACAGCCATCGGCTTGGGCAAATCCATGTGCGGGCAAAGCCCGAGCCAATAACCAACCACGCCGTACTTCTTCATGCCCGCGCCGATGACCACCAGAAATGTGATGACCGCCAACACGGCCGTGACGTTGATCGAACCGGTGGGCGATCCCATCCAGGGCAACATGCCCACGAGATTGCAGAACAGGACGAAGAAAAACACCGTCAGAATAAACGGGAGAAAACGGTCGGCATCGTGTGAGCCGATCGACGGCCGCACCACTTCGTTCCGCATGAAGAGAATCAAAGCCTCGAAGGCGTTGCTCAAGCGGCCTTTGGGAGCTTTTCCGCTTGAAAGCTTTCGGGCGAGCGGAATGAAAATCGCGAGCATCAAAACGGCCACCACAAGTTCCATCACCATCAGCTTGGTTAGCTGGACACCGAATACTTGCGGCAAATCAAAGTCCCATTTTTCAAAGGGCAAATCAATGCGCGTCGTGTCTTTGACGTGGTGAACGGCGGTTTGGACGGGATCTGCACTCATCGCTGCGATATCTACATAGTACCGGCGGGATCGGTCGCATCACGTTGCGACCGCTTGGCCGGTGGCAACGACAAGATCGTTTCCGTCGTGAGTGTGATGGGGTAAAACACTAAAAGATAATACAACAAACCGGCTTTGGCTAGTGGACCGCCTTGCAGGTGGACGGCCAGCCCAAGGCCGAAGGGAATGCCCATTCGCGCCATCATTCCGAGAAGCAATGCGAGTAAAGCGTGTTCCGGTTGATGCAGGATGGCATTGGTTCCCAAAGCTAATACGGCTCCCGCGTAGCATACCAGCGCCGCCAGAACCGTAGCCCAAACGGCCATCGTTCCACCAAAAAAAACGGCCAAGGGAACTGTGATCGCCAATGCCGAAAACACCGCGAGGGTCAAAATCAAAATTTTGACCGCGGTTGTTTGGTTTCGAAGATTTTTAATCCTGCCCATCATGATCGTCGGACTTGGGAGGGCGTGTCATTCGCAACAGGCTCATGAACCCTGTCACCAATCCAATCCCTGCTCCCAAGATAAGAAACAACAGGCGTGTGCCCCAACGCTGGTCAAGCCAATAACCCAATAGCGAAGGAAGTACCATCTCCAACGCAACGGTTGTGATTCGGGATGACCACTCTAGCCCTTGGGCTAATGGTGAGCGGTCATCACTCGGTTGCTTCACGGACGGTAGGCTCGCTTATGGTGTGAAACTGTTAAAATAGACAATTTAGCGATTGTGCCCAGGAATGTCAATTGCCCAAAACCGGGGGATTGGCCGGATTTCCTCGTACTATGGCAAGCATAAATCAGGGCATGGACGGGTGAAAAAATTGCGTTTTTTTCTTACAGGTCACGGTTTTTTACCCGTTCGCCAAGAATTGTCGCAAGCCCATGTGGGATATGGCATTACGATGCATTAAAAAACTCATTCCCAGGCGGCTTTGCGACGGAAATGTTTGCGTATTTCGGAATCTCTGATTAAAATG
>CAYWGR010000244.1:0-6171 GCA_964458015.1 uncultured Planctomycetaceae bacterium
GCCTACGACTTACGACGATCTCGGCAATTTCCTACCCGATGCCGGCGACCGGATGCCGGTAGGCATTGCCTCGGTCGGTGCAAAAATGCGGCTAAGCCATATCGCCATTTTTCGCGATTTGTACTACATCGCCGAGTTCGCTTTCTCCGAACATCTCCGCGCCAGTCCCGACCCCGTCAGTTTCACACCCGGCGAATCGGACGATGACTCGATGGTGCGGAATCGAACCGAGCACCGCGCCGAATTCAAGCTGAAACCCGACCAATTCTTCGTCCTTGGCGACAACAGTGCCCGAAGCAAAGACGGCCGCCTCTGGGGCGCCGACAATTATTGGGTTCCTCGCGAACTGTTGATCGGCAAAGCATTGTTTATCTACTGGCCTCATTCGTGGAATAGAGTCCCCTATGTCAACGTTCCTTTCCCGTTCTTTCCGAATTTCGCAAGAATGGGCTTGGTGCGTTAATAAACCAAGTGGTTATCGAAAAACTCATGGAAAGCCACGGTCGACTTTTCTAGTCCCTAGTCCCTAATCCCTAATCCCTCTGTCATGCTCGAAGCCAAAGGATTGGTCAAAGTATACGGCACACGGCGCGTCGTCGACGGAGTCAACTTCCGCGTCGATAGCGGAGAAATCGTCGGCCTGCTCGGACCGAACGGAGCTGGAAAAACCACCAGCTTCCGCATGACCTGCGGCATGATCGTCCCCCATGCCGGCAAAGTGACCCTAAACGGCGTCGATATCACCGATTGGCCCATGTATCGTCGGGCACGAGACGGCGGCATGGGCTATCTCGCCCAGGAATCCAGCGTCTTCCGCAAGCTTACCGTTGAAAAAAATCTCACAAGCGTCATGGAACTGCTGGGGTTCGATCGCAAGGCACGCACGCATCGCTGCAACGAATTGCTCGAACAGTTCGACATTACCAAGCTCCGAAAATCGTTGGCTTTGTCACTCTCCGGCGGCGAGCGGCGGCGGTTGGAAATCGCCCGCTGCCTGGTCTCGAATCCGAAAATCATTTTGCTCGACGAACCTTTCACGGGCATCGACCCCGTCACCATCGCCAGCATTCAAAAAATCATCCGCCGGCTGCGCACGGAAGGAATTGCCATCCTCATTACCGACCACCAGGTGCGCGAGACGCTGCAAATCACCGACCGCAGCTATGTGATCCGCGCCGGCAAAGTCCTCTGCCACGGCCATCCCGACGAAGTGCTGGCCAATCCCGAAGCCCGCAAGTATTACTTCGGTGAAGAAATGGACATCGGCCGCCGGCCCCCGCCCGTGGTTTGATCGTGGCCCAATTATTCTTGCCTATTTCGTCATTCTGAGCACAGCGAAGAATCTTCGTGATTCTGGCAAGATCCTCGTCTGTTCCGTCATTCTGAGCGCAGCGAAGAATCTCCGTGATTTCGCTACGACTCTTCGCTTAATAACTGCGACGATCTTGCCCATCTTGAACGCATTGCCCATCCAATACGTCCCGCAAATCGCTTGCGGCTTCGCAAAAGCTCCACCGCGCAACTTTGATTTGGAATCCGTATGATTGGGATAGGAACCTGGACTTACAAACCACGAAAATCTGGGCAAAACGGGGTGCTTGCGTGGGATTCGTTGAAGTTCCGAGTGGCCGAGTATGGGCAATGTGTGCAATGTGGCACAACCAAAATATTCTGGCCAATCAAATTCCGGCCTCGAAGTCGATCTTTTGACTGGCTCGGCTTGATCTCTGACGGCGGTAACGATAACATTTCTCGCCTGTGCGATTCCTATCCTAAAGCGCAACAGGAGGTTGCCAAACATGAGGACGGATCCTCTGCCGTACGAAGTGCGTGAACTTGTCTTGCGTACGTTCCAAGATTTCGGGGCGGCGATCTTCAACCCGCTCGATATCGACGAAAATATCCTCATCGACGGTGGTCGCTACGCCGCTCGCACCTACAAAGCCGATGGTTACATGGCCATGTGGTTGCTCAGCATCGGCGTCGTCCAGTTCTACGACGCCGAAGGCGATATGCTGCTGACCGTGAATTTGTTCGAAGAACTTGAACCGCAACGCATGGCGGCCTAATGGATTGTTCTTGCGCTACGCGCTGACCAAGGTCGGCCGGGGATGATCGGTCGAATCGTGCCGCGACGCATAATGAGCGATCATTTCCAGTAAATCGTATCGCTCAACCGGTTTCGAAAGATAGTCGTCACAGCCGGCATCCAGACATCGCTGGCGATCGTGGCTCATCGCATGGGCGGTCAATGCGATGATCGGGCCCGTATAACCCAACACGCGCAACTTTCGCGTCGTTTCATAGCCGTCCAGCACGGGCATCTTCATGTCCATCAGAATGACATCATAATGCTCGAACCGTGGATATTCCCCCTCTTCGACGGCCGTCTTCGACAATAGGAGCTTATCCAACGCCTCTTGGCCGTTTTCCGCCACGGCAACCCGGGCGCCTGCCTTGTGCAACAAAAAGGCGATCAATCGTTGATTGTCCGGACCATCTTCCACCAATAAAATGCGATATGGAAGTTTTGGCAACGGCTTGTCGCCGCGCCGTCGCGCCGTCTTGATCTTCATCGCCGCTTCCGCCGGATCCTCAAGCATCGGTACGTTATCCAACGGCCCTGGATCAATCGTCACGCTGAACGTCGTGCCGAGTTGAGGTACGCTGCTGACTCCGATGCTCCCGCCCAGCATCTCCGAGAGACGTTTGCTGATCATAAGCCCCAAACCGGGGCCTCCGAAACGCCGGCTCGTCGAGGTATCGACTTGCGAAAACGGCTGGAAGAGCCCTTGGATTTCCTCTTGGGTCATGCCGATGCCCGTGTCGGTCACATCGAACTGCAAGAGTTGCGGCCGCTCCTCGTCCTTCCGCAGCCGGGTGGCGACATGCACTTCGCCCGATTCGGTGAATTTGATCGCGTTGCCCACCAGGTTGATCAAAATTTGACGCAATCGCTTGGGATCCGTCTTAATGGTTTCCGGCAAGGGCGGATCAAATTCCGTTGAAAAGTTCAAATGATGATTCTCGGCGCGCACGCGCATCATCGAGGCAACCTCGGCCACGATGCCGAGGAAAGAACACGACTTCTTCTCCAAACTTAGCTTCTCGGCTTCGATATCCGATAGATCCAAAATATCATCAATCATGGTCAGCAGATACTTGCCGTTGCGCTTGATCGTGTTGACTGCTTCAATCAGGGCGCTATCGGCCGTATTTTCCGCTAATATGTCGGCGAACCCGAGAATGGCGGTCATGGGCGTGCGGATCTCATGGCTCATGTTCGCCAAAAATTCGCTCTTCGCCCGGGCTGCGGCTTGCGCTGCCGCATTCGCCGATTCCAATGCCTTGTTCGTCGATTCCAAAATATCGGCATGACGCTGGATCAATTCTTCCGCATGTTTTCGCTCGGTGATGTCGCGCAATACCGAGATGACGTTCAATCGGTCATCCACCGAAACCACCGATACCGACATCTCTACCGGGAATTCCTCGCCGTTGCATCGAATTCCCCGAAACTCCAAGATTCGGCTCGATTCCCCGTTCCGCAGGAATTCCTGCAATCCCTGGAGATACTTTTCTCGATAATCGCGGGGCACCAATAAGTCGTGAATGCAGTTCCCAAGGATTTCCTCGGCCTCGTAGCCGAACATCCGTGAGGCAGCCGTGTTCCAAAACGTGACGCAACCGTTTTGATCCAACATGACGATTGCATCATGGGCCGCATCGGCCATTTTGTGCATCCGTTGCTCGCTGCCCTGCAATTCCTGCGTTCGTTGCTGGATGATTTGCTTGATTTGTTTCGTTCGATCAGCCATGACCAAGACATAGGCAGCCAATAACGCCGTAAAGCTCACCCCGCCCGCCAACATGCTCCACTCGGAATTCTGTACGACTCGAAAAGCGGCCACGGAAATTCCTAAGCCGAGAAACGAAAGCAGGAAGGTTGGCAAGTACCGTCCCCGCCAGATGCGCATTCCTATTTGCATTGGCCCGCTTGAACACGTCACCCGTGCGTCCGGCCTATAGGAGGTCGATCGCGTATCTCTTTGACTTGGCGTCATCGGATCCGCTTTCTTGGCTTAGTGGTTTTTGTAGAGAAACGCACTTCCAAAGAAACGTAGCTTGCGGAACGTGGTTTGCCACATTTGCCGAATATTTTCCGCATTTGTCCGTGTTTTTTCCCTAACTAAGAGCAATGGCTCCATGTTTGCAATGTCCTGTTTCTACTATTATTTGCGGTTAATACGGCCTCGGCAAGTGTCGTAATCACACCCATCGTAAGTGTTTTTCCGCATTCGAATATCCGCGAGTCGCACCACCAACCCGCATAACCAAACCAAATGGAAATCTTGTTTTTTCCGGCTGGGTATCTGTTGATTATTTTTTGTTTTTTTCTTGCCGGTTATTCAGTTCGGAAAAAACGCAGCCCCTGCTCGTGGCGGGTGGGTTGACCGCGGTCCTTAACGCTCCTATGCTTTGGAAGACATTGTGTTGATCCATGCTAAAGGAGATTCGAGCGATGAAAACGCTGTCACTTATGCTGTCTTGCGTCGTGCTGCTGATTTTGGCCGACACGGTCGATGCTTGTTATTGCGGTGCCGCCCGATTTGCCGTGTGCCGTCGCGCCTGTTGCGAGCCGGCGCCACAACAATGTTGCACGGTGATGAAGACCTGCCAAAAGGTCGTCTATCAACAAAAGCAATACACTTGCTACCGCACCTGCTACGAATCCGTTATTGAAGCTAAAACCATTACGGCCGTGAAATATGTGCCGGAAACCCGCTATCGTCAGTGTGTCGAGACGGTTTACAAGCCGGTCTACGAAACATCCGAACGCGAAGTATGCTACAACGTTTGCAAGCCGGTTAAATACACGCAGACCGTTCAGGTTTGCAGCGGACATTGGGAGACTCGCGAGGTTCCTTGCTGTGCTCCCAAGGCCTGCGATCCTTGTGCTCCGGCCGTCAAGACAACGCAGCAATGCCGCGTCTGGGTGCCCGAAGTCGTTAATAAACAGGTTGAATGCGTCAAATACGTCAACGAAACCGTGATGAAAAAAGTGCCTTGCACGGTCTGTAGGATGGTCGCCGAGCAACGAACGCTGCAAGTGCCCTATACCGTTTGCAACCCGGTTCCCTACCAGACGACGATTCGCTACGTTAAATACATTCCTAAACAAGTAGCCTACACCTACACGCGTTGTGAGCCTCAAACGGTCACCGTCCAGGTTCCCGTCCAGGTCTGCTGCCCGGCGGCCTGTAACTAACAAAAAACGATCATGACCGTTTGGTCGAATCTGTTTTGGCATTCCCCCGACACGGCAAACCCGCCGGTGTCGGGTTTGGAACAGCCCACGGTTCGCCCTGAAACCGATCCTTTTGCCGCAGCCCGTCGGCGCATGGTCGATGCACAACTTCGTGGGCGCGACATCACGGAGGACGGCATTTTGCAGGTGATGGGCCGTATCCCGCGCGAAAAATTCGCGCCGGCCGACATGCAAGATCGCGCCTATGCCGACTACCCTTTGCCGATCGGTTGGGGGCAGACCATCTCGCAACCTTACATCGTTGCCTTGATGACCCAACTCGCTCGCCCTACGGCCCAAAGCCGTGCATTGGAAATCGGCGTCGGGTCCGGCTATCAAACAGCGGTTCTCGCTGCTTTATGCCGTGAGGTCTATGGCATCGAGATACTTCAACCCCTGGCCGACTCCGCTCGCGCGCGATTATCGTCGTTGGGCATCGACAATGTGACGATCCGTTGCGGCGACGGCTATCAAGGCTGGCCCGAGCAATCGCCGTTCGATTGCATTCTCGTGGCCGCCGCTCCCTCGCGCGTGCCGCAACCGCTTTTGGATCAACTGGCCGTCGGCGGCCGACTGGTCATTCCCGTGGGTGGAATCGATCAGGACCTGTTGCTGATTGAGAAAGATGCCAACGGTAGATTCCACCGCCGAAACGTCATCCCCGTCCAGTTTGTGCCGATGACCGGCGAAGTGGAAAAGGTGTCCGAAAGACTAGATTGAGTCATTAAGAGTCCGTCCGCCTTTCGTGTCTCCCCTCGCCCGCTTGCGGGAGAGGGGCCGGGGGTGAGAGTCCGTTCGCCTTTCGTGTCTCCCCTCGCCCGCTTGCGGGAGAGGGGCCGGGGGTGGACTGCTAAAAACCTGGT
>CAYWGR010000245.1:0-2299 GCA_964458015.1 uncultured Planctomycetaceae bacterium
TTCGTCGGCATATTGCTGCGTGATGGGCGCGCCGCCGATCATCACTTTCGTCTTGTCGCGGATGCCGGCCTTCTCCAAGGCTTGAATGACGTTTTTCATCATGGTCATTGTGGTTGTTAAAAGAGCGGACAAGGCCACGATGGTGCCTTCCTTTTGCTTGGCCGCCTCGACGAACTTTTCCGGCGGAACGTCGACGCCGAGATCCACGACTTGGAATCCGCCGCCTTCGAGCATCGATGCCACGAGGTTTTTGCCGATGTCGTGCAAGTCGCCTTGGACCGTGCCGATCACGACGCGCCCTACCGGTTTCGCCCCGGCTGCCGCCAGTAACGGCGTAATCAGTTCCAAGGAAACCTTCATGGCGCGGGCGGCAATGAGCAACTCGGGCACGAAGTACTCATTGCACTCAAATCGCTTGCCGACTTCGTCCATGGCCGGAATCATGAACTTTTGCACTAACTCGTTTGGGTCCGCCTTCTCGGCGATAGCGTTCTTGGTTACTTCTTCCGCCTTCTTCGCGTTTCCGTTGAGGATGGCATCGTACAGTTCCGAATAGTCGGACATTGAAAATACTCCCTTGGAACAAACCGATTGCGTTGATTTTCTGGTTATTATTGTTAGGCATCAATTGGTGATATTCGTTAGTGCGTAAACATTGGCCGGAGGCGTATCGCGAGGCACTTCGCAACCGGCCGCAATAATATAACGAGCACCCGCCTCACGATGGCATTGTTCAATCGCCGCAGTCACGGATTCCGGCGTGCCGTTGCGCAGAATCCGCACGGGATCGATATTGCCGGCCAGAACTTGTTCCGCGCCCAGTTGCTCTCGGGCATCCGCCAGCGAAACCTTGGAATCAATATCCACCATATCACAATGCAGGCCGGCAATTGCCGGGAGGATGCGTTTGATGTTTCCACAGATATGTAGCCGGATCTTAGCTCCCATTGCATGTAAGCCATCAACCAAGCGTTTTTCATAAGGAACCACGAATTCCTCGTAGATTTGCGGCCCCACCAGTGATGCGGCGGCATCGCCCACGCCGATGATATCGACGCCCGCTTCCATCTGAGCTTTGCCGAATCGCAACCCCATTTCCAGCGTGAACTCGAACAGATCACGGACAAAGGCCGGATCATCGAAGAAATCCGTCATCAGGTGATTGATGCCGCGGAGATCGGCGGCTTCAGCGCAGGGTCCCTCGACCCAGCCTTCGATTGCCAACTGTCCGCCCACTTTCTCACGAAATAGAGCCGCGGCCAGCACACGATCGTGCATCCTGCCGCCGCCCAGGGGATCCGGTATGCTCAGAGTTTTCAATTGATTCTTATCGGCCAGCAGCGATGCCGCCTCATCGACGGCGGGCGGCTGATCGTCAAAGAACCGTATTCGGGCGCCACAATCGGCCGCCTCGCGGGCGGGATCGGAAATTACCGACACGTGATCGAATGCAAATCGCTCGGCCGTGAGCAACTGGGCATCAACCAGCGTGCGGTAATCATTCGCATAACGACCATAAGGCACGCCGAGTTGATCGGCGGCGAACATCATGGTGATGGGCATCCGCGGCAGTCGATCCACGGGATCGCCGCGCAACACGGCAGTAACTCGTTCATATCCATTCATGCTAATTCAAAACTCCAAACAAAAGATCGCATTTCCACGTCGCACTCATCCCATGATAGCATAGGGCGTCCGCTGCTGACGTTCCTGCCAGGCATTGGCCTCATGGTCTCCCACGATTTGCTGATTCACGGGATCCCAGGTAAGTTTTCGGTTGAGCCGAATGGAGAGATTCGTCAGGTGGCATGCCGTAATTGTGCGATGCTCAACCTGGACCGGCGTGCAAGGCTGCTTGCGTGTCTTGACGCAGTCGAAAAAATTGGCCATGTGATCCGTGCTGGAATACGCATGCCAGGCATTAGCCGCCAAAGGGGATTGCTTCAATTCTTCGACAGCCTTTCCATAGACGCCGCCTCGATTCACAAATACCTTCCCCTTTTCGCCGATAAATAGGATGCCGTCGCGATTGTACTTTTTGATTTCGTCCGGCACATCCTTGCCGAAGAGCCATGCCAGTTGCTCCGGTGTGGTGTCGGCGTGCGATCCCACGTCATCAAAACGCTCACGCTGGTTGATCGACGCAAAAAACAGCACGTCGATCCCGCTTGCGTATTTCATCCACGAAAAAAACCGGTCGGGGGTATTGTAGAACTGCGTTCCCTTCGGGTTCGGGAACAACCCCCGGGCTTCGACGGAAATTGGACCGGTATGATCACAATCCATCCCCCATTGAGCG
>CAYWGR010000245.1:2320-5940 GCA_964458015.1 uncultured Planctomycetaceae bacterium
ACATGATGGTTACCCCAGTCGGTGATGATGCCGCCCGCATATTCATACCACCAGCGGAAATTGGCGTGCGTCCGCTGAGGACAGTAATCCTGCGAGGGTGCTTGTCCCTGATACAAATCCCAGTTGAGTTCCGAGGGGACGGGTTGATTGGAAAACGGCCCGCCCTTGGTCGTATAAAACGGGAGTGCAACCCAAACCTGCCGTAGCTTGCCGATTCGCTCGTTGCGAACCAATTCGACCGCGGTTTGAAAGTTCCTGTCACTTCGCTGCATGGTGCCGACTTGAACGATTCGGCCGGTCTCTTCGACCACCTTGCAGAGCAACTTGCCTTCGGCAATCGTAAGCGTCAAGGGCTTTTCGGTATAAACATCTCTTCCCGATTTACAGGCAGCAATGTTGACGGCAGTATGCCAGTGGTCGGGAGTGCCATTGACGACAACATCAATATCCTTCCGATCCAAGAGTTTGCGATAGTCCTGAAATACGACTGCCTTGCCACCCAATGTTTCCTTAACCTTCTCGGCATGGCGCAAATCGACGTCGCAGATGGCCGTTACATCGCCATATTGTGCCGCCCATTGGGTGATCGCCGTGCCGCGCCCCCCCACGCCAATGGCGCCGATACGCAGTCGATCATTCTTCGATTCCGCGGCTTTCGCCCGCTGGCTTGTCGTCCAGTAGGGGATCGATACGGTCGTACCAGCGACAGCCGCAATCGATCGCAGGAATTTACGTCGGGTTGGGCGAGTATCGTTCATTGTGGTTTTGAAATCGCTCGGTGGGCATTTGAGGACGGAATGGACTCCTCGTAGTATAACGGTTGACAACGCACGAAAGAATGATGAAAATACTGATTAGAATAGTCACATTTATTGACTTATATCCTCACACACGAAATTGATCTTTATGATGGGCTATCCGTTGCGCGTCGCACTATTGGTCGAATCGTCGCACACTTTTGGGCGAACAATACTCCAAGGCATTGCCGCCTATGCCGAGGCCCACGGTCCCTGGATATTTCATCAAGAGGAACGTGCCTTTGATGCGCCCATGCCGCAAGGACTGAAGGCATGGCGACCCGATGGCATCATTGCTAGGATTGCCTTGCCCCCATTGGCTCGGCAACTTCGCAGCCTACATGTGCCCATTGTTGATCTCTACGAGCAAAACCTTCTGAAAGACTGTTCACGGGTTACGGACAATCATCGCGCGGTAATGCGTTTGGCGATCGACCATCTCCGTGATTGCGGATTTCAGCATCTCGCATTTACAGGCTTTTCCGATGCCGCATTTTCGCGAGAGCGAGCTCTGTGCTTCATCGACTATCTGATGACCTGCGGACTTCATCCACACATCTATGATTTACCGACCAGCAATAGGCCGCGAGGCTTGGCCGCCATTGAAATTGCAATCCGCCGTCATGCGAACCGTTTGGCCCAGTGGTTGCAGGGACTGCCGAAACCAATAGGAATCGTGGCGTGCAACGATATCATGGCGCAGCAAATCCTGACTATTTGCCGCGAACAAGGAATAGACGTGCCCAACAAGATCGGAGTGATCGGAGTCGATAACGATGAGGTGCGATGCAAGCTGTCGAGTCCGTCGCTGTCCAGCGTTGACCCCAACGCACACCGCGTCGGATACGAGGCTGCATCGCTTTTGCATCGCATGATTCAAGGACGATGCCGCAAGCCTCGGACCATCGTCGTTGAGCCGACGGGCGTGGTGGCGCGGCGGTCCACGGATGTATTGGCGTTTTCCGACCCCGATATTTCCGACGTAGTTCGCTACATACGCGAACGTGCGTGCGAAGGTCTAAAACTGACGACCGTTCTCGAACATGCCAAAGTATCGCGTGCTACGCTCGATCGGCATTTTCTCAAAAACCTCGGCCATACGGCAAGGTCCGAGATCGTGAGGATCCAAGTGCAACGTGTCTGTGAATTGTTAGCGACGACCGATCTACCGTTGAAGCAAGTTGCACGCCGAGCCGGCTTTCGTTACATGGAAACGATGTGCCGAATGCTGTGGAGATCAACAAATCAGACGCCGACCCAGTATCGCCGTGCCACTTGCCGCGGCACTTCCCGATCTAGTTTGCAATAGCGATGTTTTTTTCCAGAAGAAAGGCAACGCAATAGGAGTAGCCTCGACAATCTATCCTGAACAAGTCGGTTACACCTATTTTGTTGAGTTGTTCCGATGCGACAACGGTCCAGCGTTCATTGCAGGATTCGGTCGCAGCAAGATTCTTCACTGCAATCAGAATGACTCCCGGCCTACGGCGTTCCCGCAATAAAAACTCACGAGAAGCTCGCTCGAATTCTCATTTAATGACTGCACGTCGGACAATGGCATCGCAAGCCTGCCTGCCGGCTTCTTCGAGGGCTGTTTTGGCGGCTAATGCCTCGACCAGATCCACGCCGGCTGCCACGCCGCGATCGGTGGCCGCGACGTTCCGGCCAGGCACGGGTATCCATCGCAGTTCAACCCGGGCGCGGCAACTTGTCAATCCTTGAATCTGCGCGGCAAATGCGCTCACGCCCTCGCCCTCCAGTAGAATATCTACTTTTTTGTCGCCGTATTTGCCGGTTTCTAAAAGTGTTTCCTTCCAACCGGCCACGGGATCCTTCGGAACAATCACCGTGAGCCCCAAACTGTGCAGCCGCTGCATCACGGCCATCTGTGCGGCAGGATCGCGCAACGGCCGATCCACGTGCGTCTCTTCAATGCTGACCAAAAATACCTTGTTCTGCAATGGCTTGATCAACTTTTGCAACTCGGCCAAAGCAACGTCCTTTTCTTCGAGCTTGGGACGCTGAAGCGTGCGAACATTCTCGGCCAACGGTTTGGCAAGCCGATCCAACACGGCTTCAAACCCATGTTCCGTCAGGGCCTTGGCCGAGACGGTCGTCTGTTCCGTGGTTTCGACATCGACAATCCGCAGCACGAGATAAAGAGACTGTCCTATCTTACTCGCACGTCCGGTGACGATATACTGGGCCGAAAGAAACTTGCCCAACTTGACGGCATCCGTCGGATCAACCATGCCGCTCAACGCAACCTGATGCTCTTCGGCCACTTTTTTGATCTGGTCGCGATTGACCACAGTGACTTTGGGCATTTCGCTAAGCATCAGATTCAGTTGATCCGTAATCGCCGGTCCTTCCACCTGGACGCCCTGCAAAACATCCACATCAAAGATCGCCACGCGAATCGGCCGGGGCTTGGCAGCGGCATCTTGCGGCCCGTCGGCTCGCAGGGCCGTGCAATTGATACCAAGGAATGTCAGTATTAACCAACAAACCAGACAGCCGCGTCGTTTCCAACCATTGAAATTTGCGTTGTTCATTATTTGTCTCCCCAAAGAGTGTTTCCTATGGAAATATTCCATTCCGTAAAAAGCTGCATCAGACGCAATTGCGATTCCATCGAGGGCGGCAGCGTCTGCTCGGGCCACCATAGTACGCCGGGTTGCGGTGATCGATGATTCGTCCGGTCCGCCTTCAACCATTTCCACGTTTCAAGGATCGGATGATCGCCGAGGATAAGCATCGACGACTCTGTCCCAATACGTGATTCGATGGTCGCTAGACCGGGTATTGTTTTGAACAAGTCAT
>CAYWGR010000246.1:0-5895 GCA_964458015.1 uncultured Planctomycetaceae bacterium
CGAATCGCTTTCAACGCGGGTTCCGGATCCAGATTACGTTGCCGCGGCTCGATTTCCTGAACGATCACCAAGCGGTCCCGGTCGCCCACATCGACCGAAAACGCCGCACAATACCCCGCCCGAAAGGCCGGATGGGTCCGATCGACCGAACGCTCGATATCTTCGGGATAGAAGTTACGGCCTCGAATGATGATGACGTCCTTGAGCCGGCCGGTCACGTAAAGCTGGCCGTCCCGTAAAAATCCAAGATCGCCGGTCCGCAGGAAGGGGCCTTCGCCCGTGTCGGCCAAACGGCCGTCAAAGGCGGTTGTCGTGGCCTCGGGCCGTTTGTAGTATCCGCTCGAAACGCTTGCTCCCTGGACCCAAATCTCGCCGACTTCGCCGTCTTTACATGCCAATTGTGTTTCAGGGTCGGCAATAACGACCTTCTGGCCGTTCATGCAACGCCCGCAACCCACCAAAGTGCGAGTTTCGGCCGTTCCGGCATTGTCGTTCGACACTTCCTCGACCTGGTTTCGGCTCAGTGCCTCGGCTCGCACGCGCAGAATGCTGGGATTCGTCTGACGCGGGCCGCCGGAAACCATCAACGTGGCTTCGGCCAAGCCATAACAGGGGAAAAACGCCTCACGGCGGAATCCGCACGACGCAAATGTTTCGGCAAACCGATTGATCGTTTCGGCCCGGATACGCTCGGCGCCCGTAAAAGCCACCTTCCAATGGCTCAGATCCAGATTGGCTCGCTCTTCCGCCGAAATTTTGCGGACGCAAAGGTCATAGGCGAAATCCGGCCCTCCGCTGACGGTTGCATGAAGCCGGGAAATCGTTTCCAGCCATAGGGCCGGCCGTTGCAGGAAAGCCGCGGGCGCCAACAGGGTACATGGCCCGCCGCAATATACCGGCTGCAACACCCCGCCGATCAAGCCCATGTCGTGATACAAGGGCAGCCAAAATACGCCGTGGCCATCCGGCGTATTGTCGAACGCCTCTTGGATCAAGGCGCCATTTTCCATCAAATTACCGTGGGTCAACACCACTCCCTTGGGAGAGGATGTAGAGCCCGATGTGTATTGCAAAAAGGCAGTCTGACTGCCATCGACTTTCGGATCGCGCCACAAACGGCCCCGATCGTTCACCACATGGTCGATCGAGACCCAGGGACGCTCGGTCAGCCGTGACATTTTGGCATAGGATTGCTCGGCCACCCGGCGATGGGCCGACGTGCTGAGAATCAACGACGGGTCGGAAGCCTCGAAGATCGCTTCGACCGAGGATGTCATGCGATTGCGGCCGGGCGGCGCCGCCGGCACCGCGACGATGCCGGCATACAGGCATCCAAAAAACGCCGTTATAAAATCCAACCCCGGCGGAAACAATAAGAGCGCACGTTCCCCTCGCTCGGCAAGCGTTTGAAGTTCGCCGCCGATCGCCATCGCACGCTCGTGCAGATCACGATAGGTCATGCCATGATCACTTCCGCCATGACCGGATATAAACTGGAAGGCCTGCTTGTCCCCCGTTTCAGATGCGCGCATCTGTAGGAGATCAACCAGGGTAGCTCTCGTGAAACGCTGCGGCAACATGGTTGGCTGGTTCTCTCGTCACAAAGCGTCGGGACCAAAAAAAACATACGGGCTATTCCTTAGCCAATCTCGTCGCATTCCGTGCGACTATTATAAACATTATCGGTTCAAGATGAGAAGTACTGCTGCGGAAATGAATAGCCTGGGCAACATGGGGGGCGGGTGGGCGATGTGGAGAAATATTAACGACAGAAAAGAAAAAACTAAATAAAAAAGAAATTAAAATCCCTTGACTATTCTTCCCCTTCACTCGTCTATTCTCAAGAACAAAAAAAGCACCCACACTACCGCATTTAACATTGGCGGTAATGTGGGCGCTGTAGGTAATCTTCCTGCGTTGGTACTAACGCCAGCTTAAGACCCGGAAGATACCCTCCCGGCGTGTAATTTTATCCGGCAACGTGAGCAATCGGTCGCGGTAGATGCTCAGGAAGATGCCGGTTCCGAAAATTATCGCGCCGACAATGATTGCCCAGATCGATACGATTGAGACGTTTTCTGGCATGTTAATATAGAGCACAAGCGTAATTAGGAAAATCGTCAGCATACTGGCTCCGGTCATCGTCGTGGAGCGAAGCTGGAGTATAAAACCTGTCAAAAGCAGCAAGATACTAACAATGAGCATGCCTAGTTCATTCAGCGTCGAAAATTCCGGCGTTGGTTGGAATCGGTGGATCAAGACTGCAATCGTCAACGGTACTCCCATCAACAGGCTCCCGAACAAAAGGCTGAAACTGACCAAATCGCTCTGCTGATCCTGTTCACGATGCCAACCGATATGGCCGATCACCAACAGGGCTAAGCCGACCACGATGGAAAAGATTTCCAGCTTATCCCAAAGTGACAGGGTGCTGAGGAAGTGCAGGGTGATAAAGGTCAAAGCTGCTTCTGTAATGGCCATCGTGATGTACCACCGCCGCCAAGCCTCTTGGCGAACCAGCCAGGCCGCCAGCAGGCTTAGCACCGTCAGCGACACCAACAAACCGACCAACGACCAGTGGATGGCGCCGGGATGCGAGCCCAAGCGGCTCAGTGTAATGAGTGCTGCGGCCACAAACGACAGCGACATCAACGCATTGGCACATTGGAACGCCGCCTCGACCAAACCGGTCCATTCCAGCATCGCCAAACGGTAGCCGATCAACAACCCAAAACCCAGTAGGGCGAAAATGAGCGTGTAGTCTTCGGCTGCAAAGTTATAATAATAAAGCACTTCGCAAATCGCGCCGCAGGCCGACGCCGTGCCCAGATAGATATTGAAGCCTTGTTTGCGGAATGCGGCTGCTAGGGCATAGAAAATCGCCGCCTCGGCAAAGAATGCCGCCAGCAACAGATTGAGCCGCTCGCCCGAGATCGGGTAGACGTGCTGGGGCGTCAGGTGCAACGAGGCTCCGATCACGGCCGCAATCATCACGCCCGTTGCCGAATGGGCAACCCATGCCAGCGGGTTTTCTTGGCTGTGTCCCCGATAGATCCGCGAGCCGATGATATAAAAGATCGGGGCAATCATCATCAACGGGGCCATTTCGTCCCATGTCTTGATGCCCAACACCGACAACAGCCCCGCCAGTCCCATCAACGTGGCGGCGCCTGCCCCGAAAAAGTAGGTCGATGACAGCCACGCCAATGAATGGCGATAGCAATGGGCGCCGACGCGGCAGGAAAAGGCCGTCACAAACATGGCTGCTACATACAACCATGTTACTACATAGAATTCACCATTCGATAAGTGCCACAGTTCGTTCAGCGGCCGATAGGTTGCCCGAAGATGAAGCACCAATCCCAGCAACACGGGTATGGTGCAAAGGAACAAGCCCAGGGGCTGCCCTGCGCGAGACAATGACAGTGTCGCCCGGCCCAGACCGTTCGGCTTTCCTTCTCCGTCGGATGTTATCTTGCCATTCAGCCATCCTGGCTGGAGCAGATTTGCCGCCAAGCCTGTCAGAGCCAAGGCCAGAATCGCCGCCTCGGCCGTCACATGCAATGCTACCAACTCGATCACGAGCATTTCGGCCCAAAGCAGTGTGAAAACCGCCATGTAGACATACACGCCGATGCGACGAACGACGATATCGGAATAAAAGTAGGCATAGCTTCCGGCCAATACCAAGGCCAAGGCTAAAAACTGTCCCCAACGCTCGGTCACGATGACCGCCGGGTCAAGATGCCAACTTTGGTACATCGGCTTGAACAACGGCTGATAAAGCCAGTCGCCTGCCACTTGGGCGATCAAAACCAGCAGCAGACCGGCTGCCATCAGGACATGGCCCGAGTGGAAGAACGCCAATCCGAACCGTCGCCGCGAGAAAGGGCTTTCTATCTCGGGAAATGCCCGCTCGACATGGATCGAGAGCAGTCCCAAAACGACTAAGAGCGTTGCCGGCGAGGCGATTTCCCAGAAGCGGCCCATATCGGCCAGCATGAGCAGCCCCGTCAGGGCAATGCCGCCGTTGAAAACGTAAACGAATAGGTGGTCGCGCAGCAGCAACGCCGAGGCGAGATAAATCACGCAGCAAACCAATGCCGCTAACCAGAGATGCCCTTCCAGGGTAATCAAATCATAGGAATGGTAGAACCAAAGGTTCAATGGCATCACCAAACTAGCCAGCAACGTAATGGCGCGGCCGGCCGTCTGATAGCGCGAAAAGCGGATCATAGCCCAGCCGCCGCCCAAAACGGCCGCATTGCCGATGCCCAAAGCCACGGCCACGATCAAGGGATTGTCGAAAATTCCCAAAGTGGCCAGCCAAATCACCAACCCGATGATAAAGATGGTGCCGCCGAGCCCCAAAAACCATTGGATCGAGTGTGGGTCGAGGATGATTTCCCAAAGCGGACGCCGCAGTTTGGCTTTCACCTTGGTGTCAAGACTTGCCAGGATGGACGCCATGCCCGATTCCTTACCGGCGCTATCGGTCTTTTTGGTGCTGTTGGCCCCCGAACCGGCCCCGTTGTCGACCGCTTCCGCCATAATTGGGGCTACGCTTACTCGCTGTTGCTGCAACCGAACGCGCAAGGCCGCAATCCGCGATTTCGCTTCGTTCATGCAGGCATGTGCCTGAACCAAGGGCAACCGGCCGTCGTCGCAATGCGCTTTAATTTGATGACAAATAAATGTCCACGCTTGCAGATGATGCACCGGCGCTTGGTTGACCGGCACGCCGCAACCGGAGCAGTTTTGTTGCACTGAATCGATCCGGGCTCCGCAATTCCAACATTCCGAGGCGAAAAGTGCCGCCGTGCCCATCGGCAAGGGTTGGCCTTCCTTTGCCTGCGCGAGAAGGCTCGCGCGTTGTTGCTTGTCAAAATCGGCGATTGACTGTGCAGGGCCGGCTCCAATCAGTTGATCTTTCGCCCACCGATCGAATTGTTGCCGGGCGAAATTGGCCGCCCGAATCAACGCCTGCCACTTGCCTGATGCTTGACAGGCAGGGCAATCCGACTGTCCTGCCGCCAACAACTGACCGCACACCGCACATTGCGTGCCCTGGGATTCATCGGACATCTTGCGACTCCTCCGGCTGAAAGATCGTTGAATTTTCGAGACGAATAGCTTGATGAGAGGTTGTGATTTTTTCGACCAAGCGTTGTTTTGCCAAAACGCAACGTCTCAGGAGAACGATGACCACCCCGCCCATGACGTACTTATTTGGCCGAAATCACAGCCTCTGAGTTTACTGTTTTCAGTTTTCACACACCAGAGGGGATTGCTAGCATATCTCTCGTAGTAAACCTATTTGTGGAGCGATCCTTCCATCCATAGGGAACCTCTCCCTTACCCAAAGGCGAAATTGTATCCCAAGATATAACGCGCACATTCTCAAAGGCGGTCTCAAGCCTTTTCGCAAAGCAACAGGGCCTGACAAAAACATGGCAAATAGAGTCATCCTGAGTGAAGCGAAGGATCTTGCCGGAATCCCGGGTGATTCTTCTCAAAATGACGGAACAGCCAAGAAAAATTACACCATCCGAGTAGAAGCAATACCCAGCCGCCACCCCCCCTCGTGGCGAGGTGTGTTGCACACTTTTTACTGCCGACATCCCGAATGATCTCTATCCCACTGCAATCGCGGCCGTTCTATCCGAGTTTGATGGCCGATTGGCTGCTAGCTGCGGCGGGCATAAGCGGTTGTAGGACGCAACAAGAGACGGGTTGACGTCACACGCTGGGATGGATATCCTGGATAACTTCCGAATACGTCGCAGATCTTCCAACGATTAGTAGCGTTTCCTGTTGGAAGTAAGAATCCCGATATCTTCGACGCCTCGGGGCGTAGCTCAGCCTGGCTAGAGCGCTTGGTTCGGGACCAAGAGG
>CAYWGR010000247.1:0-5841 GCA_964458015.1 uncultured Planctomycetaceae bacterium
AGTAGGCCACTCCCCGACAAAAACTCTGCGCTGACGGATTGGACGAAGCTTTACCTTCATCACAACCTAACCTGTTACAAGCTATAACGTTACGCAATGTCCAAAACCTGGACGCCAAACTACCAAGTAAGTTTCCCGTCCCTTGGGAATATATCTGTGGAACAAATTCTCTTCCAGCTTATTTGCTTTGGCCTCTCAAGCCTGGCAATGATAGAAAATGTGGGCAAAAGTGCCGGTTATTGTCTGAAAACGAGGAAACCATGAGCAAGTCATCGCAGCACGACCAGTTCGTCGACTTGCTCTTGCGCCATCAAAGCCAAATTTTCGGCTATATTTTCGCCGCGGTTCGTAACCTCGCCGATGCTGAAGAGCTGTACCAGGAAACAAGCTTGGTGCTCTGGCGTAAATTTTCTCGTTTTCAACCGGGCACCGACTTCGCCCGCTGGGCCTGCAAAACCGCCAAGTACAAAATTCTCCACTTCCAACGCGATCGTCGCCGCAATCCGCTTCGCTTCAGCGAGAAAGCTCTTACCAATCTTGCCGAAGTGCAGGCCTCCCAAGACGGTGAAGCACAACAACTTCGCCAGAAGATGCTGGCCGAATGCGTCGATGAACTTCCGCCGCCCGACCATGAACTGGTCGATCTGTGCTACGGCGGCCAAAACAGCATCAAACATGTGGCCGAAATTCTACAACGCTCGCCGCAAACGCTTTATAACTCGGTGAGCCGCATTCGTCGCACCTTGTTCGATTGCATCCGTCTCAAATCGATGCGGGGGCAGAAACAATGAGCGACACCGTTATGAACCATGAACCGATTTGGACGCTGGTACACGCCGCGTTCGACGGTTCCATCACTCCGGAACAAGCCGATCAGCTTGGCGTGCTTCTGGAATCGGATCCCGAAGCTTGCCGGATCTACGGAGAATGCGCGGCAATCGAGGCAGAGCTGCATTTACTGATTCGCACCCGTAACGCCAGCCGAAAATCGTGTGGACAAATTGCAGCGGAAGCACAACTCGAGGAAGAGAACGCACTGCCCTCCCCTGCCCCGGCAAATGCGCCAGTTCTCGGATTCCTGGGCAACATCTACAACAACACCGTCGGGTTCTTTTCGCAAGATCTGCCGTTTTCGTTATTAGTGGCAACGGTAGTGACAGGCCTAGGCCTTTGGATCGGCTCGCTCATCGCCATTACACATCACATTCAAGTCGCAAAAGCCCCCTCGTTGCCGTCCGCGAGTCGCACTGCCGCGGATTCGAGCATTAAGTTCATCGGCCGCATCTCAGGCATGGTGGATGTCAAATGGGCAGACCCTCAAACGGCCACCGTCTACGGAGCGAATGTTGCCGTGGGCCGTAAGTACGCCCTGGCCTCGGGACTACTCGAAATTACTTATGACATGGGCGCAAAAGTCCTCCTCCAAGGCCCCGTATCCTACGAAGTAGACTCACCCGAAAGCGGCTCTCTCTCTGTCGGCAAACTGACCGCAAAATTAGAGAAGAGAGGAGAGGGAAGAGGGGAGAGGGAAGAAAAAGTGGTCAGTGGCCAGCAGTTAGTGGCTAGTGGAGCAAATCCCAAATCCCAAATCGCCAAATCCCAAATCGCCAAATCCCAAATCGCCAAATCCCAAATTTCCAATTCCCAATCCCTAATCCCTAATCCCTCACTATCCACTATCCACTATCCACTATTCACTATTAAAACCCCTTCGGCCGTCGTAACCGACCTCGGCACCGAATTCGGCGTCGATGTAGACGCCTCGGGACGGGCCGATGTCCATGTTTTCGTGGGCATCGTCGAATGCCGTTCAACCGCCAAGACAAGCAATGGCCTGGCCAAGGGTCCGCTTTGTCTCACCAAAAACATGGCGGCGCAATTCCTACCCAACGGCGACGTTGTGCAAGATCAACCGGCGGATCACGAGCGGTTCGCACAATTCAATTACCCAAAATTCATTCGCCGGGCGCTGCCGCTTGTCGGCTTTTATCCGCTCGATGGCAACGCTCGCGACCAGAGCGGCCGTGGAAATCACGTTCCCTCGGAATCCATCCACGGCGTCACGTTTGTCCTTGGTTATGAAGGTGAATCCGCACACTTTGAACCGAAAGCTGGCAGCTTCATCGATCTGCCGATCGACGCACGACCAACCTCCATGCAAAAGCTGACCTGGGGAGCCTGGGTGCGGCCGCGCACGATCGGTCCGGATTACATGGAGATTCTTTCCACCGACATTACAGGCTATGGCCGTACGCTGACCATCGACGACCGTGCCGGGGAAGTCCCCGCCGTGCCCAACAAGCTTCGTTTTGCAGCCTTTCTCGGTAATGAAGGAACGGACAAAGGCGTACTCCCATCAAGCGGTCCATTGCCGCAAGCAAATCAATGGACGTTTGTAGCCTCGGTATACGACGATATCGACCACCGCGTCAGCTTATTTGTCGAGGACAAAACCCTTCACAACGGCAAAGGCGGACTGATCGAGGACCGAACAATCGGCGTTCACTTCGGGCCGGCAATAGCTCGCATCCGCGTCGGTGGGCATGATAGCCAAGGCACGCCCTTCCAGCCCTTCGACGGCGACATCGACAATGTGTTCGTCTTCCGCGAGCTGCTGGGCATCAAAGAATTGGAATTGATCCGCCAATACGGCGCCACAGCAATCACCGCTCTTGCCAAAGGCGAATTGCTGCCGGAAGAAAGGAGGGAAGCCGGGATTAAGGATAACAAATGATCGTTGCGTTGGTTATCGTAACTAACAGGATTCAAGGGAACTTCGGTACATTCTGCAAAGAATGAAAGAGGCATGCAAGGCATAACCAAGTTTTTTGTGTTCTAACTATTCTTATTTAAGGAGTGGATTCATGTCTTTGAAACAGTTGGGCGTAACAATGGTTGTACTTGGCCTGTTGGCCGGATCAACCACCAATGCCACGGTGATTGCCGTCGGAGAATTGTCGGGCGTTGATGGCAGTAATTGGGTGACAAACGGGCTGGCCACGTTGAACGGCGCCACGGCCGGCGTCAACTGGTGTACCAGCGGAGAGCAACAGGAGTTCGGAGGCGGAAATGGCGTGTGGTCGTATCAATCAGATTATTCGAACGGCGGTACTCAGGGTACGATCTCCGGCCAATCAATTGAATGGCGCATAGGATCGGGTTCCATTGGATCTTACAATCTTGGTTACGAAACCGCGTTGACCAACCTTAGTCTGGGAACCAATATCGCCACCTACGTCGGCAGCGGCAATTTGCTGCGGATTTCGATGGTTGCCCCAACGGCCGGAACGTTTTCCCTCAACGGAGTATCCGTCACAGCGAGCGTTGTCGGCAAAGTTTTGCAGTGGACCGAATCCAATCCCACGGCCGATGAAGTGCTTCAATTCCGCGGTCCAACGGTAGATACCATAACCTACAACTCCGGCCCTATCGCCTTCTCGGCTGCTCCGATTCCCGAACCCAGTACTTTTGTACTATTCTCTATCGGGCTAATCAGCCTGTTGGCCTATGCTTGGCGAAAGCAAAAATGAATTGATGATTTCTAATTTTTGATTGGGATGCAAAGCGCGCGATAGCAGAACAAATTGCTTCGCGCCTTGGCGCCTTGGCGTGAGAAAATAAATATCACGCAAAGACGCCAAGGCGCAAAGGCAGCAAAACTATACAATAATTTCTCTTTTCCAAGCATCATGCGTCAAATAAATCAGAAATCAGAAAACAACAATCAAAAATCCAAAGCGTTTACGCTCGTGGAACTTTTGGTCGTCATCACGATCATCGGCATCCTCATCTCCTTGTTATTGCCCGCAGTGCAATCGGCGAGAGAGGCAGCGCGCCGATTGCAATGCAGCAACAATCTGAAGCAACTCGGATTGGCCATCCACAATTATCTCAGCGCCCACGGATGTTTTCCGCCCGGCGGCGTTCAGGGCTGGGATTCCTCACTCGGAAATCAACAAAATGGCTGGAATCGAAAAACCTTGCCGGATTTTTCGACCAACTTCACCTGGCCCACCATGATTTTGCCGTTTCTCGAACAGCAAAACATCTATGACATGTACGATTTCAAACTGTCGCCTTGCGATGCCAAAAACGCATTGGCCAAGTCGCAAGCAGTGCTGACCTACGTTTGCCCCAACGATGAACTGCAAATCAACGAACCCCAGCCGGGCCAAAAAGGCGGCGGCAGTAGCGGCGTCGGCAACTGGCAGTATATGTCGCGCCAACGTCTCAACTATGCAGCCAACTACGGCAACACCGGCTATGCTCAAGTGGACATGGGAGGAGTCGTTTTCGCCGGCGGTTTCTTCACCAACGGCCGCGGAAACTCGCCTGCCGCGATCCGCGACGGCCTGAGCAACACCGTTGCTTTTAGCGAGATCCTGCCCGTGCATGGCCCCGACTACGCAGGCCCGCCCGGCGACGGCATGGTCGCCGAAGGCGGTCAGGCGTTCGAGGCCTATCTATCGCCCAACTCGACGGCCGCCGATGTCGTATGCAACACTTGCACCGAGCAGCGAGCGATCCTCGTTCCTTGCACCGTCAATATGGACGATTACTCCCAAACCATCGCCTCGCGCAGCATGCACCCCAGCGGCGTCAACTGCACCATGGGCGACGGCTCCGTCCATTGGGTTACCGATTCCGTCGATATCTTGATATGGCGAGCAATGTGCAGTTCGCGCGGCAATGAAACCATCAGCTTGCCCTGACAATAACGAAATGACAACCATGTACGCCACCTCGCAGTCAATGCATCCTCGATGGTCGTTTGTTTGCATCGCATGTTTCGCAACAATGCTCGCAACGTTGGGGTGCGGAAAGACGCCCGACTATGCGAGCAGTACCGTCCTCGGCACGGTAACCATCGACGGAACCCCCGTCGTAAAAGGCTTTATTACCTTCAATCCGACCAGCTCAGGACAAGGCCCCTCCGTAGGCGGCAAAATTACCGAAGGCAAGTATCAGTGCGATCGGGTGCCCGTCGGTAAAATGCGAGTTACCTTCCAGGCACAAGCGGCCGTCTCCAAAACGATCACCGATATAGCCACGGGCCAGAAACACGAAGTGCCGCAAAACATCCTGCCCTCGCAATACGCCTCCGGCATCGAAAGCGACATTCAACCCGGTCGAATAACGCTCGACTTCCCATTGGTCAGCAAATCTCAAACAACCGCCGGCCGGTCGCGCTAGACAAGTTTGCCCAGCGCAATCCTCATTCTCCTCGTTTCAGATCTCCATTGCGCAAGGGATACATTTCGCGAGCCACTTCGCGGCAAGCCCGGATCGTTTCGACATACGGCGTATCACATACGTCGAGAAATCCGATTTGATAATTCTCGCCGTCGCCCCGGCCGGTCGTGGCTTGATCGCCGAATTGGAACCAATGGGTGCCGACGATGCAGGGATTTTCCAAGGCGCTGCGCACATAGTTTTTATAGGCTGCCGCGCGTTCCTCCTGAGTGCCTGTGTAAACCAAACCCGTATGGAACATGCCCCGATCCAACGCGCCAAAATGAAATTCGCCGATGATGGTCGGCTTGTCGACGCCCGAGGGCAAATGTTTGCCGGTCAAGCTCCGTTCATAGCGGTTGAAACTCACGACATCGCAATATTTGGCCGCCGCACGAACCGCCCGATCATTCGTCCATGCAAACCGGCAACCGAGATAAAGCTGATGCGGAGCAATTTCCTGGAGACTATCGCGGCAAACTTGAAAATAACGCTCGGCCGTTTTCGTGGCGAAGGCAGCCAGATCGTCTTTGGCCTTTTTGGTATCCGGCGCATCCGTCGATTGCAGGAAGGCATCCCACGACGTGTATTTCGTGCCCCAAACAGCGT
>CAYWGR010000248.1:0-430 GCA_964458015.1 uncultured Planctomycetaceae bacterium
CGGGCGGCAATCGAACGGTAAGCCGATCGAATGCGCCGCCGTAGCTGCGTATGGAAAGTGCGGCCTCGGCGGTGATCGAACGACCGTCGAGGCGGGACAAGACGGATCCGGTCGCCTCTAAAACAAGCGGTTTTTCGCCGACATGCGGGTTTGCCTTGCGCCAGGTCATCTGAAAATCGCCACCAAGGCCAACCACGCTGAACACCGTAGCGCCGCTATCGGCGGCGGCCGAGGGCAACAGTGTTGCGCCTTCGGAAACGGTGCCCATCGCGCCGGGCATCGGCGCGGTCAGCTTAAGCTCGGAAGCCGTGGCCCTGGGCGTGAAAAGTTTCAACCGCGTTTCGTCGCCCACGAGGGTCAACGGGACGAGCATGGTCAAGGTGATTTCGTGTTGCGTGTCGGCTTTGCCGCGAATCCAACAGATGTAGCC
>CAYWGR010000248.1:440-5799 GCA_964458015.1 uncultured Planctomycetaceae bacterium
GATAAACTGTTCGCCCGCCCCCTTGTATTTGACATCGCCGCGAAGCAAGCCTTGATCGAATCGCAACGGGATGCGCACCCAAGCGTCGTCGCGCACAAGGAACTGAAGCTGGACGCTCAGCTCGACATTCGTTTCGGACGCCGTGCCGACGGCGGTCATGCGCTGAATGGTGTAACGCGGCGGCTCGTCGCGGCGGCCTAGCTGATTCTTGAGCCGATAGAGTTCGACGAAATCCTGGTACTTGAAATCCAGAACCGGCTGTAGAACGCCCTGCTTGTCGGGCAAGTAGTAAACTGAGGGCCGAGCCTCTTCGACCCGAGCGGGGGCCGACGTTTTTGTCCGTGGATTTTCAACAGCGGGGGCCGGCTTGGTCGCCGAGGGCGTAATAGGCTCCGGCGCAGGCGCACCCTCGCCTTGCTGAGCTGCGGCAATACAACACCACATCAGCAGGTGGCCGAACGCCATCGCAATAGGCCGTACGGGATTCGACAAAATCCAATCTCCTAGCAACCTTGCCGACAAACTTCAGCAGGGCCGCCTATTTTATCAGACCGATTGCTCGAAATGGAGCATGTAAGAGAAAAGTAATTCTGTTCCTTCCCTTTAGTTTACTTAGAGGGAGGGCAAGAATAAAGAATTTATTTTACGGCCTGAGCAGCGACTTGGAGCAGTTCTTCAAGCAATGGAGGGGTGCCGGCGGCTAGAAAGCAGGCTTTTTCGAGCTGAAACTCCCCGCCCGTGGGGGAAACAATTTGTCCGCCAGCCTCACGCAAAATCAATACGCCGGCGGCGACGTCCCAGATTTTGGTTCCGTAGGACCAAAAAAGGTCGTAACGGCCGGCCGCCAGGTAGCAAAGATTTAGCGCCGACGAACCGGTGCGGCGAATGGCTTGGCAGCGGCGAAGCATTTCTAGGAAGACCAGCAGGTCGGGCGAATCGGGTGGAACATTCGGCGGGAAGCCGACGGCGGCCAATCCTTCGGACAACTCGGTAACCGCGCTGACATGGATCGGTTGTCCGTTCAAGCGAGCGCCATGTCCCACGGCGGTCGTAAAACACTCGTCTTGAACGGGATCATAGACCGCACCGACGAGCAATTCGCCCTGGCGTTCCAGGGCTAAAGAGACGCAATAATGCGGTAAGCCATGCACGTAGTTGGTCGTGCCATCGATGGGATCGACAATCCAGCGATACTCGGCCCTCGGCGCGGCCTCGGCATCGGGCAACTTCTCTTCGCCCAAGAGGCAATGTTCAGGAAAGGCACCCAAAACGGTTTTGCGAACGGCTTCTTGTGAAGCGAAATCGGCTTGGGTGACCAGGTCGGCGGGCCCTTTTTTTCGGACTTCGGCCCGGCCGGCCCAATCTTGAATTACCCGGCCGCCGACATGGACCGCCTCGATACAAACGCGCAGATAATCGTCGATAGCGCTCATGGAACTCGAATCAGTGGAAGGAAGATATGCGTAACCAGGGATAAGCATACACATTATCCCTGGGCAGGCGACGATCATAGCCCAAAAAATGTTAATTTGGGATGACTTTCTCCCTATATCGGGTTAGCCCAAAGCCATAAGAAATTGGTGTGAAAAAAATCGGGGGGTGAACTATGGACAAGACTGCAAAAGATGGTATCATCAAAACCATCGGCCTCTTCTCTGTTCCGGCCCCGCCGTTTCGCTTCGCCGCGAGCGGCGGGGTTTTTTTATTTTGGTACTGAGCCGTTTCCAAGAAACTGTTGGCGGCGTCGATTCGATGGCCCAACAAAACCATTGTAGCCGACGTACCGTCGGCTGCTAAAGAAAACTCATGTACATCGCGGCCGACGTACCGTCGGCTGCTAAACAAACTCATGTACATCGCGGCTGATGTACCGTCGGCTGCTAAAGAAAACTCATTTGTTTGAATGCGTCCATCCCCGATGAGTGACATCTTCATCCACGAAAACTTTCTTCTGCAAAACGATCGGGCAGTCGAGCTTTATCACCGTTTCGCCCGCGACTTGCCGATCATCGACTACCACTGTCATTTGCCGCCTGCGCATGTGGCCGAAGATCGCCGATTTGAAAACCTGACGCAGATTTGGCTGGCGGGCGATCATTACAAATGGCGTGCCATGCGCGCGGCGGGAGTGCCGGAACGTTTTTGCACGGGCGACGCATCGGATCGTGAAAAGTTTCAGCGTTGGGCGGAAACCGTTCCGCAGACGCTTCGCAATCCGCTCTATCACTGGACGCATCTTGAGTTGAAACGCCCATTGGGCATCAGCGACCGATTGTTGAATCCAGAAACAGCCGAGGGCATTTGGCGCGAATGCAACGCGAAGCTGGCACAGCCCGGGTTTTCGGCGCGCGGCATCATGCGGCAAATGAACGTCGTGTTGGTTTGCACGACCGACGATCCCATCGACTCGTTGGAGCATCACAAAGCGATCGCCGCCGATTCTTCGTTTAGCGTCCGTATTTTGCCGACGTTTCGGCCGGACCGAGCGATGGCCGTCGAGAATCCCACGGCGTTTAACTCTTGGGTCGAACAACTGGCCGCGCGGAGCGGCGTTGAAATCAGTGACCGTTTCGACCGCTTTATCGAAGCCTTGCGCAGCCGGCACGATGCTTTTCATGCGGTCGGCAGCCGGCTTTCCGATCATGGACTCGACACGTTTTACGCGGAAGCCTACACGGTCGATGACGTTGCCTCGGCGTTTCAATCCGTGCGCGGAGGGCGGGCGCTTTCGCAAGAGACGACGGCCAAGTTCAAATCGGCCGTGTTGCGGGAATTGGCGTTGATGAATGCGGAAAAAGGCTGGGTGCAGCAGTTCCACTTCGGCGCGTTGCGCAACAACAACACGCGGATGTTCGAGACCTTGGGGCCGGACACCGGCTTCGACTCGATCGACGATCCTTGCGTTGCACGACCGATGGGGCGGTTCTTTGACCGAATGAATCGCGACGGAAAATTGGCAAAGACGATCGTCTACAATCTGAACCCCGTGCATAACGAGGTTGTGGCCTCGATGTTGGGCAATTTCCAAGACGGCCAAACGCCCGGCAAAATGCAGTTTGGCGCAGCCTGGTGGTTTTTAGATCAGAAAGATGGGATGGAGAAGCAACTGAATGTGTTGTCGAACTTCGGTCTGCTAAGCCGGTTTGTCGGCATGTTGACCGACAGCCGTTCGCTGCTTTCCTATACGCGGCACGAGTATTTCCGCCGCATACTGTGCAATCTGCTGGGCAGGGAGATGGGCCGGGGGATGCTGCCGGACGATTGCGAATTGGTCGGCGGGATGGTCGGCGATATTTGCTACGGAAACGTAGAGAGCTACTTTACATTCCCCCCAAAATAACCACTGCACACAACGCCAAGAATTCCTTTCGGGCACAGGCCGCATAGACTACCTAATCTATTGCTTTTATCGGCATACTTCGATACACTAAGCGGCGTGGACGCTGGTTGGAGCGTTCCTTTTTACAGGGAACTGTCACTTCTCCATCCTCTTTTTTTCCAGCGTTTTCATGAACCACAAAATATCATTCTTTGCGGTTTTGCGTCATCCCAACCGGCTGAGCATGGTCCAAGCCCTCTTCTCTTTGACCGTCGCCTTGCTTGTGACGACTAGTTTGGTTCCGCTCGTTTCGGCGAGCGATGCCATTTCCGATTTAAATACTAACAATCCTACCGCCGCCACAGGATTAAATGTCAATAACTATCTTGGTGCCAATCGGTTTTACAATGCCGGTATTACAGGAAAAAATACGGTTACAGCCAATGTAGAAGCCGGACATGTTTGGAACGGCCACGAAACAATGACCAATGTCTCCACATATTTCACGGGCACCGAAGCCTCAGGGGAATACGATCGACATGCCACATGGGTCGGCATGATCCTCGGCGGTCGCAAGACAACGAGTGGTTCCGGCAATTGGCAAGCCGGCATTGCCTACGGCACCGATCTTCAATCAGGCGCAATCGCCACGAACTGGAATTGGACGGGCCAGAGTACAAGCTACTCCACTTCATTCTCGACAAGCAATGCGTCCTTCTTTTCCACCTACGCTCATTTCTTCGGAACCGCCGATGTGATCAACAGCAGTTGGGGATTTACACCAGATACAGCCGGTACATCAACAGAAACAATTGCTCTCGATGCAATGGCTCGCGCAAACCGCACCACCACGTTTGTCGTGGCAGCGGGAAACACAGGCGATAGCACCACAACAAGCACCACCGTAAATGGTCCGGCATCAGGCTATAACAGCATCAGTGTCGGGGCGTTGACTAACGACGGCAGCAACGTCTACACTTCCATTGCCTCATTCAGCAGTCGCGGGCCGCAAGACTTTTACAATCTCACCACGAAGACAACAATCTCCAGTGTTCGGGCAACCGTGGACATCGTGGCACCAGGTGATGCGCTCGTTTCAGCCTACTACGGCGGAAAAAGCGGAGGAAATGGAAGGGGCACGGCGGATAGCTATACAAATTACTATTCTTATCCTATCGCTGGCACCAGTTTTGCCGCTCCCATCGTGGCAGGCGGCGCTACGCTTTTGACGAGCGCCAGCAAATACTACTCCATGGATGTGGACTCTCGCGACAGCCGTGTTATCAAGGCCGTGCTGATGAATTCCGCCGACAAAGTAACCGGTTGGGACAACGGTCAATCCACCGTCAGCAATGTTGTTACGACTACCCAATCGCTGGATTGGGCTCTTGGCGCCGGCCGTATGAATCTTGACACGGCCTACGACCAATACCTCTCCGGCACCAAGAATGTCACCGGCATGATCGGCGGCACAATTTCGAACATCGGCTGGGATCTGGGACTAGTCAGCAGCGTGGGCTCACACAATGACTATGTTTTCGACACGAAGTTGTTAGGCGGCTCAGTCTTCGATGCCACGCTCACGTGGTTCCGCAATTGCACGACAAATACGAGTACTTACGACACATCGGAAACGGGTTTTGCCAACTTGGACCTCCAGATTTGGGACTCCACGTTCACAACACTCATTGCCACTTCGGCAAGCCTCTACAATAGCTCCGAATTATTGCACTTTGTCTTGCCCTCGACGGGCCTGTACGGAATCCGAGTGGCCTACACCGGATACTACGGCACCGCAGCAGCCGAGTCTTTCGGTTTAGCATGGTCGGCCACGGCGATCCCCGAACCGGGCGTTTTGGTCCTGGTTGCTACGGGGTTGCTTGGGTTTCTGGTCTATGGTTGGCGGAAGCGGAAATAAGCCGAAACTATTGATGTTCCGGTAAAAAAGTTCTCTTTGAGACAACGCCGCATCTCCGTTTGCATCACAAGGATGGCAAGTGGGGGGCTGTCGCCTCGTTTTCATTCTCCCCTCGCTCCCCA
>CAYWGR010000249.1:0-5702 GCA_964458015.1 uncultured Planctomycetaceae bacterium
GGACAACGCAACCTGTTGCACGCCAAGCGGTTGGCGAACGTTTTGCAAAACGTCGTTTTTTTCGGATGTATTTTTGGGCGTTTTGCATGTTCTCTTTTGTCTGGGAATACGGAACACGCATTTATGGCACAAACCAGTCGCGAAGATCTGTTCATGGAATTGGTCACCCAACATCAGGGGCGACTGTTCGGCTATATCTATGCGCTGGTGCAAAATGTGGACGACACCCAAGATCTCCACCAACAAACACTTCTGGTCTTATGGCGAAAATTTTCTCAGTATCGGCCGGGCACGAGTTTCCTAAGCTGGGCCATTAAAATTGCCCAGATCGAAGTTTGGAACTATCGCAAGTCGAAGCCCTCGGGCCGCGTTTTTCTTAGCGATGAAGTGCTGTCGCACGTTGCCGAGAGCCAGATGCACCATGCGGCCGATCCGGCCGAGGAGCTGCGGCGTCAGCTATTGGACGATTGCGTCGAAAAGCTGCCGGATACCGATCGCCAATTGCTCGATGCTTCGTATCAGTCTGACTGCCGTATCAAGGACATCGCCGCCAAGTTCGGCCGGTCGTCGCAGAGCATCTGCAATTCGCTCCGCAGGATCCGGCGCGAGCTGCTCGATTGCACCGATCATGCAATCTCCGAGGAGAGCGACACATGACTCCTCGTCCCGGCAAATCCGATCCCGTGTGGGAATTGATCGACGCCGTATGTTATAGCGATGCCGATGTCGAACAACTTCAACAGTTGGACCGGCGATTGAGCGAGGATTCCCAAGTGTGTGATTTGTATAACGATTATTGCCAACTGCACGCCGCGTTGATGTTTCGTGCGAAGAATCAGGAATCATTCGAGGCGTTTCGATCGGTATTCCCCGCATCTAGGCCATCGCCCTACCTTGGTTTTCTGGGCGGCCTCTATCAAGGCACGGTCAGCTACTTTTCTCAAGAAGTGCCGTTTGCGCTGCTGATGGGAGCCGTCATCATGGGCATTGGCCTCTTGGCCGGCTCATTGATTTCGGTGACGCATTACATGCAGATTGCCGATGAAACCAAGACGCCCGACGCGAATCAACATGTCATCGACACGACAAATTATATCGGCCGAATCACCGGCATGGCCGATGTTCAATGGGCCGACGAATCGACCGTCGCTTTAGAGGGAGCCCGTGTTCCGCTGGGCCAAAAATACGCCCTCGCTTCCGGCCTGATGGAAATCACCTACGATACCGGCGCGAAAGTGATCCTCCAAGGGCCGGTGACGTATGAGGTTGATTCCACTGCCGGCGGATTCCTCGCGGTCGGCAAGTTGACGGCAAGATTAGAGAAGAGAGGGGAGGGGAGAGAGGAGAGTAAGGAGAAAGTGGCCAGTGGCCAGAAATTAGTGGTCAGTGGCCAGTGGTCGGTGGCCAGTGAAAACAATCTCCCCTCGCCCGCAAGCGGGAGAGGGGTCGGGGGTGAGGGCGGCGGGCAGCCAGAGAAAGTGGCCGGTGGCCAGCCGTTAGTGGTCAGTGGTCAGTGGTTAGTGGCTAGTAAGGAGGGGGCAGGGGTCAGAGGTCAAGGACCAGAGGCGGCAAATCATAAATCAGAAATCATAAATCAGAAATCTCTCGCCCCCATGTTCGCCGTGCGAACACCCTCGGCCATCGTGACCGATCTCGGCACCGAGTTCGGCGTGGAAGTTGATAAAAAAGGCGTTACGACTTCACATGTATTCCAGGGGTTGGTTCGTTTGCAGGTAGTCGCTAAGAACGGATCCGTGGTTGGCGAAGCACAACTACTGCATGAGAACCAATCGGCTCGGGTTGCAGCAGACAACGATCGTCGTGCAGTTGTTCTGCCGCCTTCGGAAAAAACGGTTGCCTTTGTTCGAGCGATACCACGACAAGAGAAAGCATCGGCAACAGTCACCAAAGCATTTGACTTGGTTGACATTGTCGCCGGCGGCGATGGTTTCTCGGGCCGGCGCGGCATGGGCATTGATCCCACGACCGGCCAAGTGTCGGACAAGGAGCCGAAGTGGCAACCGCCGCCTAATGAATATCTCATCGGCGACGGTAAATATCATCGCGTTGAAAAGCGACCTTTCATCGACGGCATTTTCATTCCCAATGGGGAAGTGCCCGTGCAAGTCGATTCCGCTGGTCATACTTTCGCATCGTTTCCGATTACGAAGAACGAGACGGCCGGATTCCTTTGGGCGGGCGGCACGATTCCCAATTCGTCACCCTTCCCGGCAACCCGAACGGATCTCGGCGGCATCGACTATGCTTCCAAAGGGCATGGGCTTCTGCTGGTACATGCCAACAAGGGCATCACTTTTGATCTACAAGCTATACGCCGAGCGAATTCCGGCTGGCGTTTAACTCGATTTCTTGCAACAGCCGGCATCACCAGTGATGCTTCGGTCGCCGATTTTTGGGTATTGGTCGACGGTCACATACGTTTCCGCCGCTGGCAAACCAACAGCACCTATGGTGCCATTCCGATCAGCGTTGCGCTGTCGGAAAATGAGCGATTCCTAACCCTGGCGGCCACCGACGGCGGAAACGGCATTTCGGCCGACTGGACGATCTTCGGCGACCCGCGATTGGAACTTGCAAAAAACGACAAATCGGAAAAATCCGAAAAACAGCATCCCTAACATTCCCCGCGCGGCAACGATATGCGTGCTGCGACCATGAAAGAAGATAAAAAAGAGCATAAGAACGCCGTATCGGTGTCAAGAACAATGCCGGCGCGTTGCCGACAGCCCGTCCACGGCTTTTTTCGCTACTCATTAAGGAGCGTGTCATGAGTTTCTATCGGATTCGGCGAGTTTTTTTGGCCGTAGCGGTTCTGGGCGTTTATCCGACGCTTGCTTGGGCCACGTTGATCAATGTGGATATCGACAGTGGCGCGAATAGCGGCTATCCCGGACACACCTATTCCGGTGGCGCGGGCACGGGATCGGCCGGCGATGTATGGAATAGTTATTTATTCTCGGACAACACAAAGGATCTGGTGGATGCGAGCGGCAATAATTCCGGAGCCAAGTTCGTCTTTACTGGATCAGGCAATTACGGTGACGATTACCGACCGGCGGGAGCAAACATCGGCGACAATTTCCACTCCGGCAACAACCTGCTGGACGACTATGCATGGGCCTATGGCACTACAACGACGCTGAGTTTCACCATGAGCGGCTTGGCGGCCAACACCCAATACAACGTATATCTCTATGGAGAGGTAGGAACCGGCTTGGGAACGGAAGTCAACCCGGTGAAATTCACGGTCAATGGCGTTGACGAAACTCTCAGCAATTCCAGTTCCTTTGACGGCACATTCGTGGAAGGTCGGGAATATGTCGTTCTTTCCACGACGAGCGATGCCACCGGAAAGCTTAATGGCACCGTCGTTTGCCCCATTGAGAGCAACGCTATTTTCAACGGCTTGCAAGTATCTAGCATACCGGAGCCATCCACGCTTATATTGCTCGGCATTGGCATATGCGGCCTCTTGGCCTACGCCTGGCGCAAGCGGAAATAGAACGGTAAAGAGCTATCAGCAGTAAACATAAGGCGGGTCGAGCAAAGGATGGCCTGCCGGAATCGAGTGATATTGACACGGCGGGCCATCATTACGCTCGTCCCGCCGGACACCCCATCCGCTGCTTCGCCTGAGGATACGATCAACGTATTTCAAGGAGCAGTAGCTAACTCACCAACTACCGAAGGATTATCAACATGGGAAATCAGGTCAATCGGCGTGCGTTTTTACAAACTTCCGCGATTCTCGGCGCATCGACGGCCGGAGCTTCGGCCCTCGCGCCGACTGTTCTTCGTGCGGCCGAGGCATCCGCAGCGAATTCGAAAACCATTTCGCCCAAGATGTTGCTGAAAGATACCGCGGCATTGTCGAAACCTTTGCTCGCGCCGTCGCAGTTGAGCTATCGCCTTGGACTGGCCCGAACACGAACGGCCGCCTATCCGATGGATCGGATGGATTTCATCATGATCGACTTGGAACGGCCGGACAAATGCAGCCGCCATGCCACGCAATGCTACGGCGATCTGACAGGCCGATTGTTGGAGTTCCTTTGTTGTGCGGAAGGCGTGGACGGCAAGAACGATCCACGGTTGGATGAACTATTTCAGCGCATTTTGAAACAACGGCGTCCTTCGGGCATCATCGGCCGCCATCCGATGATACCAGATGGCAATCCTCTGCAAGATCCGTGCGCTAACCGCCTTTCATCCGGATTGATGCGTTACCACGAGCTTACAGGCGATGCCCGTGCGCTTGAGGCGGCCGTCGGCATGGGAAATCGGCTTTGGAACGTCCGCGACAACTGGCGAAACATGATGAAAGACACGCAAGGACGCATGATATTCACCTGGGTGTCGGAATTTTTCGTTCAACTTTACGCTGCCACAAAAGATCCGCGATGGATGGAATTGTTCCGCATCATCTACGATGGCACGGGCATTTGCGATCAGCATTGCCATGCAGGCGGTTTTTTGAGCATGCTGCGCGGATTCCAGCAGATGGCCATGCTTACGGGCGACATGGTCTGGAACGAGAAAGTCGAGAAAAACAGACGATGGATCATCGACCATCGCTATGAACTGCCCGACGGTTGCACGACCGAGGCATTTCCACCGAATGGCCGCAACGAAGGTTGCTCGATTGCCGATTGGCTGATCCTCAATCTCAATGCGGGAATGCTCGGTGCCCCGGATGGTTACGAAAAGGCCGAACACACCTTCTGGAATGCGTTTGCGTTCAACCAATGGGTTACAGGCGGTTTCGGCCATCGCCCGTTGACCGGCAACGGCTACGGCGTTGTAGGTATGGAGGAGGCGTGGTGGTGCTGCGTTGAAGATGCCGGCATGGCATTGAGCGAATACGCCCGTCATGCCGTCACGTTCCGCAACGGCGCGGTGCATGTCAATCTGTTGACGCCTGGAATTTATGAAGTACCGCTACCCGGCGGAAAGACGACGAAGGTCAAAGTAACCACGGCTTGGCCCTCGCGCGCCGAAGCGACGATCGAAGCGGAAAACTTGCCGGCTGAGATCCCGCTCAAGATTCGTGTTCCATCGTGTGTGCGCAAGCCGGAGATCAAGGAATCGCGCAGCGACGGCAAGATGCAGGTGACTTTCCGCGGAGAGCAGGGGCATCATATCAAGCAATGCGATCCGGGCATTCTTCTGATGTATGGCCCTCTGGTTCTGGTTCCCGCAACGGGGTGTTCGCAGCCTGCGAGCTTGCCGAACCAGATGGACAACGGCGTGCCGGCCGGATATGTGCCGAAAATGATGCCGAAGGGCGTTCCTGCGATCAAATTGCCGCAAAAGCCGGATGCCGACGGTTTTGTGAAGTTGCCTCTTTGCCCAGGTGATAAACCGCTGCCCGAGTGGAGCTATTTCGACGAGGGGCCCGGCTCGCCGACCTGGGTTGAAGGTGCGCCGGTCGAAGTGCAACTGAAATTCCCGGGCGGAAACGTGAGCAACGCGCGTTTTACACCGATGTGTTACAACACGTCCGCGCTGGTTTTGTTCGATACGCCTGTTGTTTTCCAGGGTGTTGAGTAACGATTTACCTCTTTGCGGAAGTAGTTATGTTCAATAAAGAGAAACGGGGCAATCGCCCTTGGATGCGATGGCAGGGTTTTATCTCTGTAGGGGCCGTGTGTCAACGGCTGACTGGCTATTTTTTTGTGCTG
>CAYWGR010000250.1:0-5666 GCA_964458015.1 uncultured Planctomycetaceae bacterium
CCTACGAGCAAAGATTTCTTCGACCGGACAATAGCATAGGGTACTATGAATCGACCTACCAAGGCAAATTCGACGAACAAGGCAACTTGGTTACGATCGTTGGAACCGTCTATGATATTACCGAGCGTAAACATGCCGAAAAAATCCAGAAAATCAGCGTTGACCGCACTGCCACGCTGTTAAAATTGAACCAGATGACAGGCGCGTCCTTTGCCGACTTGACGAATTTTGCTTTAGAAGAAGGCATTCGGATGTGCGAGTCCAAAATCGGATATCTGGCTTTCGTCAATGAAGACGAAAGCATTCTAACAATGCAATCCTGGTCCAAGAGCGCGATGGAGGGATGCGAAGTCGTTGACAAGCCTCTTGTTTATCCGCTTGCAATGACAGGCCTTTGGGGCGAGGCGGTACGCCAGCGCAAACCCATTATCACGAATGATTATGATGCACCCAACCCATTAAAGAAAGGATATCCGGAAGGGCACATCAATATTCACCGGCACATGAACATCCCCGTTGTCGTAGGCTCCAAGATCGTGATGGTCGCCGGAGTCGGCAACAAAGAGGAACCCTATAGTGAAACCGATGTACAGCAGCTTACGCTCCTGATGGAAGGGGTGTGGCGTTTGATCGAACGCCACAAAGCCCAAGAAGAGCTGGACCGATATCGCAACCATCTTGAAGAACTGGTGGAAGAACGCACGAAGGAATTGAATGCCTCGCGAAAAGAGGCGTTGACCCTCATGCAGGACGCCAACGCCCAACGCCAGCGCGCGGAAGAAGCCCTGAAGGCTCTTCGAGAGAGCGAAGAACAGCTTCGCAAGAGCGAACTGGAACTGCGGGCCAGCAATGCACACCTTGCCCGAGCCCAGGCCGTTGCTCACGTCGGCCATTGGACATGGGATATTATCAACGACTATATCACAGGCTCGGAGGAATACCACCGTATTCGCGGAACGACTCCCGAAACATTGAAGTGCTATGAGGATGTCCTTCGGACAATCCACCCCGACGACCGCGAGCCCTGGACCGCGCTTTGCAGAGCGGCCATTGCGGGCGAAAAACCCTACATCGGCGATTATCGAGTTGTTCTGCCTGATAATACGGTTCGTTATGTTCACGTTCAGGGAGAGACGACTTATGACGAAAATGGCAAGCCCACCCATCTGTTTGGCGCCGTATTCGACGTTACGGACACCAGAATTGCCGAGCAAAAACTCAAAGAGGCCATGATCGCCGCCGAAACGGCCAATCGTGCGAAAAGCCTCTTTCTGGCCAGCATGAGCCATGAGCTTCGCACGCCGCTGACCGCCGTGTTGGGGTTTTCGCAACTCTTGCGAGACGATCCGACGCTGAGTGAATCCCAGAAAGAATACCTGGACATCATCAACCGCAGCGGAACGCATCTCCTGGAACTCATCAATGATGTATTGGACATGTCCAAGATCGAAGCCGGGCAGCTTGGAATGCATGAGACCGTTTTCAGGCTGCGGGGAGTCTTGGAAACGATTGCCGAGATGATGCGCATGCGGGCGGATGAAAAAGGCATCGGCTTCACTCTCGATTGTGATCCCGCACTACCCCAGTATATCCAAGCCGACGAAAAGAAACTCAAGCAAATCCTTATTAACCTTGCGGGAAACGCCGTGAAGTTTACCCAACATGGCGGCGTCGTCATGAAAGTGTGGATGGAGGAAAACGGCTTCTCATTGCATTGCGACGTGGAAGATACCGGGCCGGGCATATCTCCCGACTATCTTCCGGCCTTGTTTAACCGCTTCGTGCAAGTCGGCGAAAACAACGAAGGCGCAGGCTTGGGGCTGTATATCAGCCGCAAATTAGTCGAGCTGATGGGCGGGCAAATCTCCGTTGCAAGCGAACCTGGAAAGGGCGCCCGGTTTTCCTTCCATATCCGTTGTAGGCCCGGAGTCGTCGATCTAGCAAAGCCCGAAATCGGCAATCGCCGGGTGATCGGGCTTGCGCCCGGGCAGACGGCGCCGCGCATCCTGATCGTCGAAGACAAGCTGGAGACCAGGCTTTATGTCGTCAAGTTGCTTCAGGCCGTGGGTTTTCAAGTGGAAGAATCGGAAAACGGGCAGGAAGCCGTGCGGCGATTCGAGGCTTGCCCGGCCGATCTCATTCTGATGGATATGCGAATGCCGATCATGGACGGATATCGGGCAACACGCATCATCAAATCAACCGAACGCGGCAAGACAACACCGATCATTGCATTAACGGCCAGCGCCTTCGAGGAAGAACGCCAGAAAATCAGCGATGTCGGAGCCAACGATTATTTGGGGAAGCCGATCAAAGTCGAGGAACTTTACGAAATGCTTCGTGTTCATCTGGGGATCACGTACACGTATGCCGAACTGCAACCCCAGGCATTGTTTACTTCCGACAAGGAAGGTTATGGCGAAATGGCGGCGCGCTTGCCCCATGAGTTGACCGAAAGGCTGGTCGAAGCGATCTCCGTTTTGGACCTTGAGGAATTAGTTGGGATGCTTCCCGAGGTCTCGCTTCACGCTCCTGCCCTGAGCGAATATCTGGCAAAGCTGGCCAGGGGCTATGAAGTTGCGAAACTCGCGGAATTTTTCAAGACGAGGAGAATATCATGAGCGTCTCTCCCGCAATGGATTCCCAAAAAATCGAGGGCCGCACGGAAGCTGTTCCGACCGTCATGGTCGTGGACGATGTGCCGGACAATCTCCGGCGGCTGTCGCAGATGCTGGGGAAGTACGGTTACAAGGTCATGCCCGCGCAAGACGGCGAGATGGCTCTCGAAGCCGCCGCCGCCTCTCCGCCGGATTTGATATTGCTTGATATTCGGATGCCTGGCATGGACGGCTACCAGGTTTGCACGCACTTGAAGGATGATCCGAATTTGAAGGACATCCCGGTGATTTTTGTTAGTGCGTTGGACGATACGGCCGACATCGTCAACGGCTTTTCGGTCGGAGGCGTTGATTATGTCACGAAACCCTTCCAACAGGAGGAGGTATTGTCGCGCGTAAAAACCCACTTGGATCTCCGGCGTTACCAGCAATCGCTGCAACGTCGCACCGAGGAATTGTCGCATACCGTGGAACAGCTTCAGGCCGAGATTCAGGAACGCATCCGCGTTGAAGCGGCAATCAAGCATGAACAATGCGTATTGCGGCGTCTTTTGCAGTCGAGCGATCACGAACGGCAGTTGATCGCCTACGAGATTCATGACGGGCTGGCGCAACACCTAGTGGCGGCAACCATGTATTTCGAGAGTTTTTTCGGCATTGTCAAAGATGATCCGAAGGCGGCCACGGAAACCTATGAGGCGGGAATGCAAATGTTGCGCCGCGGACTGGCGGAAACACGGCAATTAATCAACAACGTGCGGCCTCCCATCTTGGACGACGAAGGAATTCTCGCGGCAATCAACCATCTGGTCTCCGATTATCGAGGGCCGAACGCCCCCGCCATTGAATTCCACGACGACCTTCGCGTTGACCGCTTGAATCCGGTCCTGGAGAACGCCATTTTCCGCATCACCCAAGAAGGGCTTAACAACGCCTGCAAGTATAGTCAAACGGATCGCATCCGCGTTGATCTCCGGCAGGAGGACGAATCTTCCATACGAACCGAGATACGGGATTGGGGCGTTGGTTTTGATCCGAATCTCGTCAAGGAGGGGTGTTTCGGACTGGAGGGGATTCGTGAGAGGGCAAGGCTTCTGGGCGGCAAAGCCGTCGTCGTGAGTTTGCCGGGGGAGGGAACCCATATCGTCGCCGAATTCCCGCTACTATTGCGAGATTCTTTAGAAGTCGAGATGGCTACTTAGCCGGCTTGCCTCCAATTTGATAGAGATGGACGGCGTCGACCTCGAATGTATCTTCGAATCGACCGTTTTTCATGGTAACGGTGCGTTTTTCACCGAGGACATAGACCGTTTTCTCAAATGCACCGGCAAGTTGAAACACACCTTTGGCCGATGAAGGATGCATTCGCACGGCGAAGAGATAAGTTGCTCCCGCGAATTTCTTTACCATTAACGCAATGCCTTTCGTATGGGGAAGCAATTTCTCCATGTCACGTTCAAGGACGGCAGGCACGACCGTCACTTCGACGGCATTCAAAACCGATGGACTGTTTAAGACGGCCGCCAAATCGAGAATTTGTCGATTGACGTTGCTGACCGCTTGAGACATTTTCACGTCGGCCAGCAAGGCTGCTTCTTGAAAGTTCGGCTGGAATTGATGGCAGAAGTAGATGATACCCCGGGATCCGTGGATGATCGACATCCAAACTTCGGCCTTCACCTGCTGGGGAGTGATTTTCTTGCTGTTGTCCGGATTGTTGATTCGAGTACATTCGATCGCATTCCATACGGGTCTGTTTTCGGCCCAACCGCATAGCCGATCGACGCCGCGGGCAACATACCAAAGTTTTCCGCCGACTTCGGCTCGGCGGAACCAAGCGGGGGTATTGGGTTTGTCGGGCACATTGAAATCAGCTGGATAGATGTCATAGGAAACAATGTCACATGCCTGGACATAAGCGGGATAATCTTCGGGGTGCTTGGTTCGATCCCCTCGCCCCCACCAGCCGTCCCATGCAACTCCCATGCCCAGATTCAAAAAAACAGGGCGACTGGGATCCCTGCTCCTCATGACCTTGTATCGCTGAACGACCTTTGCAGGCAAGACCGGCACGGTGGTATTCCCTTGCGCATTGTCGGGTTCATCTTGATGCATCCATCCCACGATGATCTTTTCATCAAGATGCTTTAATGCATATTCGTTCTGATCGCAGATGACCGGTATTCGATATTGCTTGAGCACGCGGAGTTGCTCTTCCGTCGGCCCTTGCCATAATCCGATGTAAAGATTGACGCCGATGGCCTTGTACTTTGCTGCATTGGCGGGGTTTTGAAGCCAGACGGCGATGGGGAAATAATTCGGTTCCTTAGACGGCCCGTTTGCCCATCGACCATAGACGCCGGTCAGCGATTTTAGCGGAGCCGCATGCGCGGTTGCCAAAGTGAGTACAAGACTAGGAATGACGAAAAGTACTGATATCCAAAAACGATACAACAACCCCCAAATCAACGCGTTCCTCATGGTCTTCACCACTGTTTTTCAGTTGAGGATTTTAACTTATTGATGCCGGCATGGGCAACGTCTGTATTGATAAATCCCTCATAGCCGGTTGTTCTTGTCCAAGGTGGCCTGGCACAGGCCATACGGGTGGTGTCGTTACTACCATGAAGATTAGCGAAACACGAATTGCTAACCTATGTTTCATAGTGTATTGCGCGTTTTTCGCGTTCGCAGTCTGCACAGGCACCCTCCAGCGACATCCGCCGTTCCGCCTATCCTACTTTCGGAGGATGGGATCTTGGAAGCGGATCGCGCAGGACGGTATCGGTCATTTATTTTCGTCGAGGCAGCGAGAATGAGCCGCGGTTGGGCCAAGCTACATCGCGATGACTTCTTGGCGTGGACGCTTGGGTTGGCGGCCGTGGCGCTATTAGCTTGGCTTGGCTGGTCGGCGGCGGAATCGAATGCCAAGGTAGCCGATGCCGAGATGCGCGATCAATTCATCGAGCAAGCCGTGCAGATTGCGACCAATATCAACCTCGATCTGGCAAGCAAGCTCACTTTCACCGAGGCGGACCAAGGGACTCC
>CAYWGR010000251.1:0-5524 GCA_964458015.1 uncultured Planctomycetaceae bacterium
TAAATGAAATATCTTTGCGCCTTTGCGACTTTGCGTGAGTATTTGTTCGTAATTGCCCCTTGATTGTAAGGATTTCTAAAGGATGTGTAGATACCAATGGGCAAAGCCAGTGGCACTCTTTTTTGAACGGGACACCGGCACTGGCCAAGCCCAGTGGCACTCATTTTTCAATGAACTGTCAGCTCTCCGACTATTTTGCAGCATTCTGACCGTTGTCGGCCAACAACTCTTCGATTTTACGAATCAAAGGGCCGTAGTGGTAGGGCTTTGCCACGAATTCTCCGTTTGGCAGGCGGTCGCGCCACCCGCGCAGATTGCCCAAAAGGACAAGTCGGGGCTGATAAGAGGTATTTTGGGGGGATGTGGGCGTTGTTTGTGGTGCAGGCGTCTCGGCTGATCCCAAAGAAGGGGCCGAAAATTGATCGGCTGCCGGATTTTCGATTTCGAGATCCAGCACAATCAGGTCGGGCTGATGCTGGCGCGCGAGCCGTAGGCCGTTTGCACTGCCGCCGGTCGCCAAGGTTCGCACGCCGCGACGTTCGAGCGCGGTTTGCAAAACTTCGCGCGTTTCTTCCGATCGATCCACGATCAATACGCTAGGCTGGCCGTTCACGGCAACGCCCTCCGTGGCGTCAGTTATGTAAATGCCGACATGGCCAATAATCCTTATTCGACCACCGACACGACTGTTACAGTCGCGTTTGCCGTGGCAGGATTCATTGGCGATGCAGGATTCCCTTGAGGAACATCCTTGTCCCCCAAACTGAAGGGCATGAAGATAGCGTCCGACACGGTTTGTGTAAAGCCGGAAATTATGAAAAAAACCAGAGATTATTCCAGCCGGAAATCGATAGCGCCACTCTCGGGCGTGATGGTGCGGGTGAGCGTCGTGGCGGAATTGTATTTGGGCGGGATTAAATCCACGCGCTCAGGATATTTGGCGCCCATCGCGCCTTCGAGCATCTTGCCGGTCTCCTTGGTCGAGGTGATCCGCACCTTTTTATCGCCCGGCAGAATCCGGATTTGATACCGGCCGTCCTTGATCTTGCCGGCCGCCGTCGCGGCAGTGCCGCCTTTCGCGTCGGCAAACACGATTTCGCCCTGGGCCACCGGCTGACCCTTATAGGTCACCTCGCCGCTGACGACATACTGCTTCGGCTCGCGGCTACAACCGGAAAACGAGACAATTCCCGCGATCAACAAACAAAAAACAAGTTGATAAGTGCCAATTTTCATTGCATATCCCAATTTAAGTGTAAGCAGAAAAGAAATGGGAAAAAGGCAAAATGGAAAGATGTAACTGCAATCTTTTTAGGAAACAATCAATTTTGTATTTCCATTTTTCCCCTTTTCCTTTTTTCCTCTTACACGGACCGTTGCCTTCCAAAGTAAGCCGGCAGCCTACCACTTCTAATACTCTCCAACCACCAGCCCATCCTGCGAGCTGCCCAAATTCTGCCAGGTTGTTTGATTGACCGAATTGCTGACAAATCGGACGGAGCCGTCGCACAAGGCGACATTGACGCCGCCGGAGTGGCAACTGCGAGCGGAAAGGTTCAACGGCGTTGAGCCGGAGTTTTGGCCCGACGCGCCGGCACAGGGCATGCCGAGCGAGGCGGCGCCCGTCGGATCAGGGCACCACTCGCTGGTGAGCAGATAGTCGGGCACGGACGTATTCGGCACTTCGAGCGTCGTGATGCCGGCGTGGTGTCCGTACCAGATCAGGCCGCGAAGATCGGTTTGCGAGCCTTCGGTGCCGAGCGTTCCGCCCTGGCGCACTTCGGCGAGCATGAGCGTGTTGCTTGTGCCGTCGCGGATCGCGCTGAAATTGACCGATGTGATTTTCGTGTTGCCGTCTTCCTCGTAATAGAAAGGCGCGCCATGAAAGATAGCGCCGTTTAGAGGCGAGACGCGATAGACCGAGGTATTGCCCAGGTTGACGGCATAATTGAAGTTGGCCATTCGCATGGCGCCGCCGCCCCAAGAGGATTTCGAGGGCGTGTCGCTGGGGCAAATATGCGCGGCAATCGGGATGCGGCAGATCGTCAGGTTCGGTTCGACTTGGTAGATTTGCGTTTCATCCCAACCGGCGGCCAGGGCGGTTTGCTCGATGAAAGGCAGCGTCATCTTGACCCAGCCGCCGCGGCCCCAGGTCGAGGCGGCGAACGGCAGCACGTTATGGGCCGAATGATAATTGTGCATCGCCAAGCCGAGCTGTTTGAGATTGTTGCTGCATTGCAAGCGGCGCGCTGCCTCTCGCGCCGATTGCACTGCCGGAAGCAATAGCGAGATCAAGATGCCGATGATCGTGATAACCACCAAAAGTTCAACGAGCGTAAACGCCCTGCGGCATTGGGGACGCATGATTTTACCCGATTTGAAAAGAGGATGAGCAATCACTAAGCGCCTTAGCGTCTTGGCGTGATTTATTGCATTGTTCACGCCAAGACGCAAAGGCGCGAAGCATTTTATTGCATTCGCGTCGATGCGTTCAAGTAAAAGTATTTAGCGTTTTCGCCATAGGTAGCCTGAAAGGGCCAGCAAACCGGTCAACAACATGGCAACGCAACTCGGTTCCGGCACAACTAATGCGTTATACCAAGTTTGTGCCATTTTATCGTATCCGACGGCGCCCGGATGCAACGAATCCGGCAGATCGGCGGCGGTCAGGGCGTCGTGCATATTTACGAGATGAATGTCTTTGCTTTTCCGGAATTCGGAGACAATGCCCGGTAGAGCGGCATTGAACGTATGCACGGCCTCTTCCACCGCCGGAAAGGGCGTGAGCGAGGCAACGTAGAGCGACACGTCGGGCTGTTTGTTGTAGATATTGGTGATTAAGTTTTTCAACCGCGTGGGGGCGTTTGCAACGTCATAACCCGTTCCCATATCATTTGTGCCGATCATCAGCAAAATAATGTCGGGCGAAACGCCGCTGGGACCGATCCAGGTATTGAGATTTTCATCCAATCCTGGCCGCGTCGCGCCGCTGCCGGCGCCGTTGATGATATATCCGCTATGTCCTTCATGGTGCGTTTGGTTCGCATTGGAGAGTGTTGTAGTTGCGTTGCCGGTATCCGAACCTACAAAGGTGAAGGTATGCCCGGCGTTGGTCAACAACGTATAGAGCGGGTCGCGGTAGCCGCCGTCATCGCCGACGCCGAGGGTGATGGAATCGCCCATCGGCATGATTTTGCCGAGATCCTTGGCCTGGGCGGCCTGCGATGCGAGGATTGTGATACAAAACAGGGAACAAGCAAGTATTCTAGTCATCGTGAGCAACGTCCTGTGTATGCGAAGAAAACAGCCCCCCTCTCTCGTGTTGCGAGAGAGGGGAGAGCGATATCTTTACTAATCCTTTTACTTGCGCTTTCGCCAAGCGTAGGCCATCATGGCGGCAGCACCGGCGAGCGACAAGATCGTGGTCGATGGTTCGGGCACCGTAGCACTGCCGACGACGTCGATTTCTTGTACAACCATGCCGTCGATGCTTGCTCCCGTGGAGCCGTTATCGAGATAGGTAATGCGGATGGCATCAACGCCTGTTAGATTTATGGTTCCGTTGCTTAAAATCCCTCCGCCTTGGTTCGTTAAGCGCAGTCGGGTTTCCGTTGCGCCCATGAGACTCAGATCCGTAAAAGGGGCATAGGTGTAAGTTCCTAGAGTAAGCCATGAATTACTACCGACTTTGCTCACTTCAACGGTCATATTTTGGTTTGCCAAGGAACGTGAATTTTCGTTCCAACCGGCAAAGGAGTCGATTTGGGTAATATCGTATCCATTCGTGTTTGTCGTCGTGTTCAGCACAAAAGTGTATGCAACCGGAAGATAGGATGGATTTACCCCGAGAGAAGTTATGGGGTAAAATTCTCCAGCAGCGGATGCAGGCCGAAGCAGGCCGTCATTGGCCAATGTGGTATTCGCATCGACATTGAAGAAGTCCCCACGGCTGCGTATGGCCGACGAGAATGTGGACTGGCCGTTGTTTACCAGATCCAAGGCACTTGCGGGAATAACATTCTCCGTGGTAATGGAATTATCGTCTCCCGAAACATTAGCGCTATCGGTCGTAATGACCGTCGCCTGGGCCGAGAGCGAGACGCCCAGCACGAGGGCGACCATCGATAAGGCTAAAAGAAACTTGCATGTTCTCATCGCAATGAATCTCCTTGACAAGACATCAAAAAAATGTTGAAAAAATCCAGCCCCTTTTATCTCTCTTCTACGGCCCATTATCTGTCGAATGTGTGCCGTTTTCGTTTTTCGATAGTCGCAAGGAAAATATAAATCCTTGCCCGCAATTCGCGTTCGCTTGGTTGTTTGCCTGCCAACTCCTTTCGATCCGCATTCGGTAAGTTCGTTATTGGTTGATTTGTTGGTCGTCCGTACTGTCGGGCGTATTGTAGGCCCGCAATTCGGTGACGGAAATAAAGCCTTCGGAGCCGTTGCCTCGGACGCCGCCCAGGGCCCAGCCGTAGCCGGTGCGTTCTTCATCCGGAAGGCCGGTCAATGCGATTTCGAAAACCGCTCCGGGGCCCGGCGCTGCCTGGGGGCTAAAGGCTCCGTATAACGACTGATGCGCTACCTCGCGCCAATCGTCCGGATCTTCCTCGGGCGGAATTTGATTCGTGTCAACCGGGTTTTTCAGGATGAAAAGCCTGGGCATTTCGGCCCAACTGCCGCCGCGGCTGGTTTGTGCGGCCAGAAAGACTTTGATGCGATCGAACCGCGTATTCTTGTCGTAAAGCAGTCCGACAAAACAGGTCGAGGGTGCGGCGATTTGTTGATTCTTGATTTCCGATCCTTGACGATTGCTCCCCGCTGCCCGGAACGTATCGAAACTGCTGCGAGGGCTGGTCTTGTTTTCGCCTCGACCGAATTGGCCGTCGGTGACCATTGCAAACGCAACTTTTCGATCGTTGTTGCCCAGCAATGTGCCATTGACGCTCCAGACGTTCTGATAGGCCGTGGCCACGAGTGCGGAAGGTGAAAGAATGCATTGTGCGGCCCTGGCTTTACGAACGTCGCGCACGCTTGCATCTGCCGAGGGAACGGAACGGACTCGCACGGATCCGGCCGTCATTCTGCGAGGCGTTTCGTCGATCGCGGCAAAACAAATGCCTTCGCCCGCAACCAGGCGTTCGCGAAATACCTTGCCGCCGGTCCTGCTATCGCGTGCGGTTTCGACCGATCCACGGATCACATAGATTTCACTCGATTGATCCGGCTTGACGTGGACCGTGAACTCCGTGCCGAGGTCGGTGACCGTGGCCGTCGGCGTTCGCACGGCGAAGATGGAAGCGGGAGATTGGGGGCGGGGGGCGGGAGAAGGCGAGGGATTAGGGATTAGGGATTGGGGATTGGAAATTGGGGATTTCGGGATTTCGGGATTTTGGGATTTTGGCTCTGATTCACTAGCCACTGACCACTGGCCACTGGCCACTGCTTGCCGGTCACTAGCCACTTTTTCTGATCCCTGACCCCTGACCCCTGACCTCTCCTCTCTCCCCTCTCCCCTCTTCTC
>CAYWGR010000252.1:0-5433 GCA_964458015.1 uncultured Planctomycetaceae bacterium
CCCGTTCGTGGGCGAGCAGAAAGGAGACCTCCACTAAAGAGGAGATCAGGGGACCATGTTGATGTCCTGCGGTGCAAACCTATATTGTCGTGTTGCCCCAACAAGGCTGACATCGTCTAATCCTAGAAGGTTTTTTAACAGGAATGGTGATTCGAATGAAACTTAGCGCACGAAATGTACTCAAGGGCACGGTCAAAACCATCACCGACGGAGCCGTCAATTCGGAAGTGATTGTCGAATTGCCTGGCGGCGAAGAAATCGTCTCCATCATCACGAAAAGTTCCGCTCAAAGCCTTGGGTTGATCCAAGGAAGCACCGTCTATTCCGTCATAAAGGCCAGCAGCGTGATTCTGGCCGTTGATTGAAATTGGTGATCCAAGAAAGGGTTATGTAACATGCGTAGATATATGGCCGCCTCGGCGGCGATGGCGTTTTTCGTTTTCATGGCACTTCATTTTGGATCCGCATGGGCGGATGAGGCCGGCGGCGAGGCGAAGACTGTTCAGGTTTTCGCGGCCGCAAGCACCACCAACGTGATCGGCGAAATCAAAGGCCAATTCACCCAAAAAACCGGCGTCAAAGTGCTTGTCAGTTTTGGTTCGTCGGCGACGCTGGCGCGGCAAATCACCAACGGCGCCGACGCCGACGTGTTGCTGTCGGCCGATACGAAATGGGCCGATGACTTGACGCACAATGGGTTTGTCGTTGAAAAAAGGGATCTCCTGGGCAATCATCTGGTTATCGTCGTACCCGATAATTCCACGCTAAACGTGGCTAAACCCGAAGATTTGGTTTCGGATAAGATTACGCATATTGCCATCGGCGATCCAAAATCGGTGCCTGCCGGCAAGTATGCGAAGAAGGCGCTCGAAAAGCTCGGATTGTGGGAGAAGCTGAAAACGAAGTTCGCCACGGCCGATGATGTCCGGAACGCACTAACCTATGTCGAAACCGGCGCGGCCGAAGCGGGAATCGTGTATGCCACGGATGCCGCCATCAGCAAGAAGGTAAAAGTGGTCGTCGAGATTCCCGAATCGCTTACCGGACCGATCCGCTATCCGATCGTGCTCCTCAAACATAGTGAAAGGAATGTCGCGGCCGTGTCTTTTTACAGATTCCTTCAATCGCCGGAATCGTTCCGGGTGTTTCGGAAGTACGGATTTACCATTCTTGAAGAAGCAAAACCAGACGACAAATCCGGCAAATAATCATGTCTGCGGAAGAATGGTCGGCATTGCGGTTGAGCTTTCAGGTGGCGATGTGTGCCGCGCTGGCGGGACTTCCGCCGGCCATCGCCATAGGCTATTGGCTCGCCCGAACTCGCTTTGGCGGCAAGTGGCTCGTCGAAGTCATCGTGAATCTGCCGCTGGTGCTTCCTCCGGTCGTGACGGGCTATTTGTTGCTTTTGCTGCTTGCGCCGCGAGGGCCGATCGGAGCAATGCTGCAAGACCTGTTCGGTATGAAGATCGTTTTTACTTGGTGGGGCGCGGCATTGGCTTCTATGGTCATGAGCTTTCCGTTGATGGTCCGTGCAATACGATTGGCATTTCAAGGGGTTGATCCCCGCCTGGAGTTGGCCGCGACAACACTCGGTGTAAGCCGCATAGCCGCGTTTTTCAGGGTCACGCTGCCGTTGGCAAAACGCGGCGTTCTCTCCGGTTGGGTTTTGGCGTTTGCACGAAGCCTCGGTGAATTTGGCGCGACGATCATGGTTGCGGGCAATATCGAAGGGCAGACTCGTACGATTCCGCTGGCTGTTTATACCCTCTCGAACCAGCCGGATGGCATGCATGAAGCCTGGCATCTTGTTGCGCTTTCGATATTGCTTTCCTGTGGAGCCCTTGCTTTTAGCGAGTGGCTCGAACGAAGACATTCCTAGTTTACGAGTTCATTTGAATGTCCGTACTGAACTTCCAATGCCGACATCGTTACGCAAGCGGGTTCGAACTCGATATTTCATTCACGATCAATCACCGTTTCACATCACTGTTTGGGCCTTCGGGTAGCGGCAAGACGAGCATCCTGTCGATCATTGCCGGAATTCTTCAGCCGCAACAAGGAAAAGTTCAGATCGAAGACCGCACGCTGCTGGATAGCGAACAAGGCGTCTTTTTGTCGCCGGCACGTCGCAACATTGGTCTGGTGTTTCAAGATGCGCTGCTATTTCCGCATCTTTCGGTCGAGCATAATCTAAGGTTTGGGCAGCGTCATCGACGAATTCCACACCATTTAGTCGAATTTGCCCGCGTTATCGAAGTATTGGAGCTCGGTGGTCTTCTGCATCGCTATCCTGTGAATCTTTCCGGTGGCGAGCGACAGCGAGTAGCGCTGGGGCGAGCGTTGTTGAGTGCCCCGGAATTGTTGATCATGGACGAGCCCTTGGCCTCGCTCGATGATCCGCTCAAAGGCCGTATTTTAGCTTATTTGGAACGAGTTATAGAGGAATGGAATATCCCAACGATATTCGTTACGCACAGTCAGGCCGAGGTGCGTCGGGCCGCCGATTGGGTTGTGGTGGTTGAAAAAGGGCACGTAGTTTGTGTTGGCCCGCCTAATCAGGCTTTGACCCAACCCGGTCCTTTGACATGGACGAATTCCACAGGCCCGGCAAATCTATTGCGAATCGAACATATAGTATCCAAAGAAGACCACCTGATTGCCGACATCGGCGGCGGTCAAAGCGTTTTTTTACCGATCGCCGAGTGCCCGGCGTCAACGCCTTCGTTCGTTCAATTTCGCCCTGCCGACGTCATTCTATCTTTGGGGGATGTGGCGGGCTTAAGCGTGCGTAATCACCTTCGCGGCCGTGTGTGTCATCTGCTGAATGTTGAAAATGCAACCTTTGTCGCAGTCGATATTGGCCAAATTCTTTGGGCTGAGATCACTCCCCAGGCAGCCGCGGAATTGCAGCTTACCCGAGGCGCTGATGTTGTTTGTCTCCTCAAAGCCCATAGCCTTACGGTGGCTTAACTGCGTGGTCAAGAAGTAACATGTCTTAAAGTATTGCTGCCTCCCCAATGGCACATCGGCGGCATCTTTTCGCAGAAAAGCATGGTGATACTTTGGGGACAGTCCGATGTGGGGAAGAGTTTTCCGGCTCTGGACTGGGGGCTTTGCATGGCCACAGGAAGAAAATGGTTAGGATGGGACGTGCATCAGGGGGCGGTCGACAATATTGGAGCAGAAGGTGTCGAAGTGCAAAATCGGTAGGAGATGATACCTAATATCCTTGCCGCTCTTTGAAGCTGTTTTCTGCGTTAGTCTGGCGCCGGCATGGAACCGAAGCTGCCGGCTCTTACTGGCCATGAAAAAAGCCTTGCGTAACTTATTGTCACGCAAGGCTTTAGGAGTGCCCCCTCGGGGACTCGAACCCCAAACCCTCTGATTAAGAGTCAGATGCTCTGACCAATTGAGCTAAGGAGGCGGTTGTTCCGCAGCCGGATGGCTGGGAATGATTTTATCTTACGGATATCGGCCGGGGTTTCAAGGGGTGCAGTAACGGATTTTGGGGGTTGCGAGATGAATGTGAAGCGGGTTGGATATGTCCACGGCATACAACAACACAGCGGGCAAGCCCGCTCGCTTCACAGTTTATCTATTTTGACCATAGAAATTACTGCTTTGATCATAGAAATTACTGCTTTGACTATAGAAATACTGCTTTGACAATAGAAAATGCGATTTTGACCGTAGAAAATTAGTGCGTCTTTTTTAAGGGGTCTCCATGCCGAGTTGACGCATTTTTCGGTAAAGATTGGAGCGGTGGAGGCCAAGTCGGGCGGCGGCGAGGCTCATATTCCCCCCACTTTGCTCAATTAGATGACGGATGTACTCGGTTTGGAATCGGGTGGTGGCGTCCATTAGGGTGTAATTCCCCTGGATGGCCGAGGGCATCTGGCCGCGGGGCGAAAGGATAAACGCCAAATCCTCGGCCTCGATGCGATCTTCGGTCGAAAGATAGGCGAGCCGTTCCATCAGATTACGCAGCTCGCGGACATTGCCCGGCCAGGGGTGTTCGAGGAGCCGTTTTTTCGCGGCCGAGGTGAGCTGGGGCGTCTTTCGATGCGCGCGGCGGCAAAAATCGTTCAAAAAATGCTCGGCAAGCATCATAATATCGTTGCCTCGCTCGCGGAGCGGCGGCAGATCGATGGCGACCACGTTCAGGCGGAAGTAAAGATCCTCGCGAAAGCGTTTCGCTCGGACTAATTCTGCCAGGTTTTGGTTCGTGGCGGCCAGCAGTCGCGCGTCGGTGTGGATGGGCGTCGAACCGCCGACTCGGACCAAAACCTTTTCTTCCAGAACGCGCAGCAGCTTGGCCTGACTGCCGAGGCTGAGGTCGCCGATCTCGTCGAGGAACAGCGTTCCGCCGGCGGCGAGTTCGAACTTGCCCTGGCGCATTTCGCGGGCGTCGGTGAACGCTCCTTTTTCGTGGCCGAACAGTTCGCTTTCGGCCAGCGTTTCAGGAATGGCGGCACAGTTGACCGCAATAAACGGCTGATCGCGACGACGGCTTAGATAGTGGATCGACTGGGCGGCAACCTCTTTGCCGGTGCCGTTTTCGCCGGTGATCAGCACGGCGAGATCGGTATCGGCCACGCGGCGGATGATCGAGCGCAGGGCCTCGACGGCCGGGCTTTGGCCGATCATTCGCACGTTTTCGGCCGCTGTTTCGGCGATTTGATGCTTGGCTGCCAGCAGTTGCCGGCGGTCCTGGGCGTTTTCCAAAGCCACGGCGGCATGTGCCGCCAATTCGACCAGCGCGTCTTCGTCGTCTTTCGTAAAAACGCCTTCGAGCTTATTGATCAACTCGAACGCGCCGAACAGCTCGCCGCCGCGTCCGTGCAAGGGAACGCATAAGAGGGTACGTGTTTGATAGTGAAGCTGGGCATCGACGTGTCGATCGACGGCCGTGGGCTCGGCGGCGGCATCGACCCGTCGCGGCTGCCCGGTTTGGATCACCTCGCCCACCACGCCGCGATTGTCGGGGATGCGCAGCTCGCCGTTGGGAAGTCCCAAAGCCGGCCGGCCGACAAGGATATGATTCGGGCGATCCCAAAGGAAGATGCTTGCGCGATCGGCGTTGAGAAGTCGGGTGGCGGCCTCGGCCATTTGCGTGAGCAGCGGTTCGAGCTCGCGGGTTTGGTTCCACTGGTCGGCAATTTCGAGCATGGTTTCCAGCCGTCGAAGCCGGCTGCTGTCGCTTGCGCGGCGACGGACTGCCGTGATGGCGCGAAGGGCGATCGGAGTGAATTGCTCTAGGGCTGTGCGAAGTGCGGCGGCGTTTTTGGCTTCCGGCTTGGCTTGTGAAGAAGATGCGGCAGGAAGATGCAGGGCTAGGACTTCTCCTTGTGTGGATCGAGGCGATAGGGGAGCGGTCGCCCAATTGTTTTGTATCTGGACCGCGTCGGTATCGAGCGTTTCGGCCAGCAGATC
>CAYWGR010000253.1:0-5227 GCA_964458015.1 uncultured Planctomycetaceae bacterium
TGGCGCGCAACCCACAAGGTGGAAAACAGCATTAGATTCACAGCCTCTCAGAATGACTGTTTTTGGCGATTTAACGACTGATTTTTGGCGATTTTGTAGTCTGGCCTGGGTAGTTGCCAAGAGTAGTTTTCTGGAGTCCCTTGATGCCGATTCCGCCTGAAGATTCCAGTTCGAACGTCGATGCTGCCGCCCTGGGGGCGTCGATGCCTTCGACTGCCGTCGATCCGCGCGGTGGAATCTTCTCGGTCAGCTTTTTGGCGCTCGTGGCAACCCAATTCTTCGTGGCGCTCAACGACAATATGTTCCGCTGGCTGATCGTTCCGATCGGCAAGGAATTGATCCACCAACGTTGGAGCGGCATGCCCGAGGTTGTGAAAACCTGGATGAAGCCGGATACGCTGGCCCTGTCGGTCGGATTAGCATGTTTTACACTGCCCTTTCTGGTGTTTGCCGCGCCGGCGGGCTACTTCGCCGACCGTTTCGGCAAACGCAACGTCATGGTCGTCTGCAAGGCGGCGGAACTCCTTGTGATCAGCCTGGGCATTGGCACAATTCTACTGGGCAACGTGCCCTTGATGTTTCTCATGTTGTTCATCCTGGGCGGGCAAGCCATGATGTTCATCACCTCGAAACTGGGCGCGATTCCCGAGATCGTGCGATCCGATAAAATCGCGGCGGCCAATGGATTGATCAACATGGTTTCGATGACGGCCATTATCTTGGGCTCCGTGGCCGGCAACTGTCTCTATGCTGAAACCAAGCCGGGAGGTCAGGAAAACTGGTGGATGTATGCCGCGGCCTTGATGGGCGTTGCCGTGTGCGGGTTTCTGACCAGTCTATTCGTCCAGCCGCTTCCGGCAGCCAACCCCCAGCGAAAAATTCCCTGGAATCCGGCTGGTCAAACGGTTCGTGATTTTCGCGTACTTTACTCGAAACGTTCCCTGTTCCTGGCCGCCTTGGGCAGCGGATATTTTTGGACCATCGGCGCGCTTTCGAATCTCAATATCGATCAGTTCGCCACGAAGCATCTGTTTGTATCCCAGCAATACGTTGGCCCCTTGCTGGCCGTGCTGACCTTGGGCATCGGCGGCGGCGCGTTGTTGGCCGGCATTCTTTCGCGCGGCAAGGTGGAATTAGGGATTGTGCCGTTCGGAGGGCTCGGCATCGCCCTGACCTCGATGTTGCTTTTTGCCGTGCCGGGCGGAACCTCGGAACAAATGGCCTCAACCGGCTGCTATGTCACGACTGGACTGCTGCTGTTGGCCATGGGAATCACCGCCGGCCTTTACGACATTCCCTTGCAGGCGTTCCTACAAGACCGCAGCCCGGCGGAATCGCGCGGCTCGATCATGGCAGCCTACAACTTCCTCGCCTTTGCGGGTATGTTGGCCGCCTCGGCCGTTTACTGGTTCCTCTCGGGGCCTCTGGGGCTTTCCGCGCCGGCGATTTTTTTGGTCGGCGGACTGTTTACCATTCCCGTCACCTTTATGATTATCCGGCGCTTGCCCTTTGAAACCACCCGGCTCCTCGTGCGGATGCTGGTCGGAATGATGTACCGGGTGCGCATCGAGGGGCTCGAAAACGTGCCGGCCAGCGGCGCCTTGGTCGTGGCAAACCACGTGAGTTGGGCCGATGGCATTTTGTTGGGGCTCGCCTGTCCTCGTCATCCGCGGATGGTCGCTTTTTCCGAGTATTTTGAGAATCCTTGGCTGGGCTGGTTCGGCCGACTTGGGCGCATTATCCCGATCGGCACTTCGCGCAAGTCGATGGTCGAATCGATTCGTCTGGCTCGGGAAGCTTTACGCAATGGTGAGATCGTCTGTATCTTCCCTGAAGGCGGCATAACCCGCACTGGGGAAATGCAAGAGTTTCGCCCGGGGTTTTTGTCGATATTGAAGGATACGGGTGCCCCCGTCGTCCCCGTCTACCTAGGGGGTCTCTGGGGCAGTATTCTAAGTTTCGAGGGAGGCAAGTTTTTTTGGAAGTTGCCGAAACGTTGGCGTTACCCCGTATCGATTCGCTTCGGCAAGCCGATCTTCCAGCCCTCCGGGGTTGAGGAAGTTCGCCAAGCGGTTGTGGAATTACAGAATCCATTATGGACAAATCCGCCTATTACAAGTTAACCCTGCCTCGCCGGTTTCTGCGCACGTGCCGTCGCCAGATGCGAGCTCCCAAGGTGGCCGACTCGACCGGCATCGAACTGACCGGAGCGGGATTGCTTACCAGGGCAATTCTGGTCCGTCGCCTGCTCCGCCGCGAGATCTTGGCTCCGGACGAAAGCCATGTAGGCGTGCTATTGCCGCCGACCGTCGGCTGCGTGGTCGTTAATGCCGCGCTTTCGATCGATTGCCGGGTGGCAATCAATCTGAACTACACGGTCACGTCCGACGTGATGAACGATTGCATCGCCCAAAGCGGCATTCGCCATGTTTTGACCAGCCGCAAGGTCATGGCTCGGTTTAATCTCAAGCTCGATGCCGAGGTCGTCTATCTGGAAGATCTGTTGAAAACGATCCAGCTCAGCGACAAACTTCTGAGCGCCGCCGCGGCATGGCTGGCGCCCATCTCCTGGCTGGAACGCCGATTCGGACTGACCGAATTAACCGACGACGACCTGTTGACGATCATTTTCACCTCCGGATCGACCGGCCGCCCCAAGGGCGTGATGTTGACCCAAGGCAATGTGGGCACGAATGTCGAAGCCGTCGATCATCTGGTAAAACTGACCAAGGATGACATTTTGGTGGGCATTCTGCCCATCTTCCACTCGTTCGGATACACCACGACGATGTGGACCGCGTTGACGTTGCCGCCGAAAGCCGTTTACCACTTCAGCCCGTTGGAAGCCCGCGAAATCGGCAAGCTGTGCCGCGAGCATCGCGTAACGATTATGGTCGCCACGCCGACGTTCCTGCGATCCTATCTGCGGCGCTGCGAGCCCGACGACTTTGCCTCGCTGGATGTCGTTTTTACCGGCGCGGAAAAACTCACACCGGAACTGGCGGCCGCCTTCGAAAAACGATTCGGCGTTCACCCGGTCGAAGGCTACGGCACGACCGAGCTTTCGCCCGTCGTCTCGGGCAATATCCCACCGAGCCGCACCATGCCGGGCGAACGCGGCGGCGTTAAGGAAGGCACCATCGGCCGACCGCTGCCGGGCATTTCCGTGAAAATCGTCGATCTCGATACCGGCGCCGATCTCGGCCCCAATCAGCCGGGCATGTTACTCGTTTCCGGTCCCAACGTGATGAAGGGCTACTACGGCCGGCCCGAGCTAACCGCCGAAGTGATCCACGACGGCTGGTACACCACGGGCGACGTGGCCTTTATCGACGATGACGGGTTCATCACCATCACGGGCCGCATCAGCCGATTCTCGAAGTTGGCCGGCGAAATGGTGCCGCATATCCGCGTCGAAGAAGCTATTCGCCAAGTCTTGAAGGTCGATGAAGACGAAATTAAAATTGCCGTTTCGTCAGTGTCGGACGCCAAAAAAGGCGAGCGGCTCGTAGTGCTTTATACCGAGTTGTCGCAAACGCCGGAGCAGATCTGCAAAGCCTTGGCCGCGGCCGGCTTGCCCGCGTTGTGGATTCCCTCGCCCGACAGCTTCCGCCAGGTCGAGACCATTCCCATCCTCGGCACCGGCAAGCTCGATCTCAAACATCTTAAAGACCTGGCCAATACTCTGTTCGCGGCGAATCACGGCTAGGCTGGGTTGTGTTCTTGGTTGTGTCATGCAGATGTCCTACACAACCGCAAAAAAAGGACGTACCTGGAGTATGGCAGATGAAACGAAACATCTATGTTGTCGCCCTGACGATCACGTTCAGCACATTCCTTCATGACACGTTTGCAACGGACCTTTTTTTCAGTGATATTTCTGTCGAATCGCCCTCGAAGCGATACAAAGTCGAGGCCAAGTCGCCCGACAACAATGACAAGAAGGAACACAAAGCATTCCAAGCATCCTTTGTCTACACATGCTGGGACACAAACGCCAAAAAGCTGCTGTGGACTCGAAACCAACCGATGGGAGAGCCTCAGCCACTCGGGGATGGTTCGGCAGAGACCTATGTTCTCCCTAAAGAAGCTTCTCCTGTAGGCATCTTTGTCTCTGATTTGGGTTGGACTCTGATCCAGACAAACTGGGATGAACTGATTATTGTGGACTTGTCGGGGCAGGATCGCGGCCGCATTGATCTCCTGTCAAATGCTTTAACCAAGGAAGAACAAACGAAATACGTCCGCCAGACAACCGCCGGACCTGTGTGGGCTGGTTACTCGCTCTGGTATTTTTTAGATGTCCAGGAGCAACATCTTTTCATCATCCGACCTTGGTGGGGGCGAAGGGTCATTGTGAATCTGGAAGCTGGAAAGATTATTCAGGAGACGGAAAAAATATCGGCATCGGCTTCCGGCTACGAACGGAATTACGTGCTGACTGAATTAGCCAAAGCAGTCACTACCCGGAAAGATTGGGAAAAGAATGGATGTTGCGAGGCCATCAGGCCAGTTTTCAACGCCTCTTATTTTGCCGGTCGCCTCCAAATGAAAGAGGCAATCCCGTTTCTGGAGAAATTACAGGAATCATCTGTCATTGACAGCAGCACATGGGGAGGACCTGGTCTTTTGGATCAATTCAAGGATGAAGTAAATCCATTTATCTACAGTACGTCCACATTGCGGCAAGTTATTCACCTATCTCTGCGCCGTCTAGGAACGGTCCCCAAACCCTTGCCCATTCACCAATTTGATATTCAACCTGAAGACTCCGAGGAACGTCATCCGTATTTGCCCAGGACATCTTTAGTCACGAGAGACAGCAATGTTGACAAGGTCAAGCAAGGCATGAAAGCGGAACAGGTATTGGATCTCCTCGGCAGTCCGGACTTTATTCATTACAACACATGGGAGTATGACATAGACTCCAAGTTGCCATATACCCTAATTATCAAATGGGATATCCGAAATGTCCTCGACATTCGGAAGAAAACGCCTGCCTTATGGAAGGATGGTTTTGTACGCGACGAGCAGCTTATGCAATAGGAATATGATCAGTCGCAGCACTGCTGGACAAGCCAGCAGTGGTCATCACGTAACGTAAGCGGAAATGGATGCCGTTATTCTGTTTTGGGGCAGAAGTCGCTGGGATACTGGTAATAATCAGGCAAGCGGTGTTCGAGTTGTGTAGGGTGCGTCCGCGACGCACCATGTGTCTGTCCTTCAC
>CAYWGR010000254.1:0-4952 GCA_964458015.1 uncultured Planctomycetaceae bacterium
TAGCCGGGAGCTAACAGCTCCCGGAATGTGCGCGGATTGCACAACAGTTTAGCGGCCGCCGGTACGGCGGCCCTGCTGCCAAGCCGCCATGCCAGAAAAGCGTAGAGCGGGTCAAGCGAAGCGATGGCCCGCCATTCGGCGAGGAATTCTGCCAAGTCCTTGGTCACGGAGGAACCGTCATCCTGAGCGAAGCGAAGGATCTCGTCAAGAAATGCCCTAGATTCTTCGCCGTGCTCAGAATGACGAAATTGCCAAAAACAATTAACGACCACCTGCTAGAGCGTCCGACATTTCCGCACAATATAGCTCGTCAGCGCCCGACGCAGCCACGCCCATTTGCCGTGCGCTAAAGCGTCTTTGATCTTCGGCTCGATCTCATTCATGCCGGGCACCGATTTGCCCGCCGTGCGGACTTTTTGAATCGCTGCCAAGGCTTCCTCGCCTTCTTTTTGCAGTTGCTGCACGATTGCTTCGGGTGGCAATGCCTTGAAACCGGTGATTTCAATTTCCGGGGCAACGCTGAAGCTTCGCAGCTCATAAGGCCCAAGAACGCATGAGCATGTTTGTGCCGCATGAAGCTTCTCGCCCGTGGAAAGGTCCGTTAAATCCTTGGGCGCATCGTTGAACGAGGCTTCAACCTTCACGGGGTAGTAATCGCGGTTGATCGCGTAGATATAGCGTCGGCCTTCGTAGACCAAAGTACGTACGGCCACGGGATCCGTGCTGCCGCCGACCGTGGTGAACTTGCGGCGCGGCAATGCCCTGTAGGCCTTGGCAAATTGCTGCAACGCTTCGCTATGGGCCTTGTCGAGGAACAGACCGCCGCGCGTAATACGGCAGGCGTCCATTTCGGCCAATGCCAGGGCGTAAGGTTCGAGAAAATGCACGCCGCCCTGGAAGCCCGGCGTGATGCGCAGTTGGCTCTCCCACCAAAAACCATCCTTGGGATAGTAGGAATTCATGCCGAAAATGCCTTCGGCGGGCCGGCCGTCCATCACGGCCAATGCGGTCGCGTTCGAATCGTTATCGGCAGGCCGGAACCAACGCATGTCGCCCCAGGCTTCGACCCAGCAGTTGAAAATGAACGCGCCCGGCCGATCAAGTTTTGCATAGGCATCGAGCGCCGGCTGGTCGAGGAAGTCGAAATCGCGATACATCGTTTGGGTTTCAATCGGCACGTTGAGGCCGTCGTTGCCATGTCCGCCGCGATCACGCGAATTGCCCATGCCGCGATCGATTTCAAGCCCCGGCTCATCGCGGTAAAGGTCGATATCGATGCCGGCCTCGCGGTACAACTGTTTCATCGAGTCGCGGGCGTACAGTTGCAGCTTCGGCATGTCGTGGCCCAGCGTGTTGGTCACTACGGTCTCGTCCCATAGCGTGACGGTGACTCGCAGATCGGCTCTGGACGCGGCCAACGCCTCGCGGATACGTCCGAACAGCTCGTGGATCTTTTTGCAGCGCCAAGCGACCCATGCTTCACGGCAGTTGGTGGTTAAGAATTCATATCGCTTCGAAAAACGGTCGGGCGCTTTGGCATCGACCGGAACGGCGGTGCCCGTTTCTTTCTGGAACAAGCCGACGGTGGTGTCGTCGTATCCAAAGTGGATCGAGCCGAACCACGGCATGGCCGCCGCGAACATGTTGAACGAAATGCCCTTAAACGCAGGATATTTTCCGTAGCGGCGACCGATTTCCGCAACGAATTTCAGAATGGCGTTCTGCACGGTCGGGTGCAATGGATTGAACATCGGGCCGGTATGGCCCGGATTGCCGACCTCGCTGTAGGCCATGTGCGAAGGGCCTTGCGACCACGGCTCCAGCGGTTTTTTGTTCTTATTGTCCTCGGTCAGCGTTTTGTAGTTTCGGGCGTTATAAATGGGCGTCCAATCGTTGGTGCTCGATTGCACGCAGTTGTTCCACAGCATGTTGTTGTAAGTGTCGGCCCCCGCTTTGATCGCGTCGAGGTTGATGTTCATCTTTTCCAACAGAGTGCCGAGCCGCATTAGCGTCATGGCGCCTTGGAACTCAAGCCCTTCCTTGCTCATGCGAGCAAGCAGCTTGGCATACCAATCGGTCGGCTTGGTCGTCCAGCGGGTATACTGCTTGCGATCACGTCCGACGATCCAATCGAAAGCGCCGGAAGGTTCGCATTCCGAGGGAAACAGCGGCCCATGATACCAGGCAATCGGATAGGTCAGCAGATTATGGCCGCTATAACGAGCGTATGTCGTCACGCGGTCGATCCACTCGTCGCACGTCATGGCCCCTTCCGAGCCGCCGGTGCCGCAGGGATCTTCGTATTGGATGCCCAACTCGCGCCGCGTGCCGTTGCCCGGATCGGCTGGCACGTCGAGCGGAGGCAAGTCGGCCAATTCGTAAATTTCAATCGAAGACACGGCCGCCGGTTCCCCGGCGCCCCAGGTCATGAAAACAATGCCGCAATCCTTCCATCGCGGCCAGAACAACTGACGCAGTTCGAGCATCGTATTGCTCAACGGTTGGGCCCAGCCCGTGAAAACGCCGGTCGTCAGGTCGTAGCATGTGCCGTCGTTGATGCACATGTAACGGCGTTTGTCGTCGGGATAGCGAATCACGGCCACATGCGGCCGGCCGACGTTCTCGATCGCAAATCGGTATCCAAAACGCGCTAAAGGCGGATTGCCTTGCGCCTCGCGATACCGGCCCACGGGGCTTTCGATGATTTTCGTCTCACCCAGGGCGAAATACTTATCCGACGGCAATTCTTGCGTGCAATCGATTTTATGCAGCAGACGCCCTTTTTCGACGGCTTCCGCCAATAAGGCATTCCAACGTGCGCCAAAGGCCATGCCGACCCCTACGCTTGCCGTCGTTGCCAAAAAATTGCGACGTGTTGTTTTGTGGAACATCGTTATTCTCCTGGGGTTAGGGCTCGATAAAAAGGAGATAAATCACTTCCCAATGCCCGTGGGTTGCGGCGGTGCAATGCGATCGAACAATTGTGCGGGCCAGAGGCCGAGTTGCTCGAATCCTTGCGGCGCCGGTTGCTTGAATTGCAGATAGGCTTGCACTTTGCCTTTAGTCGTGTAGGTGGCAAGCTTCGACTTTTCGCCCGGCGTAAAAACGCTGTAGCCGGCCAGTATGCAGTCTTCGAGATCGACGTGGAGTTTTCTGGTTCCCGTGCTAGGCCCTCCCTCCGTGCAGATGATTCCCGTCGAGAGGCCGCCCATTTCCGGTTGCGTGAAATTCAAGGCGATCAATCGGCATCCGGTCATCTTGACCCGCACGCACTGGCTTGCATAAGAGGCGGCCAAGGCATTGTCGGGATTCACAAGCGTGCAATCTTCCATCACCAGATGCGGATGCTCGGGCATCGTCTTCTCGGCTCCACCCACCAGCACGGCGGCTGTGTCGCCGACCCAATCGAGCGACATGAAATAATTGCGACGAAAGACGCTCGGTTCCTTGGGGCGAACGATCGGATAGCAAACGCCGCCGCCGAACGCCCGGCCGATGCCGACGCAATCCTCGACGATCACCGTAAACCCTTCGCCGCTCTTATCCGTCAGATCCCAGAAGAATCCGGCGTCGCTGCCCGAGGTGTAAAGATTTCGCAGTATCCAGCGGTCCCAGCAGATGCTGGAGAACGTGGGATCCGAATGCTCGGGCCGACCGGCCCAGCCTTGTGACGTGGCGCGAATGGTCGACCACCAATCGAAGCTCTTGAACCCTTTTTTCGGATCTCCCGAGTCGATAATCACTCGGCCGGTTGCACCTGAACCAAGCTTGCCGCTGCAATCGCCGATTAGTTCGTTGTACGAACCTTCGGCGCCTTTGTGGGCTGTTGAAAAATTCGCTTCCACATAGGTATCCGGACGAACGATGATGCGGTGTCCGCCCAGCGCGTCCGGCACGGCTGTAAGCGCTGCTTGAATGGTTTGAAACGCGGTGGCCCAAGTGCCGCCGTCGGTATTGTTGCCCTGTTTCGAGACATAAAGCGTTTTGCCCTTATGGCCTGTGTAATCGGCGGCCGCCGGATCCCATGGGGCGGCGCAAATCGCCGGCAGTTGCGGCAATGCCGATATGATGAACGCGGTCGATAGAACCAGCCGGTAGGCGAACGTCGCTGTCATCGGAAGACTCCTTGCAGTTGGTGGGAATGGATCGAAGTTGATGGCTGTCCGAGAGAATACCTTATGGTGTATGCATCTGATCCAGTCGGGCGACCGAGTCAGTTGCACCACAAATCTTCAGCAGTACTCCTGAACACTCCCTTGCGCCGGTGGGCTTAGGCGATGGATGGCTTTCCGTTCCAACCGCCAATTATCATATAATAATAAGTTTAAGGCGTCAATGGCCCAGGAGAACTTACCAGAAATGCTTTTCGAGGATAGACGGAAAATGTAATGGTGGGATCGTTGCGGAATTAGGTTGCTTAAAACTTGCCCCCGTCGATGGTGAGACCGTCAAGGCGGTTGCAGAGCCGTCGGTGGATCTCGGTATCGATCGAATAGCTGATGCTGCGCACCGAACCGTCGCAGAATACGAAATTGCAGGCGGCCGCATGGGCGCTTCCGAAACTAGTCGAATACATCTGGCCTGGTGCGTCTTGCATGGGCGGCAGGTAGGTGTAAGTGGTCGTGCCGGAATTCGGATATCCGCCCGAGCGGTAGGTGTCTTCTTGTTGACCGGAATACATGGTCGAGTCGTCGCCGTCATCTTCCCCGGTGAGATAATAATCGGGGTCGATGTATTTTTCGCCGACGCAATAAGTGTTCGACGATCCGTCGCGGATGCTTGCCATCGTGACTTCACTACGCACGAAGGAGATGCCCGTCATGCCGGAGGTGTCGGGCCAGTTCGAACTGCCCCAACTGCCGCTATCAACCGAAGCGGTGCTGGAAGGGCCGAAGTAAGTCACCGTGGCCGTATCGCCGTTGTAATTGATGGTGTACTGAGTCGTGTTGTTC
>CAYWGR010000255.1:0-4908 GCA_964458015.1 uncultured Planctomycetaceae bacterium
GTCGGTCAATTGCCCGAGGTTGTGAAAAAGCCGATGGTTACCGCCGAGTATCAGGCCGATAGGTTTTCGAAATGTCGGCGATGGATTCACTGTCGATCAATTGTGGATCTTTGCCGAGCGAAAGACCAATACCGAGAGTCAAGATTGGGATCTTGGCGGTCGCGTCGATTATGTGTTCGGTGCTGACGGCCCGGATACCCAAGCGTATGGTGACAAGACCTGGGATTACGGTTGGAACAGTGCCCGCGACTACGGTTCGGCGATTCCGCAGATGTACGGCGAGGTTGCCTATCGTAACTTGAGCGTCAAGCTAGGGCGTTTTCTCACGATTGTTGGGAATGAAACAGTTCCTGTAACCAGTAACTTTTTCTATTCCCATTCTTATTCCTGCTATTACGCTGAGCCGTTCACCCACACAGGCGCTTTGGCCACCTATAAGAAGAACGACATGGTTACGTTCTACGGCGGGTGGGTCAACGGCTGGGATGAAGGCTGGCAAACGGCCGATAACGGCTCCATGTTTCTGGGCGGCATCGGTTTGACCTTCTCCGAAAAGGCAAGCCTCACGTGGATCACCACCGCCGGCAAAATCGGAGACGGCCAGATCCTGTCCGACGGCACCGTGGGCGCCAATGGCGACGTCTATATGAACAGCTTTGTGTTCAACTACAAGTTGACTGACAAGTTGACCTACATCTTCCAGCATGACCTTGGCACGAACTACAATAACGGCGCTGCCGACAATCAGTGGTATAGCATAAATAACTACTTGATCCGTAAGATCAACGATTGCCTGTCGTACGGCGGACGTATCGAGTGGTTCCAAGATCCGCAGGGCGCTCGCGTGGCCAACGGCTGCGTAGGCAACTACTACGAAGCCACCGTGGGCTTCAACTACAAGCCGCACGCCAATGTGACCATTCGACCGGAATTGCGGTACGACTGGTTCAACGGCTTCAACGGCAACAACACGCAGCCGTTCAACGACGGCACGAAGAGCTCGCAGTTCGCGTTCGGCACCGACTTTATCTTCACCTACTAAGAGGTTCTTGCTCTACGGGTGATTGCATAATCAATGATTTATGGGGGGCGACGGTTTTCAATCGTCGCCCCCCATTTTGATTAAATAGACCCCCTGTTGATTTGCGGTATTGACCTCGGGATTGCTTGACAACCCTTTCAAGCAACCTACATTACAGAAATGGTAAGAGGCCAAGGCCGTCGGAGGATTTTCCCGGCGGAAATATATGGAAAATGTTAGCATTCAAAGTCGAAGCGAACCGCCTTCTTGCTGGGTTTGTGGCTCTCAAGAATTGTGTTTCTGGAAGCAGGACCATCTCCAACAAACACTGACGCCTGACAATCTTCGCATCACGGACGCTCATTATGGTCTAACGCTTCCGTTGTTACAGTGCAAGGATTGCGGATTTATATTTGCTCCAGAAGCACGCAACATGGAGTTGACGGACCTGTATTCGCAACTCGACGACGCCGGTTATGAAGAAAGTCTCGAAAGCCGGCGTTTGCAGTTTCGTCGTTTGCTGGACAAGGTGCTCAGCATATACCCCCGAGCGCGATCGATGCTTGACATCGGCGCCGGCATGGGGTTGTTGATGCTGGAAGGCAAATCCCGCGACTTGGAGGTTGCAGGCGTAGAGCCGAGCCAGTCGCTGGTCGAGGCCGGTCAACGGTATTTTGGGCTGGAAGTGCTACAGGGCGTTTTTCCTCATGCGCGTTTGGCCGGGCGCAAGTTTGATTTGGTTTTCCTCGTGGATGTCCTCGAACACGTGACGGATCCCGTGGCGTTGTTGGCGGCCTGCCGTGATGCGATCAACCCCGGAGGCGCGTTGATTGTGGTTACTCCGGATGTGCGAAGCCTAGCTGCCCGCCTGTTGGGCAAGCGGTGGTGGCATTTTCGCCTTGCCCACGTCGGCTATTTTGATCGCGAGACGCTTTCGACGGCAGCCGACAAAGCCGGTTTGAAGATGTCTCGATATTTCCGCGCTTCTTGGTATTTTCAGATCGACTATCTGGCCGATCGTTTGGCGAAGTATCTGCCAATCAGTTGGATTAATCGCTTGGGGAGGCGTTGGGCCGTCACCCGCTGGATTTATCATCGAACCATTCCGCTGAATTTATTGGACTCCTGGGTCGGCATTTTTAACGTTGCCTCCGAAGATCGCAAAAAATGAATGCTCTCGATTTACAGACTGTTGCGACATCGCATGAGGATGATAAGCCAAGCTACCCGTATGTCCTGCTCGTATTTCTCCTGCTTCTGCTTGGATTTTGCAGTGCCTATCACTTATATGCGAGCAAAATCGACGCGGACGAGGTTGAACACGAACATGTGACATGGGCGCTGGGGCAGGACATCATGCCCTATCGGGACATACACCAAATTCACATGCCGCTGTTATGGATTGTTTCATCGCCGATCATGGGGCAGTTGCCGGAAAATGCCCAAACCATGATTCTGATGCGAGGGATAAGTTTAGCGGCATTTATCGGTGTTTTTCTGATCGGATTGCTCGTTCTGCGGGAAATCGTCGGCCCCATTCGTTCCCCGCAGGCATTGGTGATGCTTATGCTGTGCCTTGCAGTGTTCGTGGATTACGAATTTCACCGTTTTCGGCCTGATCCGCCCATGACGTTTTTTACGGCATGTGCCATTCTGGCGGCGGTTCGATTGCGGCGGAATCCGCCGTTGTATTCGATGCTGAGCGGCGCTGCGCTGGGATTGGCCGCATCATTCTCGCCGAAGATGGCGCCCGTTTGTTTGCTTATTCCCGCGGTTGCTCTCTTGGAATGCCGTCGCTTGAAAACGTGGCGGCCGCTTTGGCTGGTTTTGCCTAATGCGATGGGATTTTTCTTGGGTATCCTGCCAGTTACGGCGTGGCTTGCCTATCATGGACTGATCGAGTCTTTCTGGATGTGGACTATTCTGAACAACTCGCACATGCTGAATTTTTCGGATATTGCGACCTGGCAGATCGTTAAGGATGGAAACCGTCTTCCAATACTGCTGGCTTTCTTCGGAAGCGTTCTACTTCTGTGGCGTCGACAGGGCGAAACCCAAGAGTCTTGGTCGCCGAAAATCGTTCTAGTGACGGCGGCATTGTTGGCTTGGCTGATTCCGATTATTGAACCGAACCACCTCATTTACAATTTTCAGACTTTCGCTATGCCGGCCGCCGTTTTGGGCGCGATCCTGATTTCCAAGCTGGCGGAGTACGCTGTATGGTCCCGTGAGCTGCGGCTTATCGTGGTGGGGGCGTTGCTTGTGTTCGCGGCCGAGAAGCCGCTGGTAATGGCGACACAAGATTTGACGGCGGGTTGGACAATCAGCGTATCCGATTTACAGGCCTTGATGGATTCATGTCGGGCAGACGATGCAACCTGCGTGGGTTTTGCACCCTGGCATCCGATTTATCGTGCCGATGCCACCGACCTTTACTTATGCTGGGACATGAAATTCCCGGCAGTGTCGTGGGTGTTGCCGGCGGGAAAACAGCCGTACCTGAAAATGTGGTCCGAGGCGATTTCCAAAATCGAGAAAGAACTGCCGGACTTGGTCGTAGACAAAGGCACGTGGGAAACCGCGCATCGTTGCCGTCTTATCACCGACGATCAATACGATCGGTTCCTGCGAGTCATGGACTCGCATTATGTGGCATCCGAGGCGGGAATGACTTCGATATACGTGTCGAAAAAATCCATGGGGATCGTTTCGGGCAAGAATCGCTCGCAGGCCGGCGGCAAAGCCCTCTGATGTTGCTTGCTATCGCCAAGGAGGTTTTGTGATGATGAAGGTTAGCCGTCCGACTTTGCTCGGTCACGTTAAAATCGCGAGGTTTGATCATTGGGTAAAAAACGTTTTTGTTTTGCCGGGCATCGTGGCTGCGATTACCGTGGAGCCCTGGCATCCCGACATCGAGTCGATCTTGGCGATTGTTTGGGGGCTGCTTGCCGTCGGCATCATTGCATCGAGCAACTACGTGATCAATGAGGTTCTCGATGCGCCGTATGACCGCTGGCATCCGACCAAGCATACTCGGCCTGTTCCGGCGGGCGAGGTCAGTGTGCCCTTGGCGTATGTCCAGTGGATCGTCATGTTCCTGGCGGGCATGGCGATTGCTTACCACGTTTCCACGGCACTTGCCGTCACGATGGCGATTTTATGGCTGATGGGTTGCATCTACAACATTCCTCCGTTGCGATGCAAGGACCGGGCTTATGTGGATGTGCTTTGCGAGGCCGTGAACAATCCCCTGCGATTGCTGGCCGGTTGGTACATGGTCGGTTCGACGGTGACGCCGCCTCTCTCACTGCTTGCAAGTTATTGGATGGTCGGCTGTTACTTCATGGCGATCAAGCGCTATGCCGAGTATCGGGATATCGGCGATGCGGAAACGGCGTCGCGCTATCGGCACTCTTTTGCCTATTACAACAGCGATCGTCTATTGGTTTCGATCATGTTTTACGGCGCAACCGCGATGCTGTTTTTGGGTGCGTTTACAGTGCGTTATCGCATCGAGTTGATCTTGGCCTATCCCCTCGTGGCGTTGGTGATGGCCATCTATTTGCAGATCGGCCTTCAACCCAACAGCGCCGCGCAAGCACCGGAACAACTGCACCGCGAACCCCTGCTCATGGCGGCGGTCATTACTTGTGCTTTAGTCATGGGAGGGCTTTTCGTCCACGATATCCCCATAATGTACAAGCTTTTCACTCCTACGATGCCGATTCCCGCGGAGGCGGTGGAATTTGTTTCTCCCGGTTCACATTAGGTTTTCAGCGACGGCGGCAACCCCTAATTCGCCGGGCTCTTCAGGAGGACTGCAATGTTGCAATTTTTGTCATTCTGAGCGTAGCGAAGAATCTCGTCTGCCATCGCTAACTATCTAT
>CAYWGR010000256.1:0-4528 GCA_964458015.1 uncultured Planctomycetaceae bacterium
GTCGGAATAATCGGCAAAGTCGAGCCCGGACTTTGCCCCGATTTGAAAGAAGACCGAGAAAAGAGGTTGTAAGAGGGTGCTATAATTGCCTAGTTGTATTCCGAAAGCGGTCAAGGATCCTTTTTTTGCATCGACAGGAGTTAGTTCCGTGGCAAAGACACCCGATAATCCCGAGCAGAACTTAGACACCCCTCCAGCGGCTGAAGGAGCCGGCTCGCCCGCCAATGCTCCTCAGCGGGTTCAAGTGGAAATTGATGATTCCAAGGTCTTGGCACTCTATGCCAATTTCTGCCGGGTTACAGGAACACCGGAAGAATTGATTATCGACTTTGGTTTGAATCCGCAACCGTTCGGCGTGCCGACGCACCCGATTCCCGTTACCCAGCGGATCATTACGAATTTCTATACGGCAAAACGAATGCTTCATGCGTTGCAATTGACGATTCAGCGACATGAAGCGACCTTTGGCGTTTTGGAAACCGACGTGCAGAAGCGCGTTCGGGCCGGAGCCCCTGGTCAACCTCGTCCGTAGAAGTTGTTCGTTTTACAAAAAATGACACCGTGTCGAGTCGGAGGAGATCTCCGATTCTTCACGGTGTTTTTTATTGCCGTAACGATGAACAGAGGGCAAGGGCTTATTTTGTTGCCGCCCAAGGGTTTATCTGGTTAGCAACAATTTGCCGGGCGATTGCAGGTAGTCGATGACATCGTGGAGGAACTTGCCGGCAGCGGCTCCGTCGATCACGCGATGGTCGAACGAGAGACTCAGCGGGATCATGAGCCGGCCTTCGATTTTTCCTTCATACACGCCCAGGAGCCATCGAGAGCGCCCCAGCAGCAAGATGGCGACTTCAGGATGATTGATGATTGGCGTGGCATGGACGCCGCCTGCGGCGCCAAGGTTGCTTATCGTAAATGTTCCGCCGCGAAGCTCATCCACCGAGAACTCGCCGGATCGGGTGCGTGCGGCCAGCAGCGTTAATTCTCGTGCGATTTGCAGAACGCCCATCTGATCGACGTTGCGAATAACCGGCACGATCAGGCCGCGAGGAGTATCGACGGCGACTCCCAGGTTGATGTACTGCTTGAAGACGATTTGTTCTTTTTCTTCGTCGAGGCTTGCATTCATCACGGGATGCTGCCGCAAGGCCAGTGCCACGGATTTCATGACGAAAGGCATCGCGGTAAGCTTGACCGTCGGGCCAAGATAGGCCGGGGGAACCGTTTTGCGCATACGTTCCAAATCGGTAACGTCGGCGTCGTCGAACAGTGTCACATGGGGAATCGTACTGGCCGATTTAACCATGTGAGCGGCAATGGTGCGGCGAATCATCGACATGTGTTCGCGGCGCACGGGGCCATAGGCATCAGTGCTTAATTCGCCCGGCGGAACGGCCGGTTCGCGCGTGCCGCGCTGCGCGGGAATGCCTTGGGACGGCTTCGGAGGAGTTTCAGGCGTGGATTCGTCCTGTTTTTCGGAAGCAATGGCCGAGGCCCGGATGTCTTCGACGGTAATCCGCCCGTTTTTGCCCGTGCCGCGAACTTGGGCGATATCGACCTTCAGTTCGCGAGCCAATCGCCTTGCTTCGGGGCTAGCGGGCACCGTGGCAGTTGCGTCGGCGGGTTCGACCGCGGCTGCTTGTTCGTTTGTTGAAGCGGAAGGCGAGGATTCCGGCTCCGTTTTTGCCGGAATTTCCGATTCCACTTCGATCGTGAAGATGGTTTGACCGACTTGGACCGTTTGGCCCTTGGTCACTTCAACTTTTACGATCTTGCCGGCGTGTGGGCAGGGGATTTCGACGACGGATTTCTCGGTTTCGACTTCGAGGACGCCGTCGTTGCCCGCAATTACGTCGCCTTCTCGCACCAGCACGCTGACGACATCGCCGGTAGTGATGTTTTCGCCCAATTCAGGGAGTTTGAATTCGATGATCATAGTCAAGTTTACAACACAATTGGGTTCTTTTTTTCGGGATCCAGCCCAAGCGTTAAAATTGCTGCGGTCAGGTTATTCGGAGAAAGTTGACCATTTTGGGCCAATCCATACAGGGCCGTTAGGGCGATGTTTTTCACGGTCGGTAGTCATCTATTGACCTTTGCAGAGCTACTGAACCGAGGCCGACCAACGGAAGGCCGAAAACTGGGCCAAACAAGTTGACGGGCCGGTCCATTATCCAAGCAAGCATCAATATAACTCAAAAAATTTGCTCCAAAAGAATTACGAAACTGCGGGACATGGAATCGCGAGCGGCCGCACGTTTTTTTCAATTTCGGGCAATAGATCACGACGAGACACCTTGAGTTCGTAATGTGTTTGCAGATTAAGCCAAAACTCGGGCGTGGTGCGGAAATAGACAGCCAGCCGCAAGGCCGAATCGGCCGTGATTCCGCGACGTCCGTGAATGATGTCGCTGATGCGCGTGACAGGCACGTCAATGTCGCGGGCCAACTTGTTCTGGCTGAGCCCCAGTGGCTCCATGAATTCCTTCTCCAGGATTTCTCCGGGAAGAATGATGTCTAGTTTCTTTCGCATCGTTGACATTCCTGAGTAACAATTTGCTAGTGATAATCCACGATTTCCACATGGGAAGCATCTTTTCCAGACCAGACGAAGCAGATTCGCCACTGATCATTGATTCGAATGCTGAATTGTCCGGCACGATTGTCCTTTAGTGCTTCCAACCGATTTCCCGGAGGCACTTTCAAATCATCTAATCGATCCGCGGCATCAAGAATAGCCAGCTTTCGCCGTGCCATTCGCTCAATTGCCCGGAATCGCCCGACGGCAAAATCGTGGAACAAGTCCTCGGTGTCGCGGCAGTGAAAGCTTTTGATCATGCGTTAGCTATCATCCATACTGCACAAGGTATTCTGATAAACAGTATACCTCATTTCAGAATACACGTCAAATCACAAGATAGATTCTCAATGGTTGTTACAAGGTGACTGGATTTGGTTTGTTTGAATCTAATCCAAGCGTCATCATTGCTGTTTGCAGTTTATCGGGAGATAATCGGCCATTTTGGACCAATTCATACAGGGCCGTTAGGGCGATGTTTTCGGCATCGACCTCGAAAAAGCGGCGCAGTTCGGGGCGGGCATCGCTGCGGCCGAAACCGTCGGCGCCAAGAACAGTGTAGGAGGAGATCGGACCATGTGTGTTGCTAGCTGCCCTTGCCCCCTGCTCCTCTCCCACAAGCGTGCGAGGAGAGGCGACAACCCAAGGGGCAATCGAAAGGCCGACCGCGGCGACGTAGTCGGAAGCGGCGATGACAGGTCCGGATTCACCTTCGAGTACCTGTGCAACATACGGACGGTGCGGGGGTTCCGTCGGATGCAGTCGATTCCAGCGGGCGCATGCTCGGCCGTCGTCGTAAAGCGATTTATAACTTGTGACGCTATAGACGTTGCTGCTTATGCCGAAATGCTTTTCCAACAACTCCTGGGCTCGCAGTGATTCGTGCAATATCGCCCCGCTGCCGAACAGTTGCACTTTGGGAACTTGAGGGCCGAGATCGCGCGAGGAAAGTTTGTAGATGCCGCGGCAGATGCCCTCGGTCGAGCCGAGCGGCAGGATCGGCATCTCGTAGTTCTCGTTCATTAGCGTAATGTAGTAGAAGATGTCTTCTTCGTTGAAGTACATCCGCCTTAGGCCGTCTAACACGATCACGGCCATCTCGTAGGCATAGCAGGGATCGTAAGCCCGACAATTGGGAAACGCCAGGGCGTTCAGGTGGCTGTTGCCGTCTTGATGTTGAAGGCCCTCGCCGGCCAGGGTGGTGCGACCGGCCGTAGCGCCGAGTACGAACCCCCGGGAACGCATGTCGCCCGCAGCCCAAAGCAGATCGCCGATCCGCTGAAACCCGAACATCGAGTAATAGATGAACATCGGGATCATGCTGATGCCGTGGCTTGAATGCGCCGAAGCAGCGGCGATGAATGAGGCCATCGAGCCGGCCTCGGTGATGCCTTCTTCGAGGATTTGCCCCTCGCGAGCTTCACGGTAGTAGAGCACGTTGTCGGAATCGACCGGCTCGTAGACCTGGCCCGCGTGTGAGTAGATGCCGAACTGCCGGAAGAGCGATTCCATGCCGAACGTGCGCGATTCGTCGGGCACGATCGGCACGATATAACGTCCAATATTCTTGTCGTTCATAAGCCGGACCAATAATCGCACAAAGGCCATCGTGGTGGATACCTCGCGGCCTTCGCTTCCGGCAAAGAACTCGGCGTAGTCTTCCCATTTCGGCGGCTTCAGTTTCACCGTGGGCGAACGACGTTGGGGAACGAATCCGCCCAGGGTTTTCCGCCGTTCGCAGAGATAACGCATTTCGGGACTGTCATCTGGCGGTTTGTAGAATTCAGCGTGCCGGGCGGCATCGTCGGAAATGGGGATGTCGAACCGACGGCGGAATTCAACCAACTGATCTTCATTGAGTTTCTTCTGCTGGTGGGTAATATTGCGTCCTTCGCCGGATTCTCCCAAACCGTAACCCTTGATGGTGTGGGCCAGGATGACGGTCGGCGC
>CAYWGR010000257.1:0-4269 GCA_964458015.1 uncultured Planctomycetaceae bacterium
CCAGATCAATATCTTCGCCAACCCACCCCAAAGGACGGGTTAGACGAATGTTTACCGGAGAGTTTATCGCCTTGCGTGTAGAACAAATGTATGATACAGTTGTATCAAACGGAGGTGGATCATGGGCGTACCGAGCGACTCGAAACGAACTTGTGCGAGAATCATTGCGGCGGCGGGCGAACTTTTTGCGGAACACGGCTATCATGGGGTAACGGTCCGCGACATCATCCAGAAGGCCAAAACGCATCAAAGCGCGCTGAACTATCATTTCGATGGTAAGGAAGCTCTGTATCGCGCCGTGCTGATCCATGCTTGCGAATCGCCGGAATTTGCCCAATTAAATCTCGAAGCACTTTTGACAATGCCGGCGCGCGAGGCGTTGGAGGAAGTCATCAAGGCGTGGATTCGCGACTATACGGCCGGTGACGAGGGGCTTTGGAAGGCGAAGCTCGTGGATCGAGAATGCTTGGAACCGAGCACGATTTTCCAAGAGGCCGTAGCAGCAAAGATATTGCCCGACTTCCAGTTCGTCGCCGGCATTCTCGCACGTGCAGTCGATCGTTTGCCCGACGAGCCGAAAGTCCAGGCGGCGGTCTTGGGGCTTTTAGGGCAGATCAACACGTTGACGCTTTATCGCCAGTTGCTCGATGTCGTGGCGCGGGGGCTTTACGAGGAGATGCATCGAGGGGATTGGCTGGCTCATGCCTTGGCCGAATCTGCCATTGCTTTCGTCAAGGCAGGCGACGGAGGGCGCGAGCCATGATGCGCATTGCCTTTAAGATTTTGCTGGCCGATCGAGCGAAATATCTGGCTTTGGTGTTGGGCATTGCCTTCTCCACGCTCTTGATCTCGCAACAGTCTGCCATTTTTCATTCGGTCATGTTGTCTTCGATTCAATCGATCCGCGAGGTCAATACTGCTGACATCTGGGTGACGAAGCCGAACGTTGAGGTGCTGGATTTCAGCGATCCCATGCCCGAGCTTTATGTGAATCGCGTGCGTTCGATTCCGGGAGTGGCCTGGGCCGTTCCGTATTATCAATCCACGGCGACGATGCGCACGGGGCAGGGGCAACTGAAGCCTGTCTTTCTCGTAGGCGTCGATGATTCTTCGATGGTGGCGGCGCCGACCAACCGGATGATTCTTGGCCGCGTTGAAGATTTGAATCGGCCTAATGCTGTCATCATGGATTTGCCGGGTTATCTTCGCGATTTCCCTGGCCGAAAGATCGAGTTAGGAATGATCGTGGAAATCGGCCGATGCAGGGCCGAGGTCGTGGGCTTCTGCAAGGTTCCGCCGAACTGGAGCGGCATGACGAGCGTTTATACGCGGCGAAGCAATGCGGTGACGATGGCCCGGGAAACGATCAACCCCGTGACGGCCGTGCTGGCCAAGGCCGCGGAAGGCCAATCGCCGGAGAGCGTGGCCCGGGCCATTTCGCAATCGACCGGTTTGGCGGCGCATTCTCGCGATGGTTTTATCGAGAAAAATCTATCCTGGATGCTCGCCAACTCGGGCGTTGCGGAAAATTTTGGAATCACCATCGGCATGGGCGTTATTATCGGCGTGGCGATTGTCGGCCAAACGTTTTATCTATTCTCGGTGGAGAATCTTAAACAATTTGCCGCCATCAAGGCTATCGGAGTAAGCAACGGTCGGATTTTGGCGATGATTATCGCTCAAGCTGCCTTCGTGGCCTTGATCGGCTACTGTTTTGGAATCGGTTGCAGCAGTTTGTTTTTCTCGTTGGTTCATCACGGCACCGGCGGGATGCGTGGGATGTTCATGTCGCCGGAAATTTTCGTGGGAACGGCCATTTTTATTCTTGTCGTGACGGTGCTTGCTTGTCTGTTCAGCGTGCGGCGCGTCTTGGTGGTAGATCCGGCCATTGTTTTCAGGGGATGAATCATGGTGACATGCAGTGGTGTGGAATGCAGTGCCGTGGCCCGCGATTTTGTCACTGAGGCAGGCACGTTCCGTGTTCTGCGCGGCGTGGATTTTCAGGCAATGCCAGGCAAGTTGACCATGCTGGTCGGACCGAGCGGTTGCGGTAAAACGACTCTGATTTCGATAATTGCCGGCTTGCTATCGGCCAGCGAGGGCACGGTCCACGTGTTCGGCGAGGAACTGACGGCCTTGAGATCTGAACAACTGTTGGAATTTCGTTTGCACCGTATTGGTTTTGTTTTTCAGCAATACAATTTGCTGACCGGATTGAACGCTGCGGAGAATACGGCGGTTCCACTGGTGGCGGCGGGTTGGCCTTGGCCGAAAGCCTTGAAAACAGCTTCGGCCATGCTTGGCGATCTCGGCTTGGGGGATCATGTCGATAAGCTGCCGCGTCAGCTTTCGGGCGGGCAGCAACAGCGGGTGGCGATTGCCCGCGCGCTGGTGCATGGCCCTCAATTGTTGCTGTGCGATGAGCCGACCGCGGCGTTGGATAGCGAATCGGGCCATGCGGTGATGCAGCTTTTGCGCGAGTTGGCCGTCCGGTCGGATCGGGCCGCCATCATTGTGACCCATGATCCCCGCGCCTATCCTTTTGCCGATACGATTGCCCGGATGGAAGACGGACTGATTCGGGAAATCACGGAAAATAGTATTCAGGAAGGAGCTAATCGGTCATGTTCGTAAAAATTGGATTACCGGTTTTGGCTGCGTTGGCTTTGGGTTTTGCCATCGCGACGACCATGTTACTTCGACCGAACGAGGATTTGGCATTGCCGGTCAATCCGCCGGCCATCACGACATTGAAGGGGCCCACCGTGGCCGGCTTGGGAGCGGTTGAGCCTCGCAGCGAATGCATTGCGATCGGATGCCCCTTGAGTGGAATTGTGGCCACTGTGCATGTGCAGCCGGGGCAGATCGTTCGGAAAGGGCAACCACTTTTCACGCTCGACGACCGCGAACTTCGGGCACAATATGAATTAGTAAGCCGATCGCTTGATTTGGAAAAAGTGAAGTTGGAACGTTTGAAGGCGGGAACACGGCCGGAAGATTTGCCGCCTGCCCGACACCGTCTGGCGGCCACGGAGGCCCATTTAGAACAATCGCGGGATATGTGTGGAAGGGCCGAACGATTGGTGAAACATAGCGCGATCAGCCTCGAAGACTTGCAGGTGCGTCGATTCGCGGTTCGCGCCGCGGAGGCTGAATACGCCAAGGCGAAGGCGGAACTCACCCGACTTGAAGCGGGCACGTGGTCGCGTGATATTGCCGTGGCCGAGCAGGAGGTTGCCCGCTGTCGGGCCGAACTGCATCGCGTGGCGGTTGATTTGAAACGTTTGACCGTCGATGCGCCGATGGAAGGCGTGGTTTTAAGGGTGAATGTGCGACCGGGCGAATTCGCCACGTCGGGCCAAACCTCTGAACCGCTCATCTTGCTGGGCGACAACGGACCGCTGCGCGTGCGCGTGCAAATTGATGAAGAAGATGCCTTGCGTATTGCTCCGGGCCAAACGGCCGAAGGATTTGTGCGGGGGCGCGTTCGGCAACACCTGGATCTGAAGTTCGTTCGAATCGAGCCGCAGGTCAAACCCAAGCAGATGCTAAGCGGCGCGACGACGGAGCGCGTCGATACGCGCGTTCTGGTCGTTCTCTACGAGATCACGGGTTCGGCCAAGCCGGTGTACGTCGGCCAGCAAGTGGATGTGTTCATCACATCGAACGAAGCGATATCTTCGGGCGAGAAGGGGGAGGAGGTCGAAACGTCCGGCGCGGAGTGCAATAAAATTCCCTCCGGCACAAATGTACCGGAGGGAAGTGTACGTAATTCGGCCGTAAGCTCGTAACCGAATTCCACCGATTAAGCGCGGGGGCGCACAGCGCCAGTCAGTCCGCTGTAGTCCGAACGATCGCTGGGATGCCACAGAGGCAGGCCGCGCAAGACGCGCTCGGCCAGAATGTCGATCTTGGCGCGAGAACCCGCGGGCGCATCGGTTTCACTGAATTGTTCTGATTCTTCGGGTGCGAAATCCTCGTCGTGACCGCACTCCAGAATTGCCTCGAACACGTTTTTCATTACAAACTAGCTCCGTCGAAAAAAGCCAAACGTCCGTCCCACGCCCTACAAAAAAATACGGCACAAAGCCGGATTTGAGGGCGGGAATCGCCACATCCCCTCATGGGGCCACTTGATGTCGGTCGTGGCGAAAGATTGACAAAGCCCAACGTTAAGGTGGGCTGGCACCCATGAAACCTAAACACTCCATTATCCCCGAATTAACCTTATAGTCAAGAGGAATTTCCCAAAAAAACGATCCTAGTCCC
>CAYWGR010000258.1:0-4110 GCA_964458015.1 uncultured Planctomycetaceae bacterium
AAGTGGCACACGAGACAATAGGAGTTGTCGGACGGTTCAACTTCTTCGGCAACGGCGGCCTTGCCGGGGGTTTTCGGATCCTCGGCGGGGATAGCCGTCGGAAACGCCAGGAACAGCGCGATTGCCGCCACTCCGCATGCAAAGGTTGCCATCAAAGCCGTTCGTTGATAATCACGCATCAGACATACTCCCAATCGCGCAGCCACTCGTAGTCGGCGGGCAAGTTGGCCCACATCTCTTTACCCCATCGCTTGAGTTGGGCCTTTTCCTTTGAATCCAATTCGCGGCGCTCGCGCACGGCAGCAGCCATGTTGTCGACCTGCGCTACGCTGATCAGCCCGGGGATGGGGGCCGTAACCAGCGGATTGCAGAGAATATTCCGAATCGCCGTGCGAGCCTTCAGGTTGTCCTCTTCGACGTGCGGACTGGTCGGCGAACCATCGCCTTTGAAAATCGCATTGCTGGCGAACGGCTTGATGCCCAACATGCCTACGTCGTACTTCTTGAGCGCATCGAACAGGCTTCCGACCGGAAGTTCCTTCGATGTGGCCGTATACGGCGTCACCAAGACCTGAATCGTATCGGGATAGGTTTCGATAAGTTTCTTGGCCCAGGGGCGATCGTGGGTTGACATGCCGGTGAAGCGGCAAAGCCCTTCTTTTTTGGCGGCATCCAATGCGGCGATCATGGCTTCCACGTCGGCCTGGCTGTGCGATCCGCCGCGCTCGAGGGCCATGAGCCGCCAAATATCGGCATATTCCAGTTTGCACCGCTTGAGGCCCGCCTTGAACAGTTCAAGGAGTTTTTCTTTCGTGCGGTTTTCCGGCACTCGCAACTCGCTGGCCGGATGCGAATAGGCGAAATACATTTTGTCGCGGCGGTCTTTGAGCACCTTGCAATAGGTTTCCGGCTCCGAATCGCCGGCGAAGTCGATCAAATTGATGCCGACTTCGATGCAGCGCGAGACCACCTCGTAGCGATTGCGCAGGAATGCTCCCATCTCCGACGATCCATCGGAAGGGCCCACATACGGATTGATTTCACTCTTCGCGCCGATAATCTTATCCACGCGTTTCCAGTGTCCGCCCAGACAGATGGCCGACGCCCAAATGCCGGTCTTGCCAAGCCGGCGATATTCCATATTGGGATTGTAGCTGCGAGTGTTTTTCACATCGGGCGGAACATCTGCCGCGCCGGCGGCGACGATATTGGGATGTGATTGCAAAACCGTACCGGCTACGGCCGTACCTGTAGCTATGATTGCGGTGTCGCGAATAAAATCACGTCGGGAAACATGATCGCGATTGAAACGCATGGTTGTTCTCCAAATTGTTGATGGATATCCAAAGTATGTTGTCTTATTGAGCTTTCCACGTGCGCGGCACTGGCTTTGGGCCGGCAGGTTGACCTTTCAGTTGTGCGACCAGCCAATCCAACCCGTCCAGATTGTCTTGCAATCGCCCTTCGGCATCTTCATCGGTGTGGTTGAGAATTCCGATAGGCCCCCGATATCCGCTAGCCTCGATGGTTTTAAGCAATCCGAGGTCCAGGTCTCCCTGGCCCAAGGGCAATATCTTTTTTCCTTTTGCTTCACCGTCTTGAATCATGCCGTTAAGATTCAGGCAGAACAGATACGGTTTCATCCGGGCGAGGGCCTCGGGGAAGTCGGTCAAATGGCCATGACCATGATGCAGATTGTAGACGATCCCGACATGATCCGCTTTTTTTCGCTCGCGAAGATACTTGACGATTGCAACCATGTTGTCGGGCTCGCCAGACCAACCGCCATGATTGTACAAGGCAAGTTTGCCGCCCAACTCGCGAGTCTGGTTGACGATGGGCATCAAGTTTTCGGATGCTTGGGCGATTTTTTCTTCGTTCGTTCCATTTTGGGGACTGCCGGCAATTGTCCAAAATTGCGGCTTGAGGCCATACTTGCGCACGAGGGGGGCGAAGTTGTTGTGCATGCCCCAAAACGCCACAATCTCGATGCCATGTTTTTTGGTCTGAAGAATTTCATCTTCAAACGTTGGAACGTGCTCATCGCGCCAATCGTAGGCAAGCTTACTGAAACCTAGGCGTTGAAGCATCTCCGCCCGGGCTTGAGGCCCCCGTTTTTTGGCATCAAAAGGCACGATGCACCAAGCAACCAGATTCTTGCGCGCGAACAAGACATCACAATCGGCTGCATTCGTCGCCGTGTTGGGTGCTTCGGCCGCCGAGAGTGTCTGTAAAGCTTGAAAGGCGACGCAGGAAGTAAGAAGGATGGAGCCTGGGAAAAAAATCAGCCGCATGATGACGCCTTTTCTGCTGATGCAACGGTGGTCGGTGATTTCATGGACGTGATAGGAATCGTTGTTTTATTCCTCTTGTCATCTTGACTTTGGAAGTGGTTTTGGTCAAGGAGTTTATTGGTGATACTTTGTAGATTATAGCCGATTCGATCGTCGTAACGAAGCGATGGTGAAATTGAATGCTTGAAAAAAACATGCCTAGAGATTCTTGGGCGTCCCCAGATCGCGTTGAAGATGGCTACAACGCTGTTCTACGTTCGGGACTATTTGCCTTTGGTCGTCGGCACAATATCGAACGAAACGTCGGTTTGTTTCGTGCCGGGGGCAACGGTCAGTTCTAACGGCGTCGTTTTGAGATTGCGGTATTTCTCAGGAACATAACAATTCTTGCCTGGTTGGCCGTCCAACGGCCGCTGCTCCCAACAATCGACGGTTACACGGTAGCGGCCTGGAGCCAAACCATCGTTCGACTTAAAAGTGCTTGCCGTAAATGAACCGTCGGGCATAAAATCAGCGCTGCCGGGAATTTTAGGCAAGCCTACCGGCGCTTCAAGCGGATGGAATGACAAGCTACCGGCCTTGGGCCATGCTCCGCCGCTCAAAGTGATCCGACCGGCGATGGGTGTGGTCTTTGCGCCGGATTTGCTGCAACCGCAGAATGGCAGGACGACTGCGCAACCAATGAGGAAAGACCAATAGGTTCGTTTCATTAGAATGCATCTCCAGATACGGTTTCACCGCCGCTGCGCGAAGCCAAGGCACGGTATGTATCGAAATCAACGCCTTCCGAAATAAAACGCACGGCGCCATCGCCGAAGACAAACTGGGCTCCTCCGGAATGGAAACTTCGGAATGTCCGGCAGTGACAAGGACTAAGGCTACGACTATAGATTTCCAATGTGGGATGGTAGTGATTGATCGGGAAGGCCGTGCAAGCCTGATTTTGGAATCCCCAATCCTGCCACTTGCACCATGCCCCGATGCATTCGCCGGCAATGAATGTGTTGGAGAGTCCATCACGAATATGCGCGAAATTCGCGCTCCATCCGCTGCGGCTGATGACGCCTCGCATCACTCCCGAAGGGAATGGATCGCCATTGTATTGGCCGCAGTCAAGATTCGTATCGCCCGAGCCAAGGCCGGCGCTAATATGGTCGCCGGAATTGCAGGAATAATTAGTCCTTCCTAAAGCAATGCCCGCGGATTCCCAGCCCTCCATTTGGTCGGTCGAGGAGGCCGAGGCTTCGTCGGCGCTTACCGAGGGAATGCGCGAGATGGAGTCGGAGGGACATAGTGCAATCGACAGGTTTTGCTGTAAAATGCTGCGATTGCTAACTCCATTAGCGTTTACCGTGCTATCCAAGCCGCTGCGGTTCATATCCATCTGATCGTAGAGCCCTTGTTGTTCAATATAGGGCAAGCAGGTGAAGATCCAACTGCGGTGGTTTTCGTTCGCCGGTCCCTTGGTATTGATCGAGCCGCCGCCATAAGCGACAAACGACCGCTGGTAGGGCAACATCTGGTTTACCTCGTGATAGCCGATCATCGCCAACCCGAGTTGTTTTAGGTTATTCGCACATTGGATGCGTCTGGCCGCCTCGCGAGCCGACTGCACCGCCGGCAGCAAGAGCGAGATCAGAATGCCGATGATCGTGATGACGACCAGGAGTTCCACGAGGGTAAATGCCCTGAATTTATCATTTATAATTTCTGATTTCTGATTTCCGTGAAGCATGATGGCATCCAATAAAAAAGAAATTATGTCGGTATCTTTGCGCCTTGGCGTCTTTACGTGAGAAAGCGTTCTGTTATCTCA
>CAYWGR010000259.1:0-4101 GCA_964458015.1 uncultured Planctomycetaceae bacterium
TAAATGAAATATCTTTGCGCCTTTGCGACTTTGCGTGAGTATTTGTTCGTAATTGTCCCTTGATTGTAAGGATTTCTAAAGGATGTGTAGATACCAATGGGCAAAGTCAGTGGCAATCAAAAACGATTTTATACACGATACCACAATTATGAATCACTACACTAGGTAAATGAGGGCGTCCGGGAATTCAAATTCAGGGTCGTTCACGACCCTTGTCCGCCGCAGGCGGTGTTAGGCCCGGCGTTTACGCCGGGATGACTGACACCGAACAAGCAATTTTCCTCAACCGTATGTCATGTCAGGGTCGTTTACGACCCTCCTGCCCTTATTTTTCCTGCTGCTTTGGTGCGTCAATCCCAGGATACCCTCAGGTAAATTTTTGTAGAGTGGGTCGAGCTTTAGCGAGCCACACCACGCAACGCTAAAGCTCGACCCATCCCTACGTCACCAAAAACACGATCCTCCGACTACTTGCCCATCAAGTGCTCTAAAACGGCCAATTCAAGCCCTTCGTAGTCGCGGTCGGCGATGCACTGCTTCGCAACGTCCGCCGGGAAGGTGCGAACCTTCTCGACCAAACGCAGGAAGATCGCCCGGCTGTTCGACAAGTGCTTGTGCGCCACTTCGGCCTTCTGAGATCGCATGGCCTTCACGTCCAAACCGACGAAATAGCCGGTGTCGTAGTATTTCGCCAGTTCTAACACGCGAACCTGATTGAACGCACCTCGCAAATTCGCCGCGCCGAACGTCTTGTCCTGGTCGTACTTCAAACCGTTCTGATCGTTCAGATGCACGCTCCAAAGCTTGTTGGCCGACAACGCAAACGCCATCTCGTCCGACGGATCAAGGCCGGCCAACATCGCGTGGGCCGTCTCGATCAATCCGCCGACGCGATCCGGCGCAACCGTCATCGGAGCAATGCCCAAGGCGTGGCCGATCGTCGGGATGTAAGCATGGTCCATCGGCTCATTCGGCTTCGACTCGATGGCAATCTTAATGCCCGCATCGTGCTGCAACATCGCATTGAGAGCTTCCACCAAATAACGATGAGAATCCAAAGCGTTCTTCGACTCGCGGATGTACGTGCCTTCGCGGGCAAGCCAGAGAACGATCAGCTTGGTGCCCAGGGCATTCGCAATGTCGATGGTCCGCTTCGTGCGGTCGATGGCCCAACGACGGCACGCGGGATCATTCGAGGTGTAACCGCCGTCGATCCCATTGGGATGTTCCCAAAGCCGCGGCGCAACGAACTCGGCGACAAGACCGGCGTCGTCAAGCATTTTCTTCACTTCCGCGGCCTTCTTCACCGTATCGGCCGCCGAAAGATTCTCCATGTCGGGCACGGCGTCGTCGTCGTGAAACTGCACGCCATCGAAACCGAGCTGCTTATACATGCCCAACTTGTGCGTGAACGATAACGACGGCCGGACCGTCGGCCCAAACGGATCGGCGCCTTCGTGAATGTTCCAGGGGCCGAATGAGAAACGATAATTGTTCGCCATGAAAAAAGTACCTCGAAAGAAAGATGTTGTAGTTTACACGATCAGCCATCTAGTGTACCAGAAGAAAATTATACAAATGGATAAATGTTTTATATTTTTGGACATTTCCCAACAGACCGTAGCCAAATGATTGCAAAGCAGCAACTTCCGATCTGGAACAGCCAAGACCTAGCCATTCCATACATATGGGGGGCATTCTTCTTGCCACCTACCCGGCGGGCGCAGTAATTTCTATGGCCAAAATCGGTAACCCGTGAAGCGAGCGGGCTTGCCCGCTGTGTTTCTGAACTGCATCTAGACGTCACATTCCACGAACAATCCGTTTCACATTCATTCCCGCAACCGCCAAAATCCGTTCCTGCCACCCCTGCCGGCCGTTATCTGGACTTAGGCCCCTCCGAATGCTATGCTAAGGATCCCCTTTGCTGGCGCTGGCCGACACATATCCATCATTATCATTCCTAGCAATTCCAGGAGAGATCATGCAATTCTCACGACGCAACCTGTTGAAGTTGGGTGCCGGCGCGGCAGCCCTGTGGACCGTCGGCGCAAATCCCTCGCGTTTGTTCGCCGAGGAAACCAAGAAAAAAATCCCCATCGGGTTACAACTTTATTCTCTACGCGAGGTGGCCGCCAAGGACGTGCCCGGCACCATTGAAACCGTGGCCAAAATGGGCTACCAAGGCATCGAGTTCGCCGGCTATCACGGTCTGAAGGCCGAAGAGCTTCGCAAAATCCTCGACAAGAACGGCCTGAAGTGCTGCGGTTCGCATACCGGCATCGAAACCCTCACCGGCGACGCCCTGAAAGGCACCATCGAATTCCACAAAACGCTCGGCAACAAGTTTTTGATTATCCCTTGGTTGCCGCCGGCGTTCATGGGCTCGCTGGCTTCGTTGGCCGACACGGCGAAACTGCTCACCGAGTTGGGCGATAAGGTCAAAGAACACGGTATGCGCGTCGGCTATCACGCCCACGGCGGCGACTTCAAGCCCGTGGCCGATCGGATCCCCTGGGAAGTCCTTTTCGCCAATGCAGGGCCAAACGTGGTCATGCAACTCGATACCGGCAACTGCATCGACGGCGGCGGCGATCCCGTTGCCATCTTGAAGAAATTCCCCCATCGCTCGGCCACCATCCACTTGAAAGAACACGGCGGACCGGCCAATGCCGTCGTCGGTGAAGGCACTGTGCCTTGGAAAACCGTTTTCGAGCTTTGCGAAACCACCGGCGACACCGAATGGTACATCGTCGAGCAAGAAAGCTATCGCGGCTCGCCCTTTGAAAGCGTCAAGCTTTGCATCGATAATCTCCGCAAGATGGGAAAATGATTGCATCATGGCGGACGCTACTATCAGCGCGGCGGGAATTCGCATCGTTAAATTGCTCGTTGGCAACCCGCCGCAAACGGTCACAGATTTAATCCAGGCTGCCGGTGTAACCCGCACCGCCGTAACCGAACAACTTAACGAATTGGTTGCGGCCGGTTTCGTCGAACGCGAGACCGAGCGGCTGTCCGGTCGAGGGCGGCCGCGCCACCTTTATCGCGCTACCCAAGCCGCGATGGTTTTGCTGTTCGCCAACAATCAGCGCCTCGTGGTGCCCGCCATTTGGCGGGCGATCCGCGATGTGGGCGGCGAAAATCTGTGCCAAAACGTGCTCAAGCAAGTCAGCCGCTCCCTGGCCGAACACTACAGCGCCAACATCACCGCCAAACAGCCCTTGGATCGGCTGCGGCAGTTCATCGATCTGCTGACGGCCGAGGGCGGACTGATCGAGGCCGTCGAAGACGCTCAAGGGCAACTGCTGCTGCACAAACGCAGTTGCCCTTTTATCAGCATGGTCGATCCGCAACGCAGCATTTGCTTCATCGATCAGGAAGTGCTCAAACAAGTGGTCGGGCGGTCGATCCGTCAAACGGCTTGCCGCCATGAAGGCGATCCCTGCTGCTCGTTTGAAATCATGGATGAATAAACAACCGTTCCAAGCGAAATAAAGGATCCGGCTTATCGTCACAAGCGTCTAACAAAAGAAACAATCCTGGTTCCCAAGCTCCAGCTTGGGAACCTCCAGGCAACTCCACGCGGCCGGAGCTTCAGTACGAGATAACTCTCTTTCATAGACGTTTTAAGCTTCTTCTATTCGTTTCAGAATGACGGACCAAACGCATGGCTTGGCAAGATATTCAAGGACACGATGATGTTGTCGAGCAGTTTCGCCGTGCCCTCGACCGGCGACGGTTGGCCAGTAGTTTTTTGTTTGCCGGGCCCGCCGGAATCGGCAAACGCACCTTCGCTCTGAAGCTGGCCCAGGCGATGCTCTGCCAAACACGGCCCGAAGAACAACTGGAACCTTGCGGAACGTGCCCTTCCTGTACGCAAGTGGCCGCCGGCACACACCCCGATCTCGACATCGTCGGCAAACCGGACGACAAATCCTTCATTCCGTTGGAACTGCTCATAGGCGACCGCGAACACCGGCGGCGCGAGGGACTTTGCCATAATATCGCCATGAAACCGTTTCTCGGCGGTCGAAAAATCGCAGTGATCGACGATGCCGATTATCTCAATGCCGAGGGCGCGAATTATCGGAAAACGAG
>CAYWGR010000260.1:0-626 GCA_964458015.1 uncultured Planctomycetaceae bacterium
AAGGACTTTACGATCCCCGCACCATTCTCGAAGAAATCGCCCGGGAGATACCCTATTTTTCCGCCGTCATCGGTCCCGTGCCGGAAACAGGCATTGATTTACGAGCAAATCTGTTAGCCAGCACTGATAAAGATATAAACATTTCTTGAGAGAATAATCCGTAGACCTTAAAAAAACAGAAAAGGAGAATATGAGAAAAAAGTCACTCGATAGAAAAGTGTTTGTACGAACACTAATTTCCACTAATCAACTCTAATCTATGCAATTAGTGATGATCAGCGAAGATTAGTGTTCCCTACTTCGCGTTTTGAATTTTTCAAAACGGGACAATGTTACTATTACCATGCACAATATGTAATTTTGAAAACAATTTTTTCCTTTTTTCCACCTTACACTGACCGTCGCCAATCCCAAATGCCATCCATTTTCCTTGAATCCATCGTGAAAAAACCCAACCTGATCGCCGGGCTGATGAATGCAGCGGCGTAACTCTTGTTGGTCGAGCGATGGATGCCCGCCACGCTCCACGGCCGCACCGACGACGAACGCAGCTTCCGCTACCTCGCGCACCTCGGCGTCAACACCACCTACCTCCGCGGCCGCCGCGACCCGTTCGTGGACATCTC
>CAYWGR010000260.1:636-4066 GCA_964458015.1 uncultured Planctomycetaceae bacterium
TGGATGGCCGCCTGGGTGCAAGATCGCCTGGGGCCGAATCGCGTCGGCATCCCTCTGACTAAAATCCGACTCTTTGGGCTGGGCCAACCGCTGGCCGACGGCGTGAAGATTTTCTTCAAAGAGCAATTCACGCCAAGCCGCGTCGATCGAGTTCTCTTTCTTCTCGCCCCCATGACGATTTTCATCGCCGCCGTTGTTGCATTCGCCGTTATTCCGTTGGGCAGCGTCATTCCGCCCAACATCTTCCCTGCCTCCTGGGGCATTCGCGAAAATATCCATCTGGCGGTCGCTCCCTGCGTGGATGTCGGCATGGTTTACGTCTTCGCCGTCGGAGGAATTGCCGTGTATGGCGTTGTCTTGGGCGGTTGGGCAAGCAACAATAAATACAGTTTCCTTGGCGGACTCCGCAGCGGCGCTCAGTTGATCTCCTATGAACTGCCCTTGGGACTCGGTATTCTCGGCGTGGTTCTGGTGAGCGGATCGCTGCGGCTCGACACGATCATCTCGCATCAGGCCCAAGCCGGTATTTGGAACGTATTCCAGCAACCGCTCGGCTTTCTCGTCTTCTGCGTGGCCGCCTTTGCCGAGGCCGCTCGCCTGCCCTTTGACCTCCCCGAGGCCGAACAAGAACTGGTCGGCGGCTATCATACCGAGTATGCCGGCGTCAAGCTGATGCTCTACATGGTCGCCGAGTTCCTGCACATGATTCTAGCAGCCTTTTTAATCGTCATTCTGTTCTTCGGCGGCTGGCATTTCTGGGGCCTCACCGGCTCTAGCGACACCATCACTTGGCCGATTGCTCTGCTGCGCATTATCGTTCTGCTTGCTAAAGTGATGGGCATGATCCTGTTTTTCATGCTCGCCCGTTGGAGCTGGCCGCGTTTCCGCTTCGACCAATTGATGGAACTCGCCTGGAAGATCATGATCCCCTGGGGACTTGTGAACCTCGTGGTTGTGGCCTCCTGGCTCGAATTCGGCAACTCGCTGGTCGCGTGGATGGGACTCCCGTTTACCTGGGGGATGGCCGCCGTCGGCTGGGCCGCCATGATCGTCGTTTGGATCGTCACCGTCGCAGCCGATCCCACCGGCGGCAACAATCAACCGCATCGCGAGGTGCAGCAATGAACCAAAGCGACCAAAAAATCACCTGGGTTCAAGAACCTCGCCTTGGTGCTGCCGGCCGGTCGTATCTCCTATTGTTCGCCCAAGGACTCACGACCACCCTGCGACACTTGTTCCATCGCAAAAAAACGGTCCAATCGCCCGAGGTGCGCCACGTTATTCCCGATCCTCGCATCTATCGCGGCGTGCATCGTTTGAATCGCGACTCGCAAGGCCGGGTAAAATGCGTAGCTTGCTTCCTTTGTGCCACTGCCTGTCCAGCCCATTGCATCGATATTCTCGCCTCGGAAAGCCCCTGGCCCGACCGCGAAAAATATCCCCAGAGCTTCACAATCGACGAACTGCGGTGTATTTTCTGTGGTATGTGCGAAGAAGCCTGCCCTGTCGATGCCATCGAGTTGACAAGCCTTTACGACCTGTCGGGCAAGAGCCGTGAAGAAATGGTTTTCGACAAAGTGAAGTTATTAAGCGTATACGACCAAACGAAAAACACTGAATAAAAGCAAATTTTCAAGGTCCAATTTTCAATGTTCAACAATTTCTTGCAAATTTCATTCCTGATCATTGAACATTGAAATTTGAACCTTGAACATTATTCCACCATGCTCAACCACTTCACCATCCTGACGCTTACGACGCTCCTCGGCGCTTTCGGCCTATGGCTGATGCTGCCGCGCGGCACGGCGCGCGGACGCAGTGCGGGCGTTGTTTTGGCCTGCATCGCGTTGGGGTTGGGTGCGGCGCAGGTTCCGCGTCTGAGCGATTGGGCAGCCGATGCCGTGTTTTTGATCCTGGCCGGAATTACGGTCGTCTCGGCTGCCGCCGCCGTGACTTTTCGCAATCCGCTTTATTGCGCCGTGTGGTTTGGCCAATCGGTTTTGGGTACGGCAGGGCTATTTTTTTTCACCGGCGCTCAGTTTTTAGCCGTGGCTGCCGTCGTGGTTTACGCTGGCGCAATCCTCGTTACCTTCTTATTTGTGCTCATGCTTGCGCAGCCCGAAGGCCGCGCGCCCTACGACCGCGTTAGCTGGGAGGCACTGGTTTCCGCCGCAACAGGCATTACGATCGTCGGCGTGCTTTCAATGGTCATTGGCCGTGTGTTTTTGCCCATCCAGCCGATCAAAACGCCCACCGAAGACGCCCTGGCTTCCGGCGTCTTAACTTCAGAACATGTCGCCCGGTTGGGCGCCGAGCTTTATGGCCGGCATTTGCTCGCTGTCGACGTTGCCGGCGTATTACTGCTCGCGGCATTGGTCGGTGCTGCAACTGTCGTAGGTTATCAAGGAAAAGGAGCCCGTTGGCTGTTTCCCGGAAAACAGGGCAACGCAAACGATTGCGATATTATACCCGCCGGCAAGGCGGCCAGTGGGCTGGCAAACGCCGATACGACGGTTCACGGCGACGACAGATCCGTCATTCCTCCAACCGCCAACCCAAGGAATGAGCGCCATGACCGATGAAATCGTGCTGCTGAACAATTATTTGATCGTCGGGGCGATCCTGTTCGGCATCGGCATGGTCGGCGTCTTGAGTCGGCGAAACATGATCGTGATGTTTCTCTCGGTCGAAATCATGTTGCAGGGTGTTTCCATTAGCTTGGTCGCCTGGAGCCGCTACCACAACGATTTCGGCGGCCAGATTCTGGTCTTGTTCATCATTGCCCTGGCGGCCTGCGAGGCGGCCCTGGCCTTGGCCCTCGTGCTCGTCCTGTTCGACCGACGAGGCAATCTTGACATCACCGGTTGGCAACTATTGCGTGAGGCCAACCAAGCCGCCTTCCAGGAGACGCCATTGCCGCCGTCGGATGAAAAAGCCGAGCCATTGCCACGTCTGCCTCCGGCCGGTGTGCAGCCAGAGATTCCGCCCAACGAAATCGACTATCGACTCGACATATAAAGGAATGCCAAATAGTCATATCTTTCATACTTCCCATCAGATGTATTCGTTATTTCGTTTTCGACATTCATTCGACATTTTGATTTCGACATTCGACATTGCACTTTTTTGTGTATGCCCAACACTAACACACTACTAATCCTGATCCCCGCGTTGCCGCTGGCGGCTACATTGCTGACCGCCGCGCTTGGCCCGCGAATTTTGCGCGAGCGAAGCCACATTCCCGTCGTAACGGCTTTGTTGCTAAGCTTCGCAGCCAGCATTGCGTTAGTGTTCCAGGTGCAGCAGAAGATCGAGCAGACGGCCTAACAGGGCAGGGCAGGGCGGGTCGCCAATCCCGAAAAAGCCGTAACCGTCGTAAAGCTTTGTAATTGGAGAAGCGCACCGCAAGCAATATCAAAAACAAGTAAAT
>CAYWGR010000261.1:0-4055 GCA_964458015.1 uncultured Planctomycetaceae bacterium
GCATCTTTGTAGGCCAGCGTCATTGAGATTATATCCGCACCTCTCCAAAGCACCTTGGTCGTTCTTTCTTTTACATTGACCTGCACCAAACCATCGTCGGCAAGAAGATAGAGTATCCACGGCGGCATCTGGCCACCTCCCTCCTTCATCGCGAGATAACGTGCGTCGTAATCGAGATACTCTGTATCCACGTTGAAGCTGCGAGCCAGAAAAACTCCGAAATGGCTGAACATTCGCCAACCGTCTACTGGAAATTGCTCTTCCTGTGACGGTTTCTCGTCACTGGCGCCATTGCGCCCGATGTAACCGATTTCGAGCCCTGTCTTCGCGTCATAACCTACAAGATAGCCGTGTCCTTCCAGTTGGCCATCGTGAACAAAGTACCACACAACGGGACATCTGTCGGCGGCTACGAACTTAATCAGTCGTATGCTCCAGTGCAACCGTGTAAAACGATTCTTGGGATCGACTTGTGTTTCCAGCCCCGCAGATCTTGCTTCACGAGGACAATATGAGCCAGGATAGTCGCTCGGCACTTTGATTCGTTGGCCATCCAAGGTACGAATAATTTTCGCACCGTCGTCGTCGGATTGATGCGAATCAATGACCGGTGTGCCGTCGCACAAAATGTATAATTCCTCGGATTGATACAATCGACACCTTGGCAACCATGTGTTCGTAACATAATCGACAATCGACGTCATCACAAAAAACCATACGACGAGAGCTCCTAATGCAAGGATAAAGGCCAGCATTAAGGAATGTAGCGATAAATTCCGTGTTGTCATATTTCAATCTCGACGAGGAAGAAATCAGTGGTAATCACGTGTTTGAGCAACGAAAAGAATCGCGACAATCAGCCACACATCCACCACCAATACGATAGTGAACTGCAACATAGTTCCCAGAGGCAGTAAATCGGGGAATACCACAAGCAACAAAGGTGCAATAGCCGCCAAGGGCAACAACCGAGAGCCATACCATCGGCCCGGCCGAATGCCGCACAAAAAAGCCCCAAGATAAAGCAAAGTCATCTCGAACAGCACTGCCCAGGCCGTTAAGGTCATGGACCATTCGAACGGACCGGCGTATTTGCCGGGCGTCGCCGCCCAAAGACCGTAAATCAAAATGACGCTCGCCCCGCACATCAGATATAGGCCCAGCCCGACGACTAGCTTCATGCCGACTAACCAGCGGCGGCCGGCGGGACGATGGAACAAAAAAGGATATGTTCCGAAAATTGATTCGCCCAAAGACTGCCGAAATCCCAATGCAATCGCCAGCAACCCTCCGACCCAGCAAAATCGGATATAGAAAAGCTCATCTTCGACAAACGGTACATAGCTTCGCCAGTCATTGGAACCATTCATTAAGTTCAAATCAAAAAACGACTGCGACAGCCCGCTAAACAAAAACAGACATGCTCCCAAAGCCATAAGAACAATCGGAACCGTTTCCCGCAGTTCCTTCATCGCCATCGCTCTAAACATGGGCGGCCTCCTCTTCTTCGGCAAAGATCGGCAGACTGCGGCGAGGGCCGCGGGTGTATTCGATAAAGGCATCTTCCAAATTAAAATCCATCGCCTCGATTCCGCGAGCGCCCAATGACTCGAACCGACGTCGATGTTCGTCATCGAAACCCACGATCACAAGTTCCAATCGCTTACCAACCATGCGGCGATTCACCACACCGGGGCACTCGGCGATCTCCGGCCGCTCGTGATTGAATCCCGATGGCATCTCAACGTAGACTTTGCGAATGGATTCCTTGAAATGGTCGGTCGGGCAATCAACCCTCAAAACGCCGTCGCAAATAATCCCGATCCGGTCGGCCACGCGCTCGACATCGTTTAAGATATGGGAACTGAACAGGATCGTTCGACCACGCCGCTGGATGATCTGGATGAGCGACTCCAAAAAGTCGCGGCGTACGACCGTATCGAGGCCCAGCGTCGGATCATCGAGAATCAGCACCTCTGGGTCCGTGGCCACAGAGAGCGCCAGCGCCACTTGGGCCTGTTGTCCCCGCGAAAGTTTGCGAATCTTCCGCTTCATCGAAAGCTCGAAATGATCGAGAATCTTTTCCAAAAGCGTCTGATTCCAGCGGTATCGCTCATAAAACGCCCTGGTGAATCGAACCGCTTGACCGATGGTCATCCAACGGTAGATCGGATGTCCTTCAGCCAGATACGCAATCCTGGCCCTGGTTGCCGGCTGCAACTGCGTGGAATCATCGCCGAGCACTTCAGCCCGGCCGTAGCTGGGATGCGTCATGCCGAGCAACATCTTGATCGTGGTCGATTTGCCCGCTCCGTTGCGTCCCAGCAAGCCATAGACCGTGCCTTCGGCAATTCGTAAATTTAGAGAATTGACCGCACAACGACCACCGTAGTATTTCGTCAACCGTTCGGCGACAATCACATCCGACATAAGAATCCTCCATCCTTCCAGATGTCGAAAACTTCGACTTACTCTCCGTCGTGCCACCGGAACCGGTTAGCACGTTCTTGGACCAATTGAAAAACCTCCTCCGCGGAAAATTCCCAATGCACAGCCTCGGTCAGCAAGTGATCGACGGCTTCACGAAGCCGCTCTCGGCGCACTTTCCGCGACAATTCGCTGCCGGGCCGAGCCACGAAAACACCCGAGCCGGGGCGCGTGTTCAAAATGCCTTCCCGCTCCAGCTCGGCATACACCCGGGCAATCGTATTCGGATTCACGACCAGAATTCGCGAAAGTTCCCGAACCGATGGCAGTCGTTCCTCGGGCCGAAGCTTCCCGCGCGCGATCGCCTCGCGTATTTGAAGAATGATTTGCCGGCAGATCGGTTGCCGGCCGGCCGAATCGATGGAAAAATCCACGGGCACCTCACTAACTGTACTAATACATATAGTACAGCCAGCGAAAACTGCGTCAAGAGGGAAAAAGAGCGATTATGGCATAAGAGAAACGACGGTTCACAATCCGAGGCCGCTTCTATCCAAGGATTATTGCTAGTGTAGTGATTCACGCTGTTGGGGTTTTATTCAGTGAGTGCCACTGGCTCTGCCAGTGTGGGGATTCCGCGTGATTACATACGGCGGCCAGCACTGGCAAAGCCAGTGGCACTCAATAAGCGGCTTTTAATACGATCCCACAATTATGGATCACTACACTAGTTAGACCTACTGCGACCGTTTCCGATACTCCAACCGGGCCAGGCCGGCGGCGCCGATGTAGCCGGCGTCGCTGCCGAGGTTGGCGAAATCGATGACCGTGCGTTCGGCGAGCATGGGAAAAGCGCGGCGGTCGATTTCCTGCTTAACCCAGCCGAGGAACCGTAGCCCCAAGTCGCTTTCGTGTCCGCCGAAAGTCATGGCTCCGCCCAACAGCACGCAGGCGGGGTCGATCGTGTGCATCAAATTAACGACGCCGATGCCGACGAACCGCGCCGTTTCGGCAATCAGTTCCAAGGCCAAGGCATCGCCCGCCACGGCTTCTTCGGAAACCATTTTTGGCGTAAGCCGTGCGCCATCGGCCAAGCGCCGGTGCAGCGAACTGGGACGGCCCGCATCGAGGGCCTCGCGGGTGCGTTTCACAACGGCTGTGGCACTGGCATAAGCTTCCAGATGTCCCGGCTGACCGCAGCCGCACAATCGAGCGTTTTCCGAGTAGTCGATCACGATATGACCGCACTCGGCCCCGTGGCCGTTCTCGCCGTCGATGGCCAGATCGTCGACGATAATGCCGCAACCGATGCCGGTGCCGAGGGTGAAAAGCACCATGCTGCGGAATTCGCGGCCGGAGCCGACCCAGTATTCGCCATAGGCAGCCGCATTGGCATCGTTGGCAAAAGTGACGGGCACCCCGCAATAAGCGCTCACCCGATCGCGCAAGGGGAAGTTGTCCCAGCCCTTGAGGTTGACCGGTTTGACCAGGATGCCGGTCGCGCTGTTCAAAATACCTGCCGAGCCCAGCCCGACCCTAGCGACGGCCGACAGATCGAGGTCGGCCTTTTCGATGGCGTCTAGAACCGCTTTGCCGATACGGCCGGCGGCGTCTTCGGGTCCTTTTTC
>CAYWGR010000262.1:0-4037 GCA_964458015.1 uncultured Planctomycetaceae bacterium
ACTGCCGAAGTGGTTAGTTCCGCCGGGGCGGGAATGACCTGCCCTCCTAGCGATCCGCAGGCGATGGCCGATACGGCCCGGCGGCTGTATAATATGCCGACCGAAGAATTACAAGCAATGGGCCAACGAGGTCGGCAAACTGTCTGCGAACAGTATGGCCAAGACTATTTGGTTGGAAAACTTTCAAACATGTTACAATCGGTCGTTAAGACGTAACAAACCATCACGATGCCTTTTTACCGGTCCTACGTAAAGCCGATTTGTGATTTCATAGCTGCATTGATTGGGCTTGTCATCCTTTTGCCCGTGTTAGTGGTCGTGGGGTTGTCCGTCCGTCGAACAATGGGCACGCCGGTATTTTTCCGCCAGGAACGGCCTGGGCAAGGCGGTAAACCCTTTCGGATGGTTAAGTTCCGAACGATGCGTGATGCCGTCGATGCACGGGGCAATCCATTGCCCGATGCTGAGCGGTTGACGCAATTCGGCGAGTTTTTGCGACGAACAAGTCTTGACGAATTGCCCGAGTTATTCAATGTCTTGCGGGGTGAAATGAGTTTGGTGGGGCCGCGTCCGTTGCTGATGCGGTATTTGGATCGCTATTCGCCCGAGCAAGCTCGGCGAAACGAAGTCAAACCCGGCGTAACCGGCTGGGCGCAAATCAACGGCCGCAATGCCATCAGTTGGGAAAAAAAGTTCGAATTGGATGTATGGTACGTCGATCATTGCAGCCCGTGGTTGGATTTTCGCATTTTATTAGCGACAGTTTGGAAGGTGATACGCCGCGATGGCATCAGTTCCGATTCTCATGCCACGATGTCGGAGTTCATGGGCACGGCATCGGTAGACAGGGACCATATCGGGGATTAAACTGGATCAAGAATGGATCGTTGATCGGGAGAAATAATGAAAACATTGGTCATTGCAGGCGCGGGAGGTTTTGGTAAAGAGGCTGCGTGGCTCGTCGATGACGTCAATGCTGCGAGCAACAGTGGCCCGGTATGGAACATTATGGGCTATGTCGACGACGATGATCGCAAATGGGGGAGCGATCTTTATGGTTATAAGATACTGGGCAAACCGGAGCAAATCGCCGAAGCTCACCCGGGAGCGGAGGTTTGGTATCACTGCACCCTCGGCATCGGTTCACAACGCGAGGCCATGGCAAAGCGATTGGATGCTCTGGGGTGGCATGCGGCGACACTTATCCACCCCTCCGTTATTTGCGCCCGAGATGCCAAGATTGGGGCCGGCGTCTATATAGCGGCTTTTTCGGTTATTTCCTGTAATACGACCATTGGTAATCACGTGGTTGTGAACCATCGCGTCGCCATTGGTCATGATGCTTGCGTGGATGATTTTGCAACAATTTGTGCAGGCGCCCAAGTCAATGGTGCATGCAAGATCGGACGTATGGCATTTATCGGGTCCAATGCTTCCGTTGTTCAATGTCGAGCCGTCGGACCCAATGCTGTCGTGGCCGCGAATTCACTGGCTGTTCAATCCGTCCCGGCCGGGGTCTCCGTATTGGGCGTGCCTGCCAGGAAGATCGGGACTTTTGGAGGTGTCAGCCTTGGCGATGAGCGAAGAAAGCATGAATAATCCGCCCATCGATCTCAGGTAACTGCGCGACATACCAACCTATACGTCCCGAATACTGTCACGGGGCTGCTGCTATGGAGAATAACTAATGGACAACGATTTGAAGTGCAAAATTGCCAGCGAATTGAACGTGGATCCAAGTGAGCTGACCAGCAGCACGATTTTGCGTGATCTGGAATACTGGGATTCTGTCACCGTTTTGGTAATCATGTTGCTTCTCAGCGAAGCATTGAGCAAAGAGATTTTTCCCGAAGAGATGCTTCGATTGGAAACGTTCGGGGATATTGAGACGCTGGTTGCATCCAAAATCGCTTAAGGTGAATATCTGATGCTTACAACGACAATTCGGGCCATCACCCATGCATTGCCGGCTACGGTATTGACCTATGAGGAATTGGCTGAGCGGCTAGGCGAAAAGGAGGTTTCCTCCATTTTCCGCATGTCGGGGATTCGCAACCGCCGGGTCGTAGCGCCCGGTCAATGCGCTTCGGATCTGGCTGTGTCGGCCGCGAATCGACTTTTCGAGCACACCGGCATCGGTCGGTCGGAGATCGATCTGTTGCTCTTCGCGTCACAAACGCCCGATTACCGAATGCCGGCCACGGCCTGTAAGCTTCAAGGGGATCTAAAACTCGCGGAGAGCTGTTCTGCTTTTGATATCAATCAAGCATGTGCTGCTTATATTTTTTCACTGCAAATTGCCCACTCCATGCTGGTTGCAGGAACGGCGCGACGAGCCCTGGTGCTTAACGCAGACGCCCTATCGCCGCTAATCCATCCCCGAGACCGTGGATTGGTGACTTTGCACGGCGATGCGGCCGTTGCGACATTGCTGGAACCTTGCGATAGTGATACTGGTGGCATCGAATTTTTTGAAGTAGGCACGGCTGGCGCCAACTATGATAAAATCATCGTACCGGTCGGCGGCGCCAGGTTTCCGGCAGGGCCGGACACTTCCAACGAGGATACCGATGAAAACGGATGCGTGAGAACAAGAGAGCATCTGTATATGGACGGCCCCGCCGTTTTTCATTTTGTCCTTTACAAGGTGTCGGATTTCCTCAAAGGACTTTTCCGGCGGCGGGGACTTACGGCGGATGATTTCGATATGATTCTATTCCACCAAGCCAACAAGACCATGGTGGACATGCTTTACAAGGCACTTGGAATTCCGCGGGAGAAACGGTTTTATTACCTTGAGCATAACGGCAATAGCGGCGGCGCATCCTTACCATCGTTACTATCGCAGGCGTGGCGCGAGGGCGTGATCAAGCCGGGCAGCCGAACTCTGATGTGCGCCTTCGGAGGCGGGCTTTCCTGGGGAGCGACAGCCATTCGATGGCCACAAGAATCGCAAGCAGCCGTGCCCGGAGAAGTAGATGTACAAGCAGTCGCCTCATAACCACACGTCGAAATTGATCAGTGACGAGAACTACTTCCTTGACTTAAGGCAATAGCAGGATATTTCTGGATACTGTCTTTCTCCCTCAGCAAGGAATGAGAAATGCATCGGTTGTTTGTTTTTCAAAATATCTTTCGGGATGTATTCGACGACGACTCTTTAGCCGTAACGACAGCAACAGGTCCCGCTGATGTCGAAGGCTGGGACTCGATCGCCCAAGTAAAGCTCATCCTGGCGATTGAGGAAGAGTTTGGATTTCGATTTGCGGAGGATGATCTTTCATCCTTGAAAAGCGTCGGGCAGTTCCTGGATGCCATTGAAAAGCACATTGGACCGGCAGCATGAATCAACGCGTTCTCAGCAAGGAATTAGTGGATTTCTTGTTTCAACGCAAGGAAACGTCATCGCCGGCCGACTTGGCGATTGAGTTGGCCGGACGGCATGACAGTATGTTTTCCGCGGACGCGGGAGAAGCCATTGCCTCGCATCTAATGTCGGGTTTTGCCGATACCTCTCGTCTTGATGCCGTGTTGGATTCGCTCGACCGTCTGGATACGGCATTATCGCGATTCGTGCGTGCGCGGATTTTTGCCTATCGTGGAAATGCCAAGGCGGCCGTCGAGGAGTTTGGGCGAACGGCACAAGCCCTCGCATCGCCTGATGCCCAGGTATTCTTGCACCGGTCGAAGATGTTGGTCAAGGAAAAGCGATATGTCGAGGCGATCGTTGATCTACAATCCGCCTTGCAAATGACGCCTTCCTATGCGTTCTTCGTGAAAAGCGAGCGGCTCTTGAAGCAACTCATGGCGAGTGATGTTTGGCGACCTCGCCGCCGCGCCAAAGTCGCGATCATGAGCAGTTCCACGACGGCGTTACTCGCACCGGTGCTTCGTGCCGTGGGGTTTCAAAATGGTTTGCATTTGGATATTTATGAAGGCGTCTTCGGTAATTATCAGCAGGAGATGCTTGATCCACAGTCCGGCCTGTATCAATTTCGGCCGGATTTGATCTTGATGATACCCAACTGCCGCGATCT
>CAYWGR010000263.1:0-3631 GCA_964458015.1 uncultured Planctomycetaceae bacterium
GGTTTTCCAACTCAACTCGAATACGGGACCTGCTAGTTATGCTATATTGGGGTGGTAGAGTTGCTAGTTCCCCTAGTGGAACTTTTCTTGGAAAGGAGATGTTTTCGTGACGGCGCCATGGATTACCTATCGTCCCCATCTGAAAGTTTTGGATTGCACCATCCGCGACGGCGGTTTGATCAACGATCACATGTTTGAAGATGGATTCGTGAAGGCCGTCTACGAAGCCTGCGTCGCGGCCGGCATCGACTATATGGAGATCGGCTACAAGGCGTCGAAAAAGCTTTTTGCGCCCGATAAGAATGGCAATTGGAAATTTTGCGACGAGAACGATATCCGACGCATCGTGGGCGACAATCCCACGCCGCTCAAGTTGGCCGCCATGGCCGACGCGGCGAAATCGGACTGGCGCACCGATATCTTGCCGAAAAGAGACAGCGTGCTCGATCTGATTCGCGTCGCTTTTTATGCCAACCAAGTTTCCGAAGCAGTTGACATGATCCAAGACGCGGTCGACAAAGGCTATGAAGCGTCGGCCAATCTGATGGCGGCCTCGACCGTCACGGATACCGAAATGGATCAGGTCTTGGAGGTTATCTCCAAAACGCCGGCCAGCACCTTGGTCGTCGTCGATAGCTACGGCTCGATGTATGCCGAGCAGGTCGAGCGTCTTGTGAAAAAGTATTTGGCCTACGCCAAAGAGACGGGCAAGGAGGTCGGCATCCACGCCCACAATAATCAGCAGTTGGCGTTCGCCAATACGATTGAAGCGATTATCCACGGCGCCGAGCGCGTCGATGCTTCGATGGCCGGTTTAGGGCGCGGGGCCGGAAACTGTCCGATGGAGCTTTTGATCGGCTTCTTGCGCAACCCCAAATTCCGCATCCGGCCGATCTACCAAGTCATCCAAGAACAACTGCTGCCGCTTAGCCGCACGGTCGAATGGGGCCCCTTTGCCCAGTACAACATCACGGGCCAACTCAACGAGCATCCCCGCAGCGCGATTGCCGCCCGCAGCGGTGATCGCCGCGATAACTATGTTGAGTTCTACGACAAGCTCACCGGCGACGTGTAAGCGAAGCGGCTATTGGTTCGCCAAAGCACCCGCTTGCGGCTTCACATGATCCACGATTGTCCCCTTCTCGGCTTGACGTTCTTGACGTCGCCACCCTTCGGTGGTAGTATTGCTTGAGTGGAGAAATCAGCATGACAGCCTTGTTACAAGAAGCATTCGAGAAAGCATCCAACTTGCCGGAGGATGTTCAAGAACTCTTGGCAAGAGAGTTGATCGAGGAAATCGAAGGGGAATCGCGTTGGGATGAAACCCTGGCGAATTCCCAGCCGCTCTTGGAGCAATTAACGTTGAAGGCGATGCGCGAGTATAAGGAAGGAAAGACGGAAGAGAAGGGATTCGATGCGTTGTGAAATCTCACATCACAAGAGATTTTCGCCTCTGTTTTGCCCGTTTGCCGGAACGCATCCAACGGCTTGCTAAAGTAAATTATCTGAAGGTGTCCTGAACCTGAAACTCAACTGCCAGGGCCGTTCATGGCCCTTGTCCGCCGTAGGCGGTGTTAGGCCCGGCGTTTACGCCGGGATGACAGACGACAAACAAACCGTTTCTTTCAACGGTATGTCATGTCAGGGTCGTTTACGACCCTGCTGTTCCTTTTTCCCCGCTGTTTTGGTACACCAATTTTAGAACACTCTCAATTATCTTCTGTGGAAACAGTCGCCTCAACCCGCATTCCGAATATGAACGCATGATCCAGGAATTCTAAACGCACGCGGGGCAAGCTCACCGACGACGTGTGAGCGAAGCGGCTATTGGTTCGCCAATGCACCCGCTTGCGACTTCACATGATCCACGATTGTCCCCTTCTCGGCCGACCACTCTAAAAGAGTTACACGCTGGGCGGGTTGTTCGAGGGAAGTCTCTTGATAAGGCTTATCCGCTCGGGGAGCTTCGGCGGAAAGTTGCCTGATGAAATCGGACGAGGCGCGGTCCAACTCGAAAACCGTGCTCCGGGCGTTCGAGTTATTGCGCGGACGAACGATGATGATGACCTCGGAGCCTTCTTTCTTGCTTCGTCGAATTTCCTCTAACGCGGCTTGTTCGTGCGTGGCCAATTTGACCGGCGTCTCGCCGGCATAGCCCGGCAAAGCGCCCAGGGACCCCAATTCGGCTGTGCCCGGCATTTGTTGGGGCATCGTCGGCAGCGCACTCGCAGCCAATGCTGCCGACGCAGCGGTTGCAGCTTCCGGCGCAGCGGCCGGATGATCGCCGGACGCCTTGTAAACAAATGCCAATTGCGACCGGTCGAGTTCCGCATGGATCGAACCGATGGCTGCGAAAAGTCCTTCTTTATCGCTTGGATCGGCGGCATTGCATACGCCGATCACATAACCTTCGTTGGAAAACAAACCGCCGCCGCTGCGGCCTTCGACCGGCTGGCCGGCCACTTGGATGTTCGGCGGGCCGGTGAATTTATCCAGCGATGTGATTTGGCTGCGTCGAACGGTCGGCGCATCGCCGTTATTGCATCCAACGCTGGCTACCGGCGTGCCGCGTGCAAGGCGATAGCCCGGCGGCGCTACGCGCGCCGTGGCAATCGGGCCGGCGGATTGGATTGCGACGAGGCCCACGTCGCGCACTTCGGAATCATAGGAAATCAATCGGCCTGCAACGCGTTGGGAACCGTTGGGACCGAACAGATCGACTTCGATGCGGCCTTTGCCTTTGGAATCGCGGAAGATATGGCCGCAGGTGAGAATCAATGCTTCGTTGCCGCGCGAGTCGATAATCGTGCCAGAGCCGCACGAATGGCCGTCGGCATCCGCAACACGGATCCGCACGGTGGCGGCCAGCAGGGTCGCATCGGAAACACCTTCCGACGGAGACGGTTGTTGCTGTTGTTGCTGTGATCCCCAACCATCGAACGGCGCAGCCATGGCCGATGGCAATGGAATGGCCGAAGGCGGTGCGGCTGCTTTGTTTTGCGCAAGCATGGCGGGCGGCTGATCAGGCTTCGTCGAGGACGGCTTGCTCAGTTTGCACATCCGTTCAAGCCGGCTCATGGTCGTGCCGCCGGTGACGCGGTCTACTTCGCGCCCATCAACGACCATCACGAAACAAGGGATCGTTTTAATCTTGAACTGAGAGGCCAAGGCTTTGTTTTTATCGATATTGACCCGGTAGACGGGATAGCCTTTGTCGATCAGCGCTTGAACCGTGGGATTCATGGCCTTACAAGGGGCACACCAATCGGCGTAGAAATCGAGCATGGCGGTTTGCCCGGTGCCCGACAACGCTAAAACGGCTATGGCCGCATGTAAGGAGACCATCGGATCCCTCCTGGTCGAACGCGAATTCCATTTCGCTCTTTGGGAATGATTGGGGAGGGGGCATTGTCACCGGAAATGTCCTTTGGCACAAGCGGAACTTCTCCAAATTTCATACACTAGACAGTATTATCCGTCCTGCTCGACTAGATTTTTGCAGGGCGGGAATAGTTGCATCCGCAATTTGGGGAGGTTAGGATAAGATCCATGCCTCAAACCAGAAATTTCATAACGCCGGGCCAGGCTCGGCCGCCGTTTTTTGTTGGCCTCGATTTGGGGGGTACCGAAG
>CAYWGR010000264.1:0-1796 GCA_964458015.1 uncultured Planctomycetaceae bacterium
GGTGACCAATGGAGGTTTTGAAGATCCAGGCACCTGGGCAGAGGGAAATTACTGGACCTGGGGCACCGGAACCGTGAATCAGGTTGATGTGCCGGTTGGATGGACGCTTGTCACCGGCATGAGCACCATTTTGCATCGTCCGACGGATGCGACCGGCGGTTTATATGCGCAGCCGACGGATGGCAGCGCCACTTTGTTCGGGTTGGAATGTAATGGGGATTTTTCATGGGTGTCTGGGGTCTATCAGGATATCGGCACCTTGACCGCAGGCAAGCTCTACACGTTCAATGGTACGCTATTCAGCAACATTGAAGGACATGCTTCCGGCTATGAAATCAGCCTTTACAATGTGACCGATGGGCGCACGTTGGCTGCGATCACCCAAGCAAATTATAATCCTTCGACTCTTGGAACCAACCAGACGCTTGGTGCTAAGTTTTCCTATGCGGCGACCGCCGCAGATAGCGGAGATACGCTACGACTCATTTTAGCACCCAAAAACGATGCCGTGACTTATCGCACAGGCGTGGATGCCGTCTCGGTGACGGAAACGAATGCACTACTGCATCAATGGACGTTCAACGACGGCACGGCTATAGACTTGGTCGGTACGGCCAACGGCACTTTGTATAACGGTGCTAGCATCTCCGGCGGAGCGCTCAACCTGGACGGCGTGAACGACTACATGCGGACTTCAGCGATCGGCGAGACGATCACCGCCAAGACGCTCGTGGCATGGATGAAATCGGATAACCTTACCCAGAAATCCGGCGGCGTGTTGACTTTGGAAAACCCGACCGGCGACTCCTCCGAAACTTTTGACAGCATCGTCTATGCCGAGCGCACCGACAACCAGTGGATGTCGGGCAGCAACGGTTGGGAACGCAGCAATGGCGCGGACAACGGCGGCGAGGCCGAAACCTCGACCGACAAAATCATGGTTGCCATTTCCTATGCCGACGACGGCACCATCAGTATTTATCGCAACGGCGATTTATATGCAAGCTACGCTGCTACGGGTCCCCTTAGCTATGGCAGCAACTTTGCCGACGTTCTCCTCGGTTTGAGGCATGAAGTTCGCGGTTCCGACACTGGAACGGTGGATGGCGATGATGCTTATTGGGCCGGCTTGATCGACGAAGCCCGCATCTATGGTTACGCGATGAATGCCACGGAGGTCGGCGCGCTCTATGCTTCAGGACCAGTAGTACCAGAGCCAAGCACCATTGTAATCCTCGGTACGGCGTTGGCCGGCCTCTTGGCCTACGCATGGCGCAAACGTAAGTAGTCGCAATACTTCCGTTTCCGCCAAATACGTGAAAAAAACAGTGCAGGTCGAGCGAAGCGATGGCCTGCCGAAGGTGGGAGAATTTGTGAAGGCGGGGTATCGTATACGCTCGACCCGCCGCATTTTTGGCGTCTGACAAAACAACACGGCAAATGGTCATTCTTCGCTTCGCTCAGCAGGAGTAGGGTGCGTCCGTGACGCACCTTTTACGGGAGCGTCGAGGACGCACCCTACCGTGTCATTGCCCGAAAATAGCCCAAATTGAACCATGCCCGGTCTGCCGGTCACAAACACCACAAGAGACTTCTCCATGCGGATTACCATATCGTTTATGACGGCAATGTTGGGGTGGTGCTCTTGTGCCATGGGAGCCGAGCCTGCCCGCACGCGAGCGACCGAGGATTGGCCCACTTGGCACGTCACGGCTTTGCCCGAGGAAGGGCATTGCCTGCCCTATGATGCCAACGGCTGCATCTATTGGAAGGGCCGCTATCACTTGATGTATATC
>CAYWGR010000264.1:1806-3046 GCA_964458015.1 uncultured Planctomycetaceae bacterium
TCATAGCCACGGTCGGCCGCGCGACGGACACTGCTGGGGTCATGCATCGAGCACGGATTTGGTGAATTGGACCTTCCATCCCGCCGCAATCGAGTTAAATCCCGGCGAACCGGACGGCGGCACGTTCAGCGGCAACGCCTTTATCAGCAAAGAAGGCAAGCCGATGCTCTGCTGGTTCGGTATCGACGCCGGCGTTTGCATTGCCGAGGCCGCGGACGATGAGCTAATTCGTTGGAAGAAACACCCGAAGAACCCGATTATTCCCATCCCTAAGCCGGGCCAACCAGGGCATGGCGTTTACAAGGTGTGGGATCCGTATCTGTGGCGGGAAGGCGACACCTATTACTGCCTGCTTGGCGGGAACAACCTTCCCAACGGTAAAGACACTCTTTATGCAATGAAGTCGCCCGATTTGGTCAACTGGACACCGCTGGGCCCGTTCTACGAGCACCCGGATCTCTCATGGACCCAATCGAACAAGGAAAATTTGGACATTTTCAAAAGCGAAGACTGTTCGTGCCCCGACTTCTTCAAGCTTGGAAACAAACGTGTTTTAATGTGCATTAGCCACAAGGTTGGTGCAAGGATCTACATCGGGCGTTTTGAAAATGAAAAATTCATGCCTGAACGCCATGTTCGCATGAATTGGCCCGGCGGAACTTTTTTCGCTCCGGAAAGTCTTGAAGACAATCAAGGCCGCCGCATATTTTGGGCTTGGGTGATGGACCCGCGGTTGGGAAGCGTGAAAAACGCGACAGGCTCGGGCGCAATGAGTCTTCCTCGTGTCTTGTCACTCGACGCCGATGGCTCGCCGCAAATAACGCCGGCTCAGGAACTGCAATCGCTTCGCCGCAATCCGCGAACCGTCGCAAGCATCCCGCTCAAGGCTGGCGCGGAAGCAGCGATTCCGAATGTTCAAGGCGACTCGCTGGAGTTGGCCGTAGAGATTGATCCCGGCCAAGCCCGCGAAGCAGGTCTGAAGGTGCGTTGCTCATCCGATGGAGCGGAAGAGACCGTCATTGTTTACAATGTCGTCGCCAAAACCCTGAAGATCGATATGTCGCGATCGACAATCCGAGCGGATGTGTCTTACGGCGTCACGCCATTGGACATGGCGTTTCGGAATGATCCGCGCGCCGGCGAACATCCACAATCCACGGTTGAGGCTCCCTTGGAACTTCGACCCGGCGAAACGCTGAAACTGCGTGTTTTCCTGGATAAGCCGCTCTTGGAAGTATTC